>NZ_JBITCT010000051.1:0-70086 GCF_044453465.1 Streptomyces sp. NPDC051677
ACGGAGGAACTCCCACTCCTGATCAGACAGTTCATGGCGACGTATCACACGACCATGATCCACTACTCAAGATCAATTGAAGACACGGCCTAGGGCGTTCCGCCCTGGTACGGGTCCTGTCCCGCTGTCCGGTACGGGTCCTGGTCCGCTGTCTCCTCCGCGGCGGGCAGCTGCTGCAGAGCCTCGGTGAGCCACTGGGTCCAGAAGGTCTCCAGTTCGATGCCCGCACGCAAAACCAGGTGCTGGAGCCTGGCCTGCGCGCTGCCCGGGCCGGGCGGGAAGTCGCGCTTCTCGATCTCCTCGTACTCGGTCAACTGCCGCCGGTGCAGCTCGAGATGGCGGCGCAGGTCGGCCTCCAGGCCCGCGGTGCCGACGACGGCCGCGGCGCGCAGCCGCAGGAGCAGGGCGTCGCGGTGCGGCTTGGGGTCCTGGGCGGCCGCCGTCCACCGCGCGAGTTCGGCGCGGCCCGCGGGCAGGACCTCGTAGGCCTTCTTCTGCCCGCGGGCCGGCTGCTCGGCGGGCAGCGCCCTGATGTGGCCCTCGGCCTCCAGCTTTCCCAGCTCGCGGTAGATCTGCTGGTGCGTCGCCGACCAGAAGTAGCCGATCGACTTGTCGAAGCGGCGGGTCAGATCCAGCCCGGACGAGGGCCTCTCGAGCAGGGCGGTGAGGATCGCGTGCGGGAGTGACATGCGGTCATCCTAGGGACGCGCCCGAACCGGCCCGCGTCCCTACAGCGCCGCCGCCAGCTCGGTGCCCTGCTGGATGGCGCGCTTGGCGTCCAGTTCGGCGGCGACGTCGGCGCCGCCGATGAGGTGCGCGTGGACGCCGGCGGCGATCAGCGCCTCGTACAGGTCCCGGCGCGGGTCCTGGCCGGTGCACAGCACGATGGTGTCGACCTCCAGGACCGTGCTCTGCTCGCCGACGGTGACGTGCAGTCCCGCGTCGTCGATCCGGTCGTAGCGCACGCCCGGGACCATCGTGACGCCGCGGTGCTTGAGCTCGGTGCGGTGGATCCAGCCGGTGGTCTTGCCGAGGCCCGCGCCGACCTTGGTCGTCCTGCGCTGGAGCAGGTGGACGGCGCGCGGCGGAGCGGGGCGCTCGGGGGCGGCGAGACCGCCGGGGGCGCGGTAGTCCAGGTCGACGCCCCACTGGCGGAAGTACGTCGCCGGGTCCTCGCTCGCCTTGTCGCCGCCGTCGGTGAGGAACTCGGCGACGTCGAAGCCGATGCCGCCCGCGCCGAGGATCGCCACGCGGTCGCCGACGGGCGCGCCGTCGCGCAGGACGTCGAGGTAGCCGACGACGCTCGGGTGGTCGACGCCGGGGATGTCGGGGGTGCGGGGGCTGACGCCGGTGGCGACGACGACCTCGTCGTAGGACTCCACGTCGCCTGCCGTCACAGGGGTGTCGAGGCGTACGTCCACGCCGTGCGCGTCGAGCTGGTGGCGGAAGTAGCGCAGCGTCTCGTCGAACTCCTGCTTGCCCGGGACCTTGCGGGCGACGTTGAGCTGGCCGCCGATCTCGCTCGCGGCGTCGAACAACGTCACCGCGTGACCGCGTTCGGCGGCGCTGACGGCGCAGGCGAGGCCCGCCGGGCCCGCGCCCACCACCGCGACGCGCTTGCGCAGCCGGGTCGGGGCGAGGACCAGCTCGGTCTCGTGGCAGGCGCGCGGATTGACCAGGCAGGAGGTGATCTTGCCGCTGAAGGTGTGGTCGAGGCAGGCCTGGTTGCAGCCGATGCAGGTGTTGATGGCCTCGGGACGCCCCTCGGCCGCCTTGTTCACGAACTCCGGGTCGGCGAGCATCGGGCGGGCCATCGACACCATGTCGGCGCAGCCGTCGGCGAGCAGCTCCTCGGCCACTTCGGGGGTGTTGATGCGGTTGGTCATGACGAGCGGGATGTTCACCGCGCCCATCAGCTTCTTCGTCACCCAGGTGTAGGCGCCGCGCGGCACGGACGTGGCGATGGTGGGGATGCGGGCCTCGTGCCAGCCGATGCCGGTGTTGATGATGGTCGCGCCGGCCGCCTCGACGGCCCGGGCGAGGGTGACGACCTCGTCGAGGGTGGAGCCGCCGGGCACCAGGTCGAGCATGGACAGCCGGTAGACGACGATGAAGTCGTCGCCGACCGCCTCGCGCACCCTGCGGACGATCTCGACGGGGAACCGCATCCGGTTCTCGTACGAGCCGCCCCAGCGGTCGGTGCGGTGGTTGGTCTGCGCGGCGATGAACTCGTTGATGAGATAGCCCTCGGAACCCATGATCTCGACGCCGTCGTAGCCGGCCTGCCGGGCGAGGCGGGCGGCGCGGGCGTAGTCGTCGATGGTCCGCTCGACGTCGGCGTCGGTGAGCTCGCGGGGCGGGAAGGGGCTGATGGGGGCCTGGAGGGGGCTCGGGGCGACGAGGTCCCGGTGGTAGGCGTAGCGGCCGAAGTGCAGGATCTGCATCGCGATGCGGCCGCCCTCGCGGTGCACGGCGTCGGTGATCTGCCGGTGCTGGTCGGCCTCCGCGTCCGTGGTGAGCTTGGCGCCGCCTTCGTACGGCCGGCCCTCGTCGTTGGGGGCGATGCCGCCGGTGACGATCAGGCCCACTCCCCCTCGGGCGCGGGCGGCGTAGAACGCGGCCATGCGTTCGAAGCCGCGCTCGGCCTCCTCCAGGCCGACGTGCATCGAGCCCATCAGGACGCGGTTGGGCAGCGTGGTGAAGCCCAGGTCGAGCGGGCTCAGCAGGTGTGGGTAACGGCTCATGGCAGGGCAGGCCTCCGTGCGCGGCGGTAGTCCCTCCAGTTCTAGAGGACCGCACACGGTTTATGCAACTAGTTGCACAATGGGCCCCGGGTCATGTGCCGCAGGTCACCGCCTCACCGGCTTTCGAGCAGTACGTGCAGCTCCCGCTCCTGGTCTCCGGAGGCCGAGGAGAGGTCGCGTACCGCGAACACCGAGTCCAGCGTCGAACGGAGCCGCTCGATCGCCCAGTAGCTGCCCTGCGCGTCGGCCTCGACGGAGGACGAGAGCCTGGCCGGGCGGGCGCAGTCGTGCGCTTCGGTGACCTCGAAGGTTCCGAGCCACACCATCGGGCGGGTCTCGTGCAGTTGCTGCGGCGCCTCGTCGGCGCCGCGGTCCGACTCGAAGCACGCGTTGAGCGTGTCGAACACGATCCGGGCGTCCTCCTTGTTGCAGCCGCTGATCTCGACGGAGACGGACTCCTCGTGCGATCGTTCGCGATCCATCGTGATCGCTCCTCTCGTGGCGGTGGCGCGGCAGTGCGGGTTCCCCGCGAACCGCGCCACATCCCCAGAAAAGCACCACTTTCCGAGCGGGACCAGCGACGGCAGCCGCCGCCACCGCCCGCCGGGCTCAGCTCCGCGTGAAGCGGTACGTCTTGCTGTCGGTCAGCACGCAGAAGCCGGGCGAGACGACGATCACCCGCAGGGTGCCGCTGCGGCGGTCGTAGTCGACGCCCTCCGCCTCGAACGTGCCGGAGCAGGAGCTGCGCAGCGGGAGCTGGCGCAGGGCGGTCACATGACCGGTGACGTCGGCGGTGCCGTTCGGCTCGGCGGACAGGTCGATCCGCAGGAGGGGCTTGGTGATGCCGAAGAGGGCGCCGGCCGGGTCGTCGGAGGAGCACAGCAGGGTGGTCGGGCCGGTGAAGTCGCAGCCCTGGACGTCGCGTACGGCGTGGTCGAGGCGGACGGTCGACACCTGGGGCAGGTTCGCCGAGGGCGAGGCGGCGGCGTTGGCGCCGGGCGTCGGAAAGACCAGGAACCGGGTCATGGTGCCCCACTCGCCCGACAGCATCCACTTGCTGTCCGGGGTGATCGCCACCCAGGAGTTGTTGAGGGCCTCGCCCGAGCCGAGCGCGTGCACGTACTCCGACCAGGCGCCGCCCGGGGCCTGCACCCGGTACATCTTCGAGGCGCCCGAGTCGCTCTGGTAGGGCTCGACGTAGTAGCCGTCGTAGGAGGCGTCCGGGTCGCCGACGTGGTTCCAGCCCCGGGTGGAGACGGAGAGCGGGATGGTGCCGATGCCGGTGTAGCGGTTGGCGCTGTTCGCCGGGGTCTCGACCGACGCCAGGCCCTGACTCTCGGTCAGCGGGTCGGCCCGGTCGGAGCCGACCTCGGTCCAGGTGTCGGCGGCCGCGGCGGGCGGGGCCGCGGAGAGGGCGGTGACCGTGGCGACGGCCAGCGCGAGGAAGGCGGCGCGGGCGGTGCGGGCGGTCCCGGACAGGGGACGGCACAGGCGGGCAGGGCGCAGGGGCATGGGTCTCCTCGGCAAGGGGGGTGGGGCGCGCTCGGCGGACAGTCTGGCCCGGCAATGTGGTCATGTACAGACCAATGCGATGGACAGGTGCGGACCCTGAGGAGAACGGCGCGCGAAGCCGTACTGGAGGAGCATGGGGAAGGGCCCTCAAGGCGTGGGAGAAAAGGGTTGAGCGCGGTAGAACAGGGGGAGTCGGCACGGGGGACGACGTGCCGCGTCGATGTCCGGAGGCGGTGCGTGGCATGAGTGCAGGCGGATCGTCCGCGGCTGAGGGTGGCGGCCCGACCGGCCCCAGCGGGCTGCTGGACGTGCTGAACGTGGCCTCGGTGGTACTCGACACCGAAGGCCGAATCGCGCTGTGGAGTCCCCAGGCCGAAGAGCTGTTCGGCTACTCGGCGAAGGAGGCGCTGGGACGGTTCGCGGCCCGGGTGATGGTCCACGAGCAGCACGTCGACCTGGTGGTGAAACTGTTCGCGGACGTCATGGCCACCGGCCGGAGCTGGGCGGGTGCGTTCCCCATCCGACGCAAGGACGGCACCACCCGGTTGGTGGAGTTCCGCAACATGCGGCTCATGGACGACCGGGGCGACGTGTACGCCCTGGGCCTCGCCGCCGACCGCACGACGGTGCGCCGGCTGGAGCGGGACGTGGCCCTGTCCACGCGGATGGTCGAGCAGTCCCCCAACGGCCTCGCCGTTCTGGACACCGACCTGCGGTACGTCTCGGTCAACTCCGCGATGGAACGGATCAACGGTGTGCCCGTCGAGGAACATCTCGGGCGGACCGTCGGCGAGGTGCTGCCCCGGGTGGACGCGGACCTCCTGGAGTCCGCGGCCCGCCAGGTGCTGCGGACCGGGAAGCCGCTCGTCGACCGGTTCACGGTCGGCCGCACCCCCGCCGACCCCGACCAGGACCACGCCTGGTCGGTCTCCTTGTACCGCCTGGAGGACGCCCGCGGCACCGTGCTGGGCGTGGCCGCCTCGGTCGTCGACGTCACCGACCGGCACCGGGCGGCCGTCGAGGCGGAGACGGCGCGCCGCCGGCTGGCGCTGATCGCGGACGCCTCGGCCCGGATCGGCACCACGCTGGACCTGGAGCGCACCGCCCGCGAACTGGCCGACGTGGCGGTGCCGGAACTGGCGGACGTGGCAGCGGTGGAACTGCTCGACGCCGTGGTGGCGGGCCGGCGCAGCAGCCTCGGCCCCGCGGAGGACGCGGTGATCCGCGCCCTGGCGGTCCGGGTGTACAACGCACCCGACGCCCTGCAGGCCTCCGACCCACCCGGCCAGGTCGCCCGCTACGGGCCGCAGCGGCTCATCACGGAGTGCGTGCGCACCGGCCAACCGGTCATGGTCGCGCAGGTCAAGGACGAGGACCTCGCGCGCATCGCCCGCTCCCCCGAGTCGGCCGAGCTGCTGGCCCGGGCGGGCGTCCACTCCTATCTGGCGGTGCCGCTCATAGCGCGGGGCGAGGTGCTCGGCGCCCTCGACCTGAAGCGGATCCACCATCCGCTCCCCTTCGGCCGGGACGACCTGCTGCTCGCCCGGGAACTGGCCGCGCGCGCCGCCGTGCAGATCGACAACGCCCGCTGGTACCAGAACGCCCGCACCACCGCGCTCACCCTCCAGCGCAGCCTGCTGCCGAGTCATCCGGCCGTCACCGGCGGCCTGGAGGTCGCCTCCCGCTACCAGCCGGCCGGGGCCACCACCGAGGTCGGCGGCGACTGGTTCGACGTCATCCCGCTGCCGGACGGCAAGACGGCGCTCGTCGTCGGCGACGTGATGGGCAGCGGCATCGACGCCGCCGCGACGATGGGCCGGCTGCGCACCGCGACGACCACGCTGGCCTCCCTCGACCTGGACCCGGCGGTCCTGCTGGAGCACCTCGACCGGATCACCCAGGGCCTGGACCACTCCATCGCCACCTGCGTGTACGCCGTCCACGACCCTCGGCTGGGGCAGTGCCGGATCGCCAACGCCGGGCATCTGCCGCCCGCCCGGGTGCGGCCGGGCCGGCCGCCGGAGCTGCTCGACCTGCCCACCGGCGCGCCGCTCGGCGTGGGCGGGGTGGCGTTCTCCACGACCGACGTCGACTTCGCGCCCGGCGACCAGCTGGTGCTGTACACGGACGGGCTCGTCGAGACCCGCGTGCACTCCCTCGACGAGCGCCTGGAGGCGCTGCTGGAGCTGCTCGACGACCCCGCGCGCCCCCTGGAGGAGCTGTGCGACCTGCTGCTGAGCGCGTTGCACCACCCCGACAACCACGACGACGTGGCGCTGCTGGTGGCACGGGCACGGCCCACCGCCTGAGCCAGGTCCCTTCGCCCCGATTCACAGGCTTGTGTTACCTGTTCCTTACCGGGTTCCTCGGACAATCACAGTGAGGCGTGGCAGTGGTGCCGCCGTCGTGGCCGAGGAGAGTGAGCCGTGATGCAGGAGCCGCAAGGGCCGGAAGGTCCGCACGAGGTCGAACTGCTGTCGGGACCGGTCGACGAGGAACGGGAACGCGCCCATCTGCGCGCCCTGTGGCAGCGGCGGTCCGCCCGCGGACGGGCGGTGATCGCGGCCACGACCGTCGCCGTACTGGCGCTCGGCGGCACCGTCGCCTACGCGGCGACGAACGGCTCGGACGGCGGCTCACCCTCCGCGTCGCCGTCCGCGTCCTCCTCCGAGGGCCCCGGCGGACGGCACGGTCACGGCGGCCCGTGGTTCGGCATGGGCGGCGACGCGGTGCACGGTGAGGCGACCGTCAAGGACCCCGACACCGGCAAGTGGGTCGTCCGCGTGTGGCAGCGAGGGACGGTGGAGAAGGTGAACGACGACCGCGTCACCGTCAGGAGCGAGGACGGCGCCTCATGGACGTGGACGGTGCCTTCGGACACCTCCGTCCGGTCCGACGGCGGCTCCGGCTCCGGGGCCGGCGCGCTGAAGAAGGGCGACACGGTGTACGTCGTCGGGTCCCGTTCCGGCGACGCCAACACGGCCGAGCGCGTCCTGTCGGGCGCCTTCGACGACCACGGCCCGGGCGACCGGCGCGGCGGCTTCCCGGGCCACGGCCCGTGGGACCGCGGGAACGACCGCTCCCCCAGCCCCACGGGCAGCGGCGCCGCTACCTGACCCTGGCGCCGACGACCACGTGGGCGTACAGCTCCTCGTCGCGCGCCAGACGCACCGCCAGGCCGGCGTCGGTGAACGCCTCGACGGCGGCCGGGGCCTGACGCTCACTGGTCTCGACCAGGAGGCAGCCGCCGGGGGCGAGCCAGTGCGGCGCCTCGGCGGCCACCCGGCGCAGCACGTCCAGCCCGTCGCCGCCGCCGTCGAGTGCGGTGAGCGGCTCGTGCTCGCGGGCCTCCGCCGGCAGCAGCGGGACCTCGCCGGTGGGGACGTACGGCACGTTGGCGGCCAGGATGTCGACCCGGCCGCGGAGTCGGGCGGGCAGCGCCTCGAACAGGTCGCCGGTGTAGGCGTGTCCGCCGTGACCGGCGATGTTGCGCCGCGCACAGCGCACGGCCGCCGGGTCGATGTCCGCGGCGTGCAGCTCGACTTGGTTCAGGGAGGCGGCGAGGGCGGCGCCGACCGCGCCCGAGCCGCAGCACAGGTCGACGACGACGCAGGCGTGCGGCGCCGCGGCGAGGGCCTGGTCGACGAGGAACTCGGTGCGGCGGCGGGGCACGAAGACACCCGGCTCGACGGTGATGCGCAGACCGTGGAACTCGGCCCAGCCGACGACGTGTTCGAGGGGCAGACCCGCGGCGCGGCGCTCCGCCATGGCGGCGGCCTCCTGCGGAGTCCGGGCCGCGGTGAGGATCAACTGAGCCTCGTCCTCGGCGAAAACGCACCCAGCTGCCCGTAGAACGGCGACGAGGCCGTCACGGACCGAGGAAGAGGACGCCGACTGACGCACTGAAGGAGAGGCCGAAGAAGAAGAGGATGGAGAAGGGGAGGAAAAAGGGGAGGGCATGGAGCCGAGAAGCCTTTCGGAAGCCGAAGGGCGCTCGTGGTCGCCTACGGGCGGCGGTCCACGCCGACACGAGGTGAGAGCACCCGACCTGACACCGCGGTAATGGGTCTCACCTCCTCGGCCTCGCACGACTGGGAGCCTCCGCAGCCGGACGGCCACCCTACCCCAACGCCTCCGGTTGTACTATGCAACCAGGCAGGCGAGGGAGTTCCAGTGGAAGCAGCCGAGGCCGTGGAGACGATCCAGCGGGAGATGACGGTCTTCGCCCGGCGGGCCCGGGCCTCGGCGGGCCGGCTGCACCCGGAGCTGTCGCTGGTGTCGTACACGCTCCTCGGCCACCTGGAGGAGAGCGGCGGCTGCCGGGCCACCGACCTCGCCGCGCACTACGCCCTGGACAAGTCCACGGTGAGCCGTCAGGTCGCCGCCCTGGAGCGCGCCGCCCTGATCGAACGGCGCCAGGACCCCGAGGACCACCGCGTCCAGGTCCTCCACCTCACCGACGCCGGCCGCCACATCCTCGCCCGGGTCACCGAAAGCCGCCGCACCGCCTTCCGTGAACGTCTGGCGCAGTGGCCGCCGGAGGATCTGGCCCGCTTCGCGGAGTACCTGACGCGGTACAACGCATGGGCCGGTCCCGCCGAAGGCCCCTGACCGTTTCCCACCCGGCTACGCCACCGGCACCGCCTCCCGCTCCTCCCCCAGCCGCTCCGGCACCCGTGCTGCCAGGAACTGCGTGGTGCGGCGCAGGCGAAAGCCCAGGGACTCGTAGAGGCGGATGGCGTTCGCGTTGCCGGCGCCGGTGTGCAGGAAGGGGGTTTCGCCGCGTTCGCGGATGCCGTGGGCGACGGCGAGGATCAGACGGGTCGCCAGGCCCTGGCCACGGAAGGCCGGGTCGGTGCAGACCGCGCTGATCTCGGTATAGCCCGGCGGATGCAGACGCTCACCGGCGACGGCGATCAGGGCGCCGTCCCGGCGGATGCCCAGGTAGGCGCCGAGTTCGATGGTGCGGGGCTCGAACGGGCCGGGCCGGGTGCGGGCGACCAGGTCGAGGATCTCGGGTACGTCGGCGGGTCCGAGGCGGATCGCCTCCGGGTCGGGCGCGGCGGCCAGGCCGTAGTCGACGAGCTGCACGCCCTCGCCCTGGAAGGTGATCTCCCAGTCGGCCGGTACCTCGCCCCGGAAGCCGAGCAGCGGGACCTCCGCGCCGGGACCGGCGAGCGCGGCGAGGTCCGCCCAGTCGTCGGCGTCCGGGTCGTCCGGCAGCGCCAGCCAGGGCGACACGTCGACCGGGTAGCGCAGGATGCGCCCCCGCCGCTCGGCGAACCGGGCGTGTGGGCCGGTGAGGGAGGCGAGCGCGGGATGGTCGAGGACGTGCCTGCTCTCGGCGCTCTCCAGGCCGCGCGGGTGACGGGGTTCGGCGCCGTGCCGGGAGAGGACGGGCGGGAGGTCCGGGCTGTGCGCGGCCTCGGCCGCCTGTGTCTGCGCGCGGTCCGCGTCCGGGGCGTCGCGTGGCTCGTCGCCGCCCGGGCCCGGGAGGCGCGGGGGCTCGGGGACGGTCATATGGCCGCTCCGATCTCGAGGACGACCTTGCCGCGGGCGTGGCCGTTCTCGACCTCGCGCAGGGCCTCGCCCGCCCGTTCCAGCGGGAGGGTCAGGGTGACGTGCGGGTTCAGCGCGCCGCGGACGACGAGGTCCGCCACCGTCTGCAGGACGGCCGCGTTGCGGGCGCGCGCCACACGAGCCCCGCCGAGCTGCTCGACCTCCTCGGCCGGGGCGCCGGCGGTGATCAGGCGGGAGCGGTCCCGCACCAGGCCGGCCGCCTCGTGGAGCACGTCGCCGCCGACGAGGTCGTAGACGCCGTCGACGCCGTCCGGGGCGGCCGACCGCACGGCGTCGGCCCAGCCCTCCCCGGACGGGACGTGCACGGCGCCCAGCGACTCCAGGAAGTCCTTCTTTCCCTCGCTCGCGACGCCCACGACCCGCAGTCCGAGGGCGCGGGCGATCTGCACGGCGGCGGCCCCGACTCCGCCGCCCGCGCCGGTGACCAGCAGGGTCGCCCCGGCAGGCAGGCCGAGCTGGTGGACGCCGTCGTAGGCGGTCGCGGCGGCCACGGGGAGGGTGGCCGCGTCGGTGAAGGACAGCTCGGCGGGCTTGTGCGCGGTGATGCCGGCGGCCAGCAGCGCGTACTCGGCGTACGCGCCCGCGACGGCGGCGCCGAACACCTCGTCGCCGGGCGCGAACCCGGTGACGCCCTCGCCGGTCTCCTCGACGACGCCGGCCGCCTCGTTGCCCAGGACCGAGGGGAACACACGCTCACCCGTCTCGCCGGGGCGCCGGTAGCCCGTGCGCTGCTTCCAGTCCACGGGGTTCACTCCCGCCGCCCGCACCGCGACGAGCACCTCGCCGGGCCCGGGCCGGGGCCGGTCCAGGTCGACGAGCGCCTCGTTCTCCGGGCCGCCGTACCGGGTGAAGACGTACGCCTTCGGCATTGCTCCCACTCTCCTTCGCCGGTGCCGGACCGCTGGGCCGCTGATCCGGAACGACACGTTCAAGAGCGGGGAGAGGAGCGGCTATTCCCGGCCGTCGGGAGTGTTCATACGGGCTTAACGATCGCGGGCGGACCCGGTGCGGAGCACTCCTGACTTGCACGTACGGTTGACTGCGTGAGCAACCGCCGCCCTCCCGCTGGAACCGTATGAACGTCACCCGAGGCTTCGCCGGACGTCCCCGCGTCCACAATCCGGGGCTGCCCCCCGGCCAGTACGACGCGGGCGACGACTGGCCCGTGCTGTCCGCCGAGGTCACCCCCGATCTCGCGCCCGCCGACTGGACCTTCCGCGTGGACGGGCTGGTGGCGGCGCCCCGCACCTGGGACTGGGACGAGGCGCACACGCTGCCGCAGTCCGCGTACGAGGGCGACATCCACTGCGTGACCAGCTGGTCGAAGTTCGGCGTGCGGTTCGCGGGCGTGTCCCTGGACGCGTTCCTGGCGGCCGTCCGGCCCGCCGCGTCGGCGACCCACGCCGTCGCCTACTCGCACACCGGGTACACCGCGAACCTCCCCCTGTCCGACCTCACCGGCGGCCGGGCCTGGATCGCCTGGGAGTACGACGGGAAGCCCCTCGCGGCCGAGCACGGCGGTCCGGCGCGGCTGCTGGTGCCGCACCTGTACTTCTGGAAGAGCGCCAAGTGGATCGCGGGCCTGCGCCTCCTCGACCACGACGAGCCGGGCTTCTGGGAACAGAACGGCTACCACGCGCGGGGCAACCCCTGGCAGGAGCAGAGGTACTCCGGTGACTGAGACGTTCACCGCCCCTGCCTTCACGCCCCCGACGCGGTTCGCCGTGCCGGGCCGGATCGCCGTGAGCAACCGGGACGCCGCCGTGTGGCAGACGGCCACGCTCACCGAGATCCGCCGCGAGACCCCGTGGGCGGCCACCTTCCGGTTCGCGGCGCCGGCGTGGGCGGGGCACCTGCCCGGCCAGCACCTGATGCTGCGGCTCACGGCCGACGACGGCTACACCGCCCAGCGGCACTACTCGATCGCCTCCGCGCCCGACGACGACGGACACATCGAGCTGACCCTGGACCACGTGGACGGCGGCGAGGTCTCGGGCTGGTTCCACACCGTCGCCGAGCCGGGCGACGAGGTCGAGGTGCGCGGCCCGCTCAGCGGCTTCTTCGCCTGGCCCGGCGACCGGCCCGCGCTGCTGATCGGCGCCGGCTCCGGGGTCGTCCCGCTGATGTCGATGGTCCGCCACCACCGGGCCCGCGGCCTCGACGTGCCGCTGCGGCTGCTGGTGTCCGCGCGCGGCCCCGAGGAACTGATCTACGCGCGCGAGTACGGCGCGGAGACGACGCCCGTGTTCACCCGGAGTGCGCCGACGGGCGTGCCGGTGGGCCGGCTCACCGCCGAGCACGTGGCTCCGCTGCTCGCGAAGGCGCCGGAGGGCGGCTGGGAGGCGTACGTGTGCGGTTCGAACGGGTTCGCCGAGCACGCCTCGCGGCTGCTGGTGGAGGCCGGGCAGCCGGTGGACCGCGTCCGCATCGAACGCTTCGGCTGACACCCTCCCTGCCTTCCAGGGAGCCGTCGTGAACGATGCGTGAAACGATGTACTCCGAACGGAGTACGACACTCATGTGGGCACTCGTACGCGTGACGGCGAGGAGGTCGACATGCGAACCCGGGTGCGTGGCTGGCGCTGGCGGAGCAATCCGCTGCGGCGCCGGTCGGACATCGTGGAGGCGTGGACGGCGCTGGCCGTCGCCGTGCTGCTGCTGGTCGCCGTGCCGCTGGCCGGGGTGCTCGTCGGCCGGTGGGCCCATGACGACGCCCAGGCGGCCGCGGACCGGCAGCGGACCGAACGTCATCGGGTGCGGGCCGAGGTCGTGGGCCGTCCGCCCGATGCCGTGCCCTCGGTGGAGGGCGGCAGCCGGCAGACGGTCCGGGTGACGGTGCGCTGGACGCCGCCCGGCGAACACGCGCGCACGGCCGCCGCCCGGGTTCCGGTGGGCACACGCCACGGCGATGTGGTGGAGGTGTGGTTCGACGACCGGGGGCGGAGCGTCGCGCCGCCGCCGAACGACACGATGGTGTGGCAGCACGCCCTCACGATGGGCACGTGCGCGGCGGGCGGCACGGCCGCCGCGGTGCTGCTCGGGCACGCCGTGGTCCGCCGGGCGGCGATGCGTCACCGGCTGGGCGAGTGGGAGCGGGAGTGGACCCGCACCGAGCCGCAGTGGACCCGTCGCAGGCCCGCCTGAAGCGTCCGGCGAGGGTCTGGCGAGGCCTCCCGTCGCCCACGTACGGTGGATGTATTCGTACGGGCACTTAACAAAAGGCGGTCCTTCATGCCCCTGTTCGACCTGTCCCTCGAGGAGCTCCACGAGTACCGCAGCGCATCCATCGAGCCCGAGGACTTCGACGCGTTCTGGTCCAAGACCCTCCAGGAAGCCCGCGATCACGACCTGGACGCCCGTTTCGAGCCGGTCGGCACGGGCCTGACCACCGTGCAGGTCTTCGACGTGACGTTCGCCGGGTTCGGCGGCCACCCCGTGAAGGGCTGGCTGATGCTGCCCGCCGGGGCCGAGGAACCGCTGCCGCTGGTCGTGGAGTTCGTCGGCTACGGCGGCGGACGCGGTCTGCCGCACGAGCACCTGCTGTGGGCGTCGACGGGCCGCGCGTACTTCATCATGGACACCCGTGGCCAGGGCAGCGCGTGGGGCGGCGGGGGCGGCACCGCGGACCCGGTGGGCAGCGCGCCCGCCTATCCCGGTTACATGACCCAGGGCATCGACGCCCCCGAGAACTACTACTACCGCCGGGTGATCACGGACGCGGTGCGCGCGATCGAGGCGGCCCGTTCCCACCCGCTCACCGACGCCTCGCGGACCGTGGCGACCGGCGGGAGCCAGGGCGGCGGCCTCTCGATCGCCGTCGGCGGACTCCTGCCCGACCTGGCGGCGATCGCCCCGGACGTGCCGTTCCTGTGCGACTTCCCGCGCGCCACGGTCCTGACGGACCGTCATCCGTACCGTGAGATCGGCCTGTTCCTCAAGACGCACCGCGGTCGCACCCAGGACACCCTGCGCACGCTGGCGTACTTCGACGGCGTGCACTTCGCGTCCCGCGCCTCGGCTCCCACCCTGTTCTCGGCGGGCCTGGAGGACCAGACCTGCCCGCCGTCGACCGTGTTCGCCGCCTTCAACGCCTGGGCGCACGAGGACAAGACGATCGAGGTGTACGACTTCAACGACCACGAGGGCGGCGGCCCCCACCACGAGACGGCCAAGCTGCGCTGGCTGCGCTCGTACGCCTGAGCGGCCGGCCGGTGGAGACGCGTGCCGCCGCCGAACGGTTCACAGGGGTGTGGGAGCGGGCCTGGGCGGCGCACGACGTGGACGCGCTGCTGGAGCTGTACGCCGAGGCCTGCGTCCACCGCTCGATGCCGTTCCGTGAGCCGCACCGGGGGCGGGGCGAGTTGGCGGCGTACCTGCGCTGGTCGTTCGCGGCGGAGCGGGTGGTCGACGTGCGGTTCTCGCCGCCGGTGGTCGGTGACGACGGTGTCGCGGTGGCCGAGTTCCGGGTGCTGTCCGAGGAGGACGGGGCGGCCGTCACACTGGCCGGCTGCGTCTTCGTCCGGTTCGACGACGACGGGCTGGCGGTCGAGACGCGGGACTACTGGCATACGGCCGAGGGGCGCCAGGAACCGACGGGGCGTCCTTTTCTGCTGTGACCTCATCGGGCGGCTTCCCTCCAGTCCGACCGGTCAGTACGTTCGAAGGGCCCGGCCGCACCGTCGCGGTCCGGGCCCCGGCGGACCACGGAGGCTTCATGTCCGAACAGGTGCCACAGGTTCACGGCCACTGCGACCCCCGGTTCGCCGCGGTGCGCACCGCCTTCGAGGAGAACTTCCGGGACCGCGGCGAGCTGGGCGCCGCGGTCAGCGTCACGGTCGACGGCGTGACGGTGGTCGACCTGTGGGGCGGCTGGGCCGACGGCGGGCGCACCCGCGCCTGGGAGCGGGACACGCTGGTCAATGTGTGGTCCACGTCGAAAGGGCCGACGGCGCTGTGCGCGCACATCCTCGCCGACCGGGGGCTGCTCGACCTCGACGCGCCGGTGGCCGCGTACTGGCCGGAGTTCGCCGCGGCGGGCAAGGAGCGGGTCGTGGTCCGGCATCTGCTCTCCCATCGTGCGGGCCTCGCCGGACTGCGGGAGCCGCACTCGCTCGAGCAGCTCTACGACTGGGAGCTGACCACCGCCCGCCTCGCGGCCATGGAGCCCTGGTGGGAGCCGGGCACCCGGTCCGGTTACCACGCCTTCAGCTACGGCTTCCTGGTCGGGGAGGTCGTGCGGCGGGTGTCGGGGCTGCTGCCGGGGGCCTTTCTGGAGCGGGAGGTGACCGGCCCGCTGGGCGTCGACTTCACGATCGGGCTGCCGGAGAAGGAGACCGGGCGGACGGCCGAGCTGGTGCATCCGCCGACCGTGTCGACCAGCGAACAGGCCGCGACCTTCAGCCAGTTGGCGCCCGCGGCCATCGCTGCCCTGGCCAACCCCATGGCGGGCGCGACCGAGGCCAACTCGCCGGCGTGGCGGGCCGCGGAGCTCCCGGCCGCGAACGGCCACGCCACCGCGCGGGCGATCGCGGCGCTCTACGCGATCTTCGCCGGCCGGGGCACGTACGGCGGCCGGCGCGTCCTGTCCCCCGAGGCGGTCGAGCGGGTGCGGGAGGGACAGGGCAGCTGTCGGGACCTGGTGCTGGGGGTCGGGATCGGGCACGACACGGAGATCGCGCTCGGCGTGTGGCTCAGCGGCCCGAACGGATCGTACGGACCCAACCCGCGCGCCTTCGGACACGACGGCTACGGCGGCTCCTGCGGGCTCGCCGATCCGGAGGCGGGGGTGTCCATGGGGTACGTCATGAACCGGATGGGGCCGCGCATCGTCGACGACCCACGCAAGACGGCGCTGGTGGAAGCCCTGTACAGCGCGTTGTGAGCCGTCCAGGCGGGAGAGTCGGCAGCTCTCTCGCCGACGCCTCAGTCCGCCCGGCGCGCCTCGACCATGCGCACGCGTGGACTTCCGTCGCGCCTGGACCCGAACTCGGGCAGGGCGCGGAGGTCCACGCGGAACCCGGCGTGTTCCAGTTCGCGCCGGACCTCGCCGAGCCGGAAGGCGCGGTAGTACATCACGAACGGCGGCCGCCACAGGGCGTTGCGCACCCGCATCACGGCGTCGAAGCCGAGGAGCATCCAGTAGACCGGAGAGGACGGCCGGGGCGGCGCGACGAGGGGGAACGCGAAGCAGCCGCCCGGCCGCAGCGCGCGGTGCACCTGGGCGAACAGGCCCGGCAGCTCACGGGGCAGGAAGTGGCCGAACGCGCCGAAGCTGACGACGAGGTCGAAGCGGGCGCTGAACGGCAGGGCGCGGGCGTCCGCACGCACCCAGGACACCCGTGGGCCTGCCGGACGGCTCCGGCCGCGTGCCTCGTCGAGCATGCCCGCGCTGAAGTCGACCCCGGTCACGCTGGTGTGACACACCGTGGCCAGGACGTCGACCCCGGCGCCCGTGCCGCAGCACAGGTCGAGGCCGTCCTCGTAGGGCCCGGCCTCCTTCAGCGCCGAGGCGACCGCGTCAAGGACGGAGTCCGGGGTGCGGAAGGGCGTGTGGTCGAACTTCGGGGCGAGGAGGTCGTAGCCACGCTCGACGGACGACAGGGCCTGGACGGCGAGTTCGCGCAGGGTGGGGCCTTCGGGGCTGAACATCTGGGTCACCCTACGGCGGTCCGCCGCATCAGGAGCACGAGGGCGCGCTCGCACCAGCGCAGGTTCGTCTCCTCGAAGGCGATGCCGCCCATCAGGGTCAGGTAGGGGCCGATCCGCTCGGCCTCGCTCAGGTACGCGTCCTCCGTGCGCCCGCCGAGGAGGCGGTCGCGCACCCGCTGGTAGCGGTCGAGCTTGGCGCGCGACCAGGTCATGCGTTCCTCGATCAGCGCGCGGGTCACCTCGGGGTCGACGGCGTCCGCCGCCTGGATCTTGACGAAAAGTTCGTCGCGCAGGGCGGTGGGGCGGCGCGGCGGGGTCGCGGCGAAGGCGCCCAGGTCCTCACGGCCCGCCTCGGTCAGGGTGAACATCCGCTTGTTGGGCCGGCGTTCCTGCTGCACCACCCGTGCCTCGATCAGGCCGTCCTGCGCGAGGCGTTCCAGCTCACGGTAGAGCTGCTGCGGGGTCGCGGGCCAGAAGTTCGCGAGGGAGGCGTCGAAGACCTTCGACAGTTCGTAGCCCGAGGCCTCGCCGTCCAGGAGGGCGGCCAGGACGGCGTACTTGAGGGACATATGGACATCGTAACAGCAGGTGATTATTCTCATCTGCATCTACTCAACAAATTTACTATCTGCTGTGAGGTGATCCGATGCGCGCGTTCCGTGAGGCGGTCGAGGCCGGCGATCTCGACGCCGTCGAGGCGCTGCTGGCCGAGGATGTGGTGTTCACCAGCCCGGTCGTGTTCAAGCCGTACCCGGGCAAGGCGATCACCGCGGCGATCCTGCGCGCCGTGGCGGGTGTCTTCGAGGACTTCCGCTACGAGCGTGAGCTCGGCGGCGGCGACGGCCGCGACCACGCGCTGGTGTTCACGGCGCGGGTGGGCGAGCGGCAGCTGACCGGCTGCGACTTCATCCACCTGAACGAGGACGGGCTCATCGACGAACTCACCGTCATGGTGCGCCCGTTGTCGGGTGCGCAGGCTCTCGCGGCTGCGATGGGCGCGCAGTTCGAGGAGATCGCGAAGGAGGCGGAGGCCCGGTCGGCCGCCGCCTCCTGACGTCCGGCCTCAGTCCTTCAGGTCTCCCAGGGTCGTCTTCGTGTCCGCCTTCAGCCAGTCGGAGACCTCTTCGAGCTTGGGCGGATCGGTGTCGTCGCTGTACGAGGAGTAGTAGGCGCTGTAGCTCATCGTGTAGGTCACCCAGCCGTCCCGTACGGCGAGCGTGGCGTAGAGGGAACCGCTGGACGAGCCGGACGTGGTGTCGTCGCTGACGAGGTACGCCTCGTCGCCGATGCCGGTGACGGCGTCCACGTCGTAACCCGTGTGACTGTCGGCGTAGTTCTTCCAGGTGGCGGTGAACTCCGGCCCCGGGTCGGTCTTCTTGTGCCGGTCCAGTTGGACGGAGAGGTACGCGTCCGAGTAGCTCGACCCGGTCTTCTTCAGGCTGAGGTTGCACAGTCCCTCGTCGAGGGCGTCGTCCTCGAGGGTGTTGTGGGTCGGGGCGCTGTCGCTCTGCGGGTACTCCTCCTTGAAGGACGAGTAGTCGGTGGAGTTGCACAGGTTGGACGGCGCGGTGTAGCCGCGCAGGTCCGGATCGGCTGCGGCGCCGATCAGGAAGACACCGGCCGCCCATGCGGCCGACGCCACCACCGCGCCGACCGCGGCCCACAGGACCGCCCGTCCGGCGCCGCCGCCCCTCGTGGGCGGCGGACCGACGACGGGGTACGGGCCCGGCTGGACGTACGGGTTGCCGGGCTGGGGCTGGGCGGGCTGCCCGACCAGGGTTGGCTGGGCATGGACGTGGTGCGGGCCCGCTTGGATCGCGGGCGCCGCCGGCGGGAAACCCAGCGGCCCGCCGGGGGCCGGCGACTGCGGATGCGGATAGGGGTACGCGCTCGGCTGGGCCGGCGCCTCGGACGGCTGCTCCGGCTGCTGCGGAGGCTGAGGCGGCGTGGACATGTCGTGAAGATAGGGCAGATGTAGCGGTCAAGTCCCTTGCCGTCACGGATCGTTACCCTCTGGGGACATGTGCGGTAAACCTCGAAGAGGCCGAGTTGCCCACCCGACCTCCTCCATGGGCGCTACGTACCGTATGCGCCGCACGGAACAAGGGATGCCGTGGGCGCGTTGACGGCATCGGAACGACCCGGTGTGCTACAGTCTCGGTAGCACTTGTGTACGCCCCCCGTTTGGGCGCCGGTGCCAGTTTTTCTTCAGTTCGCCGCATCACCCGCCGTTTCCGGCCGGTGCGACGGCTTTCCCGCACCACCTCACCAGCGGATCAGTTCTGCCGTGGCCGAGGTGCTGTCTCCCGCCGCCCGAGGTGCGCCGTGCGCCCTCCCTTCGCGGCTGCTCCCCCCTTCTCCGCATGTCCCATGCCTTCCGTCCGTGAAAGGACCGACCACCATGACCACCACTCTCGAACACCCCCCTGTGCAACAGCAGCCTCCGGCCCGCATCGCCGCCGGCGTCCTCGACATCGACGCGAGCGGGAAGGGGCAGCTGCGCTCCGCGGACTGCCTGCCCACGCCCGCCGATCTCCAGGTGCCGGCCGCGCTGATCCGCCGTCACGGCCTGCGCAAGGGCGACCTCGTCGAAGGGGTACGCGGCGCCCAGCGCGCACTGACCGAGGTCGCACGCGTCAACGGCCGTGCGCCCGACGCGCTGCGCGCCCGCCGCCACTTCCGTGACCTCACCCCCGTCCACCCGCACGAGCGGCTCCGTCTGGAACACCCGGCGGCCGGGCTCGCCGGACGCGTCGCCGATCTCGTCGCGCCCGTCGGCAAGGGCCAGCGCGGGCTGATCGTCGCTCCGCCGAAGACCGGCAAGACCGTGCTGCTCCAGCAGATCGCCGCCGCCGTCGCCGGCAACCATCCCGAGGCGCGGCTGATGGTCGTCCTGCTCGACGAGCGGCCCGAGGAGGTCACCGACATGCGGCGCTCCGTGCGCGGCGAGGTGTACGCCTCGACCTTCGACCGGACGCCCAAGCAGCACATCGCGCTGGCCGAACTCGTCATCGAGCGGGCCAAGCGGCTCGTCGAGGCGGGCGAGGACGTCGTGATCCTCCTCGACTCACTGACCCGGCTGTGCCGGGCGCACAACAACGCGGCCGCCGCCGGGGGCCGCACCCTGAGCGGCGGGGTCGACGCGACCGCGCTCATCGGCCCGAAGCGGTTCTTCGGCGCCGCGCGTGCGGCCGAGGAGGGCGGCTCGCTCACCGTCCTCGCCACCGCGCTCGTCGAAACCGGCTCCCGCGCCGACGACTTCTACTTCGAGGAACTGAAGAGCACCGGCAACATGGAGCTCCGCCTCGACCGCGAACCCGCCTCGCGTCGCGTCTTCCCGGCCGTCGACATCAACACCTCCGGCACCCGCCGCGAGGAACTCCTCCTCTCCCCCGGCGAGTTGACGGCCATGCGCGGCCTGCGCCGGGCCCTGCAGACGCGGGACGGCCAGGCGAACCTGGAGACGCTCCTGGCGCGGATGCGCGCCACCCCGGACAACGCGACCTTCCTGCGCCGCGTCCAGCCGACACTGCCGGCCGCCTGACGCCCCCCGACATCAGCTGACGTCGCCTCAAGCCGACCGACGCGGAACGTGCGGCATCCGGGTGCTCACGCGTACCCGCTCGGCACGGGCAGCGCGGCGAACGCCGCCTTCATTCCTACGTTGATCGTATGACGATCGGATTCTCTTCCCGGGTCGCTGTGGCGGCCTGCGCGTTCTGTGCGGCAGGCGCCCTCGCCCTCGGGCCCGCCGCGGTCGCCGCCCCCACCCGCCCGGATCCCCGAGCGCCCGGCGCAGCCGCCGGACCCGGTGCGCCCCGGGTGACGACGCCGCGGCCGTCCCTGCTGTACCGCTCCGGCACACAGGTCAGGCCCCGCCGGGGCGCCCCCGAGCTCCCGGACGTCTCCGCCCTGTCGTGGCTGGTCGCGGACGCGCGGACCGGCGAGGTGCTCGCCGCGTCGAACGCGCACCGCAAGCTGCCCCCGGCCAGCACGTTGAAGACCCTCTTCGCCCTCACGGTGCTGCCGGTCCTCCCCGGCGGGATCCGGCACCGGGTGAACGAGGAGGAACTCATGGACCTCGGGCCCGGCAGCAGCCTCGTCGGGGTCTCCGAGGGACACACCTACCGGGTCGCCGACCTGTGGCGCGGAGTGTTCCTCAACTCCGGCAACGACGCCGTGCACGTCCTCGCGGCGCTCAGCGGCGGCTGGCATGCCACGGCCGTCCGGATGCAGGCCAAGGCACGGCTGCTGGGCGCCCTGGACACACACGTGCGGTCGCCCGACGGGTACGACACGCCGGGCCAGGTGTCGTCGGCGTACGACCTGGCCGTGTTCGGGCGGGCGGGGCTGCGCAACGCGGACTTCGCACGGTACTGCGGCACCGCGGAGGCGGCCTTCCCGGGGGACGACGGCTGGTCGTACGAGATCACGAACACCAACCGGCTGTTGACCGGGGCGGACGGCGTCGAGCCGTACCCGGGGCTGATCGGGATCAAGAACGGCTACACCAGCAACGCCGGCAACACCCTGGTCGCCGCCGCCCGCCGGGGCGGGCGCAGCCTCGTCGTGACGGTGCTCAACCCCCAGGCGGGGGGCGGGTTCGCCGTCTACGAAGAGGCGCGCGAGCTGCTGGACTGGGGGTTCGCGGCCGCCGGGCGGGTCGACGCGGTGGGCTCGCTGGACGCGCTGCGGGCCCGCCCGCGTCCTCAGCCGGGGCCGGGGCCGACGCCGGCGTCCGCGTCGGCGCCCGTCGCCGCCGCTCACGCGGTCGACGACGCTCCCGGCTGGTCGGAGGCCGCCCGCGTGGCGGGGGCCGCCGTACTGGGCGGGGCCGGCGTGGCGTTCGTGCTGCGGCTCGCGGGTCGCCGCCCGTCCGAGAAATGACCGACCGGCAGCCACACCAGCAGACCGAGCGTGATCCAGGTGTAGACGTTGCTGCCGAGGAAGCCGTCGACTCCGGACGCGTCGTGGAACCACAGCCACACCACGCTGGTGCACAGCACCGCGTACAGGGCGCCCGCGACGCGCTGGCGCCCCGCGCGGATCAGCACGGCGAAGGACGGCAGCAGCCACACCAGGTGATGCACCCAGGTGACGGGGCTGACCAGGCAGGCGGTCAGGCCCGTGAGGGCGAAGGCCGCCTGCCAGTCCCCCACGGCCACCGCCCGCCGGGCCCGCCACGCCCACCAGCACAGCACGGTCAGGACCAGCACCGCCCAGACGGCCCGGCTCTCCACGCCCAGCCGGGCCAGGACGCCCTGGAGCGACTGGTTGGAGACGTAGTCGAGCCGGCCCACGCGGGTCGTGTCCCACATGGCGTACGTCCAGTAGAAGCGCGAGGCGTCCGGGGCGATCAGGGCCGCGAGTCCCGTGGCGGCCGCTGCCACGGCCGTCGCCACGGCGGCCTCCCGTCGGCGGCGGGCCACCAGCAGCAGGCCGATGAAGAGCGCGGGCGTCAGCTTCACCGCCGCCGCCAGGCCGATCCCGACCCCGGCCCAGCGGGTCCGGCCGGTCGTCAGGAGCCAGGCGTCGGTCAGGACGAGGGCCAGCAGCAGCAGGTTGACCTGCCCGAAGCTGAACGTGTCGCGCAACGGTTCGAACAGCGCGAGGGCGCAGGCGGCGAGACCGGCGCCGTACCAGCCGTAGCGCCGCCACCCCGGTCCGACCAGCACGCGGAGGACCACGGCCAGCGCCGTCAGGTTGAGCAGGAAGGCGGCGAGGATCGCGGTGCGCAGGCCGATCAGCGCCATCGGCAGCATGACGACGGCCGCGAACGGGGGGTAGGTGAAGCCGTACGACGTGCCCGGCACGCGGTAGTCGTAGACGCGGCCGCCGTCGTGGATCCAGCTGTTGACGGTGCCGTAGTAGACGCGCAGATCGAACCAGTCGCGCAGCAGCGGGACCGTCGCGGTGAAGACGGCGACGCCGACGGCGAGGACGAGGACCAGCAGGAGACGGCCTCGCTCGGTGCGGGGCGGTTGCACACCGCGGACGGCGATCGTTCTCATGCCGGACGCCCCAGGGCGGTCGGCGTCCGTGCCGCGAGGTGGGCCTGCCACAGGACGACCAGGGCGAGCGCACCGCCCGAGACGGCGAGCACCAGGCGTCCCGTGTCGGCGGGGTCGCCGTCGGGCAGGACGGCGAGGGCGAGGACGCCCGCCACGGCGGCCATCCGGTGCCGGATCAGCGTGTCGGGGGCGGCCGCGGCTATGAGGAACAGTCCCCACAACGCGTACCAGGGGCGGATCGCCGGGCCGAACGCGGCCACCGTGGCCAGACTCAGACCGAGCGCGTACACCGGGCGCGGCCGCAGCCGCCACCAGATGACGACGAGGGCGACCGCCGTCAACGCGAGGCCCAGCACGTGCCAGACGGGGATCGCCAGGGGCGCCAGATCGCTGCCGAGGTGCTCGAGGAGGGCGCCGGTGGCGCGGCCGAGCAGGCTGGTGAGCGCCCAGTTCTGCGCGGAGACCGGGGTGTCCAGTGCTCCTATCCAGCCGTATCCGGTGCCCGCGACGGCGGTCGCCGCGACGGTGGTGGCGGCGGCCGCGGCCCCCGTCGTCAGCAGGGTCGGAACCGGGCGGCGGCCCGCACGCAGCTGCAGGACCACGATCGCGACGAGGCCCAGGGCCGCGGGCGCCTTGACCAGGGCGGCGAGGGTGACCAGGACCGTGGCCAGCACCGGGCGGCGGCCCAGCGCGGCGACCAGGCCGACGCCGAGCAGGCCCAGCATGATCGCGTCGTTGTGGGCGCCGGCCACCAGGTGCAGCAGCACCAGCGGGTTGAGGACGCCGAGCCAGAGCGCGGCGGCCGGGTCGGCGCCACAGTGCCGGGCGAGCCGGGGCAGGGCGGCCGTCATCAGCGCCACCCCGAACAGCGCGACGCACCGCATGCCGAGCAGCCCGGCGGACAGGGCGCCCCGGGTCAGGCCGGCCAGAGCGCCGGCGAGGGCGAGGAAGACCGGGCCGTACGGGGCTCCGGTGTGCCGCCACAGCGGGGCGACCTCGTCGGCCAGCGGACCGCCGAGCCGGGCCGGACCGTGTGCGTACACGTCGAGGTGCGCGTCCACCATGGCGCCCTGGGCCAGATAGCTGTACACGTCCCGGCTGAACAGCGGCGGCGCGATGAGCAGCGGCGCGGCCCAGACGACGAGGACCAGGACGAGGGCGCGCGGGGTCGGCGGATCCGCGCTGCGCACCAGACGGCCGAGCAGGATCCAGGCCGCGGTCAGCAGCACCAGTCCGCAGTACACGCCGACCAGACCGAGCGCGGCGTGCACCGACGACGGGGCCAGGAGCTCGCGGGCGGGCAGCGCGCCGGCCGTCTCGCCGCCGAGCGCGAGACAGGCCGTGCCGGCCAGGCCCAGCACCTGACAGCGACGGAGATCGATGGGGAAAGCCTTGGCCAACACTCCGTCATGGTGTCAACGCCGGGTGGCCGGAGAGCGACGTTCCGCCCTCCGGACGGCGGCCTGCGTGTGACCGGCTTGTGAGGTCTTGGCCGGAGCGATGAGTTCCGCGGGTCCGGCCGGTCTCTGTGGTGACCGCCTGCCACCGAACGGATGTGGTGACCATGCCGACCGGCTCCGACTACGCCAAGGTCAACGGCCTGGAGATGTACTACGAGGTCCATGGCTCCGACGACGGCAAGCGGCGTCCGCTGGTGCTGCTGCACGGCGGCGTCCTCACCGTCGGCCTGTCCTTCGCGGCGGTGCTGCCGACGCCGGCCGCCGACCGTCACGTCGTGGCTCCCGAACTCCAGGGGCACGGCCACACCGCCGACACCGACCGTGCCCTGACCCCGGCCGACCTGGCCTCGGACGTGGTGGCCCTGCTCGACGAACTCGGCATCGAGCAGGCCGACGTGCTCGGGTTCAGCCTGGGCGGGCTGGTCGCGCTGCAGCTCGCGCTCGCCCACCCCGAGCGCGTCGGCCGGCTGGTGCTCGCCTCCACCCAGTACACCCAGGAGGGCTGCCACGACGAGATCCGCACCCCCGACTACACCTCGCCGCGGCTGCCCGGCCAGGCGGACTTCCAGGAGATGGCGGACGCCTACGCGGCCGTCGCCCCGCACCCCGAGCACTTCCAGGACTTCCTCGCCAAGTGCGCGGCGGCGGCGCACGCCCCGCTGTCCTGGACGGCCGACGACCTGCGCGGGCTTCGGGCGCCCACGCTGCTGGCGATCGGTGACACCGACTTCGTGAGGATCGAGCACGCGGCCGAGATGCAGCGGCTCATCCCCGACGCCGAGCCAGCCGTGCTGCCGGCCACCACGCACATGGCGTTGATGCGCCGCACGTCGCTGCTGCTGCCGCTGCTGACCGAGTTCCTGGACTGACCCGGGCTCGCCCGGGCAGTCGAGGACCGGCTGGAGGGACGGGAACGGGATCACCGTTGCGCCGCCCAGCCGGTCCTCGCCCTCGTCCGCCCTCAGCCCCGCAGGGGCCCGCTGCCGGCGAGGACCTCGGGGCGCAGCAGGTCGGCGAGTCGCTCGGCGGGCAACAGGCCCTTCTCCAGGACGAGTTCGGCCACGCCGCGGCCGCTGACGAGGGCCTCCTTGGCGATGTCGGTGGCCGCCGTGTACCCGATGTGCGGGTTGAGGGCGGTGACCAGGCCGATGGAGTTCTCCACGCTCGCGCGCAGCGCCTCGGTGTTGGCGGTGATGCCGTTCACGCAGCGCTCCGCGAGGGTGAGGCAGGCGGCGCGCAGGTGGGTGATGGACTCCGACAGCGAGTGCAGGATGATCGGCTCGAAGGCGTTGAGCTGGAGCTGTCCGGCCTCGGCGGCCATGGTGATGGTGACGTCGTTGCCGATCACCTCGAAGGCGACCTGGTTGACGACCTCGGGGATCACCGGGTTGACCTTGCCGGGCATGATGGACGAACCCGCCTGCACCGGCGGCAGGTTGATCTCGCCGAGGCCGGCACGCGGCCCGGAGGACAGCAGCCGCAGGTCGTTGCAGCTCTTGGAGAGCTTGACTGCGACGCGCTTGAGCACGCCCGACATCTGGACGAACGCACCGCAGTCCTGCGTGGCCTCGACCAGGTTCGCGGCGGTGACGAGGGGCAGTCCGGTGATCTCGGCGAGGTGACGGCGGGCCGACTCGGCGTATCCGGCCGGGGCGTTGAGTCCCGTGCCGATGGCCGTGGCGCCGAGGTTGATCTCGTGGATCAGCTCGACGGCCTCGGCGAGGCGGCTGCGGTCCTCGTCGAGCATGACGGCGTACGCCGAGAACTCCTGGCCGAGGGTCATCGGCACCGCGTCCTGGAGTTGGGTACGGCCCATCTTCAGCACGTCCCGGAACTCGACCGCCTTGCGGCCGAAGGCGTCCTGGAGCACGGCCATCGCCTTGAGCAGCCCGCGCACGGCGAACACGGTCGCGACCTTGACGGCGGTCGGGTACACGTCGTTGGTGGACTGCCCGAGGTTGACGTCCTCGTTGGGGTGCAGGTACCGGTACTCCCCCTTCGCGTGGCCGAGCAGCTCCAGTGCCCAGTTGGCGATGACCTCGTTGGCGTTCATGTTGGTCGAGGTCCCGGCGCCGCCCTGGACGACGTCGACGATGAACTGGTCGTGCAGCTTCCCGGCCCGGATCTCACGGCAGGCGGCGACGATGGCGGCCGCCTTGTCCGACGCCAGCAGACCGAGCTCCTCGTTGGCGAGCGCGGCGGCCTCCTTGACGGCGGCGAGGGCGTCGATGAGGTGGGGGTAGGCGGAGATCGGCGTCCCGGTGATGGGGAAGTTCTCCGTGGCGCGCAGGGTGTGGACACCCCAGTACGCGTCGGCGGGGACGTCCCGGTCTCCGAGCAGATCGTGTTCACTGCGGGTGGCGGCGACGGTCATGAGGGTGCGGCCTCTTTCTGAGGGTGAGTGTGGAGCGGGTGAGTGAGGTCGGGTGGAGGGTGGTGTCCGGCTCGGGCGGTACGAGGTGACGCCCGCCCGAGCCGGTCAGGACACCGGTCCGATGGTGACCGGACCGGTGGTTCAGGGACCGCCCGCGCGTGGCGGCCGGAGTACGACGCCCCGCCGGACGCCTCGCGCGCCGCGACCCGAGCAGCTGTGCAGGACCGGCCGACGGGCGCCCGCACACGGCGCGCGTCGGGCGGGGACACGCCCACCGGACGGCACTTGGCCGAGCGGCCCGGGCACGCGACACGCCGAGCCTCGGGCGGGCGCGGGACCGGTTGAGCCGCGGCCGGTGCCCGGGTCGGGCCGGTCGAGCGCCCGTGCCGGGCATGCCCCCACTGAGCCGAGCGGCCACGGCCGCCCGACGACGCCTGTGCGCCGCGGCCGCGTGCCGGGCCGAGGCACACCGAAGGCACCGACCCGGCGCGACGACGGGCCGCGCGATGGCCGCCGGACGGACCGCCCGAGGCGATGGCACCCGATTCGACGGCACCAGGCACCGCGCGCCGACGGGCCGCGCGATGGCCGCCGGACGGGCCGCCCGAGCGATGGCACCCGATTCGACGGCACCAGGCACCGCGCGCCGTCGGGCCGCGCGATGGCCGCCGGACGGGCCGCCCGAGGCGATGGCACCCGATTCGACGGCACCAGGCACCGCGCGCTGACGGGCCGCGCGATGGCCGCCGGACGGGCCGCCCGAGGCGATGGCACCCGATTCGACGGCACCAGGCACCGCGCGCCGACCGCCCGCCTGAACCGTGCCGCCGAGGCGACGGCCACACCGGTCGAGCGGCGGAGCGGCGCACCCGCGACGGCTTCGCGGGGCCACCCGCAGGCCCATGAACGCCCGCCGGGCGGGCCGGACTTGCGATCGCGCCCCTGCCGAGCGGTCACCGGCCGCGCCGGGCGGCCGGCGTGGGCCTCCGTCCGGTCGGCCGGAGGCCCGGGTGAACGGCACAGCCCCATCGGTGGTCCGTGCGGGTCAGGCGCAGGCGCGTGCGGTGAGGGGGTCGAGGGCGCGTACCGGGTGGACGCAGCCGACCGGTTCGCCGCCGCCGAGGAGGGGTTCGCCCGCGAACTCGGTGAGGAGGGCGGGGTCCACGCCTGCACGGGCGAGGGCGGCCGCCGTCACCGGGACGCGGGCGCGGTTCGCGCCGTCGGAGATCTTGACGGCGACGGCGCGGCCGTCCGGGAGCGCGGCGACCTCGACGCCCTCGAAGCCGTCCTTGGCGAGCAGGCCGGGCACGGCCCGCATCAGGGCGGCGACGTCCCGGCCCGCGCCGGAGGCCATCTCGGCGTGGTCGCGCATGGCGTCCGCGACCCGCGCCTCCGGGGTGTCCGGGGCCGCCGTGGTGATGCGGGCGGCGGCCCTGGCGAGGCCGTGCAGGGAGACGGAGAAGAGAGGGGCGCCGCACCCGTCGACGGTGACCCGTGCGATCCGCTGCCCGGTGAGGTCCTCGACGATCTCGGCGATCGCCTGCTGGAGCGGGTGCTCCGGGTCGAGGTAGCCGTCGAGGGACCAGCCGTTGAGCTTGCAGGTGTACAGCATGGCCGCGTGCTTGCCCGAGCAGTTCTGGGCGAGGCGGGAGGGCTCGCGGCCCTCGCGTATCCACGCGTCGCGGACCGCCGGGTCGTACGGCATCTCCTTGACGTTGCGCAGGTCGTCCTCCGTGACGGCCGCCAGCTCGAGGATCCGCCGGGTCCCGGCGAGGTGGCGTTCCTCGCCGGAGTGGCTGGCGGCGGCGAGCGAGAGCAGCTCGCCGTCGAGCGGCAGCCCGGCCCGCAGCATGGCGACGGCCTGGACGGGCTTGAGCGCCGAGCGCGGGTAGAACGCGGCCTCGATGTCGCCGAGCTGGAAGTCGACCTGACCGCCCGTGCCGAGGACGACGACGGAGCCGTAGTGGATCCCCTCGGTCACCCCGCCGCGCACGAGGTGGGCGACGGGGGCGTGGAGGGGTTCGCGGATCGCGGGGGCGTGGGCGAGGGAACTGCTGTACATCACTGCCTGGATCACTTGTGGGTTGTCGTGGGCCGGCGCGGGGGTCACGCGTCGGCCTTGGCCGAGGTGCGCGCGAGGTTACGGCGGATGGCGTACCAGCCGGCGACGAGCGCTGCGACGATCAGCGGCAGGCACAGCACCGTGGTGCGGCCCGCGCCGCCGTCGGCGTACATGAGGACGAGGACCGAGACGAGGAAGAACAGCGTCACGAGTTCGGTCCACGGGGAGCCCGGCAGCCGGTAGCTCGGGCGGGTCAGCTCGCCCTTCTGGGTCTTCTGCCAGAAGAGGAGGTGACAGATCATGATCATGCCCCAGGTGGAGAGGATGCCGATCGCCGCGAAGTTGAGGACGATCTCGAAGGCGTCCGCCGGGACGACGAAGTTCAGGCCGACGCCCAGGACACAGATACCGCTCGTGAGCAGAATGCCGCCGTACGGGACCTGGCTGCGGCTCATCACACCGGTGAACTTGGGGGCGGAGCCCGACATCGCCATGGAGCGCAGGATGCGGCCGGTGGAGTACAGGCCGGAGTTGAGCGAGGACATGGCCGCGGTGAGCACGACCAGGTTCATCACGCCGCCCGCCGCCGGGATGCCGATGTTGGACAGCACCGTCACGAAGGGGCTCTCGCCGGACGTGTACTTGTTCCAGGGCAGCAGCATCGACAGCAGGACGACCGAGCCGACGTAGAACAGGCCGACCCGCCACATGATCGAGTTGATCGCCTTCGGCATGATCTTCTCGGGGTTCTGGGTCTCCCCCGCCGCGACGCCGACCAGTTCGACCGAGGCGTAGGCGAAGACGACGCCCTGGATGATCAGCAGCATGGGCAGCAGGCCGTTGGGGAAGACGCCGCCGTTGTCGGTGATCAGGGACGGGCCGGGGTCGGCGCCGTCCACCGGGTGCTGCGTGACCAGCAGGAAGATGCCGATGCACATGAAGATCACCAGCGCGCTGACCTTCACGATGGCGAACCAGAACTCCAGTTCGCCGAAGATCTTCACCGAGATCAGGTTCACGGTGAGGACCACGGCCAGGGCGATCAGCGCGATCACCCACTGCGGGATGTCGGAGAACATGCCCCAGTAGTGGGTGTAGGTGGCGACCGCCGTGATGTCGGCGATGCCGGTGGTGGCCCAGTTCAGGAAGTACATCCAGCCGGCCGTGTACGCGCCCTTCTCGCCGAGGAACTCGCGGGCGTAGGACACGAAGGCGCCGGAGGACGGGCGGTACAGGACGAGTTCGCCGAGGGCGCGCACGACGAGGAAGGCGAAGACGCCGCAGACCGCGTAGGCGATGAAGAGGGAGGGTCCGGCGTCGGCGAGGCGGCCGCCGGCGCCGAGGAAGAGGCCGGTGCCGATGGCGCCGCCGATGGCGATCATGTTGACGTGGCGGGACTTCAGCGACTTGCTGTAGCCCTCGTCTCCGGCGTCGACGTGACGGGGGGAGGTACGCGTCTCGTCTTTGAGGTGCTGGTCGCTCACGCCGCGGGTCCGCCTTCCAGGTGAGGGTGCGTGCGCGGGGTGCGCACGATGTCGGTGAGGGTCGTCTCGACGCGGTCGAGGTGGTGGCTCATCGCCTCCACCGCGTCGGGCTCGGAACCGTCGATCAGCGCCTCGACGATCGCCCGGTGCTCGCGGTTGGACTGCTCGCGCCGTCCGCCCAGCTCGTTGAGGAAGGCCGACTGACGCGCCAGTGCGTCCCGGATCTCCTCGATGACCCGGCGGAACACCGGGTTCTGGGCGGCCTCGGCGACGGCCAGGTGGAAGAGGGTGTCCATCGCGACCCACGCGGTGGTGTCCGTCTCCCGCTCCATGCGGTCGAGCAGATGGGCCAGGTGGTCCAGGTTCTCCGGGGTGCGGCGCAGCGCCGCGTACCCGGCGACCGGGATCTCGACGTGGCGGCGCACCTCCAGCAGGTCGCTGGCCGCGTAGTCGCCGAAGGTGGGGTCCTCGACGGTGTTCGCGATCACGAAGGTGCCCTTGCCGGTCTTGGCGACCGTCAGGCCCATGGTCTGCAGGGCGCGCAGGGCCTCCCGCAGGACGGGCCGGGACACCTCGAGGGTGCGGCAGAGCTCGGCCTCGGAGGGAAGCTTGTCGCCGATGGCGTACTCGCCGCGCTCGATGGCGCCGCGGAGGTGGGTGAGGACCGCTTCCATCGCGCTGACGCGCCGCGGTCCCCGACCAGCTGTCTGGCTGTCTGACAGGTTCACGGGAGTGATACTCCGGGTGGCCGAAGGCCGCTGTCAAGACGAGCGAAAACAAAAATTCAGGGGGCGGGAGGCCTGAAAGGCACCTTCCCACCCCCTGAAGGGTCTTCGCCGACGGGCGCTGCGCAGCGCCGCTCAGAGCCGCTGGGCGCTGCTCGGCGCCGTTCAGCTGTCGAGGACTCCGGCGGCCAGCAGTCCGAACAGCGCCAGGCCGACGACGATGCGGTAGACGACGAACGCGTTGAAGGAGTGCTTGGCGACGAACTTCAGCAGCCAGGCGATGGAGGCGTAGGCGACGACGAAGGACACGGCCGTGCCGACGGCCAGGGGCGCGGCGCCCGCGCCGGTGCCCAGAGCGTCCTTCAGCTCGTAGATCCCGGCGCCGGTCAGGGCGGGGATGCCGAGGAAGAACGACAGCCGGGTGGCGGCGACCCGGTCCAGGTCGAGCATGAGCGCGGTGGACATGGTGGCGCCGGAGCGGGAGAAGCCGGGGAAGAGCAGTGCGAGGATCTGGGAGCTGCCGACCAGCATCGCGTCCTTGAACGAGGTGTCGTCCTCGCCGCGCTTGTGGCGGCCCATCTGGTCGGCCGCCCACATCACGCCGCTGCCGACGATCAGCGAGCCCGCGACCACCCACAGCGAGGCGAGCGGCCCCTCGATGAGCGGCTTGGCGGCGAGGCCCACGACGACGATCGGGATCGTCGCGTAGATCACCCACCAGGCGAACTGGTAGTCGTGGTGTTCGCGCTCCTCGCGGTGGCGCAGCCCCCGGAACCAGGCCGACACGATCCGCACGATGTCCTTGCGGAAGTACACGAGCACGGCGGCGATCGCCCCGACCTGGATCACGGCCGAGAAGCCGACGACGGCGTCGTCGTCGACCGGGATGTGCATCAGGCCTTCGGTGATCTTCAGATGTCCGGTCGAGGAGACGGGGAGGAACTCGGTCACTCCCTCGACGGCTCCGAGGACGACGGCTTGGCCGACGGAGATGGCGCTCATGGAATCCAGTTCTGAGGAGACGAATCGGTCGACAGCGTTGTAGACGCTCCGGTGTCGTACACAGTCCTACCAGGCCCGCAGCCGACGCAGCCGCTCACGGCCACACCGACTGGCCGATCGCCACGCCGGCGAACGCGGCCCCGAGGCCGAGGACCACGCTCGCGACGACGTTGGCGGCCGCATAGAGGCCCGCGCCGGTCTCGGTGAGCCGGAGCGTCTCGTAGGAGAACGTCGAGTACGTCGTCAGGGCCCCGCACAGCCCTGTGCCCAGGAACAACCGCAGGTCGGGGCCGACGCCGGTGGCGCCGGTCAGCGTGCCGAGGATCAGACAGCCGGTGATGTTGACGACGAAGGTGCCCCAGGGGAAGACGGAGTCGTGCCGGGACTGCACCGCGCGGTCGGTCAGATAGCGAAGCGGCGCCCCGATCATGCCGCCGGCGACGACGACCAGCCAGTTCACAACGACTTCTTACCCTTCGTGCCCGAATCGTCCGGATTCTCGCTCCGGCTCTCGCTCCGCTTCTCGCCGTGCCTCTGGCCCCGGCCGACGTATCTGATCACCTCGCACGGATCGAGGGTGACCATGCCCTCCGTGACCAGTTCGTCGAGCTCGGGCAGGAAGGCCCGCACCCGCTCCTCGGTGTCCACGACGACGACCGCCACCGGCAGGTCCTCGCTGAGCGAGAGCAGCCGGGAGGTGTGGATGAGGGACGACGCGCCGAATCCCTCGATGCCCCGGAAGACGCTGGCGCCGGCGAGACCGGCCGCGTGGGCGCGGTGCACGATCTCCGTGTAGAGGGGCTTGCGGCGCCAGGTGTCGTTCTCGCCGACGAAGACGGTCAGCCGCAGGGCGCTGCCGGTGAGTCTGGTCATGGTCGCCTCCACTTCAGCGCGCGGCGGGTCGCCGTGGCCGCGAGCCACACCGCCGCGAGCGCCGCGAACAGGGTTCCCGCGAGGTAGGCCAGGGCGATGCCGGGACGGCCGCCGTCGAACAGCTTCTGAAGGTCGACGGCGTACGTCGAGAAGGTGGTGAAGCCGCCGAGCACGCCGGTGCCGAAGAAGGGGCGCACCAGCCGGTGGGCGGTCATGGCCTCGGTGACGAGGACCAGGAAGACGCCGATCACCGCGCAGCCGACCACGTTCACCCAGAAGACGGTCCAGGGGAAGCCGCCGGTGCGCGTGGGCCACCACAGGGAGGCCGCGTAGCGGGCGGCGGCGCCGATGCCGCCGCCGGCCGCCACGACGGCGACCACCGGGAACTGACCCGTCCCGGCGGTGCGCCGGGGGGCTCTGGTGCGCAGGCTCTCGGCCTGCGGGGCTGTCATGTCGTACGTCTCCCGCCCGGTCCCGGACCACCCCTCCGCGTCGGGGTGATCACGGCCGGGCACCAGCGTAGCGCCGCCTCATTTGGGCACGGGCGCCTCGCAGACCGCGATGCCGCGCTCCCAGAGGCTGCCCAGGACCAGCCGGCCACCGGTCTCGCAGACGCTGGTGACCATGCGGAATCCGGAGCGGCGGCGGGTGAGGTGGTGCAGGATGCGGCCGTCGTCGTCGACCGCCAGCACACCGGCCTGCCCCGAGGGACGGTACGGCGCGTTCAGGGCCAACCGGGCGGCGCGCCTGCGGACCGAGGGGCCGGTGCGGTGCAGGAGGTCGAGCGGGGGGACACGCGGTCCGGCCAGCGCCACCCAGACGGGGCCGTCGGGCGCGCCGCGCCACAGGTTGTCCGGGAACCCCGGCAGGTGCTCGACGAGGGGTTCGGCCTGTCCGGCCCGGGGGCCGGTGAGCCAGTAGCGGGTGAGGCGGCGGGCGCCGGTCTCGGCGACGATCAGGAAGGAGTCGTCGGCGCTGCGCGCGAGGCCGTTGGCGAACTGCAGCCCTTCCAGGGCGACTTCGGCCTCGCGGGCGCCGGGGGCCAGGCGCAGCAGACGTCCGGTGCCGGTGTGTTCGACGATGTCCCCCATCCAGTCCGCCAAGGGGTGGACCTGACTGGAGACGGTGAAGTAGACGGTGCCGTCGGGCAGGGCGACGACGTTGCTGCAGAAACGCAGCCGCTCCCCCGCCGCCGACTCGGTCAGGACCCGTACATTCCCGGAGCCGCCGTCGGGGTCGACGCGCAGCAGGGCGCCGTCGGCGCAGCACACCAACAGGTCACCGTCCGGGAGGAGTTCGAGGCCGAGCGGACGGCCGCCGATCTCGCCGATGTGCTCGACCCGGGCCGTGGGCGGATCCTCCAGACCCTCGACGCGCAGGATCCTCCCGTCCGACACCCCGGTCAGGATCCGCCCTCTGGGGTCGGCGACGACGTCCTCGGGGCCGTGCCCGGGGAGAGTGACGTACCTGAGGGGGACGAGAGGCGCCCGACGGTCCATATGGGTCCGCCCTTCCTTGAGGAGGCGGCCATCCTCGCAGGCAGGAGAGTCGACGGCGGGTCGTACCCGTGGTCTTTTGCCGGGCTTTTCCGGAAGGTGATCTCTCTGTCCTCTGCCGCCTCTTCCCGAAGTCCCCCACCACTCTTTCTCGAACAGACGTGCCGCTTCGGCACGGTGACGCGAAACGTCGCCGTCGTACCGCCCGGGTTGCTCGCCCGCGCCATCTGCACGGTCAGAGAAGGGACTTGCTCACCAGAACGGGCACGGAGCGACAACGGGCACCTCGACTACTGCATCGGTCCTTGAACAGAGCCGAGCATGCCCGTTGATCATGCTGCCCCGCCGGGGATCCTCAAGATCCCCGGCAGAGTCAGCATCGCGGCGGTGCGGCCGGGCCCCGTTCGACGAGGTCGGGGATCAGCGGTGGCTGAACCAGGACATGGAGGACAGGGCCTTGTCGTCATAGCCGAACAGAGCCTGGTTCTCCCAGCCGTTGCCGGAAGCGGCGTCGGTCGGGTCCCAGCCGTTGCCGGTGACGGCCGTCCAGGTCGCCTCCCAGTAGAAGACGCCGAGGCCGCGGCCGCCCGGGACGGCCTCCACGATGTTCGCGACGGCGTTCATCCAGGCCAGCTGACCGGCCGCGGTGGCCGGGTAGCCGGAGACCAGTTCGGAGGACAGGTCGATCTGGTTGGTGAGCGAGTCGTCGCTGTCGAGACGGAACGGGTAGGCCGTCTCGGCGACGAACACCGGCTTGGAGTATCGGGAGGCCGCGTCGTCCAGGGTGGTCTGGAAGTCGGCGAGCGTGCCGTGCCAGTACCCGTAGTACGACAGGCCGATCGCGTCGAATTTCACCCCGTGGGAGACGGCGTTGTCGAACCACCAGCGGGTGCCGCTCAGGTCGCCGCCCTTGGCGAGGTGCAGGGCGACGGCAGTGGAGGAGCTGACCGCCTTGACGGCGTCGTAGCCGGAGTTGAGCAGACCGGCCAGCTGGCTCCAGTTGTCGGTGGAACCCTCGGACCACAGCATGCCGCCGTTGATCTCGTTGCCGACCTGGACCATGTCGGCGGTGGTGCCCTGCGCCTTCAACGCGTTCAACACGTCGTACGTGTGGTTGTACACGTCCGTCTTGAGCTGGCTGTACGAATGGCTCGCCCAGGCGGCCGGCTTGGACTGGGCGCCCGGGTCGGCCCAGGTGTCCGAGTAGTGGAAGTCGATCAGCAGCTTCTGGCCCGCGGCCTTGATGCGCTTGGCCAGGGCGAGGACGCGCGTCTTGTTGTTGTAGCCGTCGGCGGGGTTGACCCAGACCTTCAGGCGCGCGTAGTTCATGCCGGCGTTCTTCAGGATGGTGACCGCGTCGCCGGTGGCGCCCGAACCGGTCTTGTAGACACCGCCCTTGGCCTCGCTCTTGGCGAGGGAGGAGATGTCGGCGCCCTTGATCGACAGCCCGGTCGTGCCGGACGTGAGGGTCAGGTCGTCCACGTTGATCCAGTTGCCCGCGTTCGCGTCACTGTTGATGCTGACGGTGCACTGGTTGTTGGTGACGCTGACCGGCGTGACGATGTGCACCCAGCCACTGGACGAGACCGGCAGGTCGGTGCGCTGGTCCGGGCCGCCGCAGTTCTTGAGGGCTATGTAGGCCGCGTTCTGGCCGCCGCTGGAGCGGACCCAGGCGGTCAGCTTGTAGGAGCCGTTGGCCAGGCCCGAGAGGTACTGGTACGTCTCCACCTTGTAGGCGGTGGACGCCCAGTGGGACAGGCGGTAACTGCCGCCGTGGCCTCCGGCCTCGGTGAAGGAGGCGGAGTTCTGGCCGGCTGCCGAGTACGTGGACCAGCCGGCCGGTGTCGCGGTGCCGGCGCCGCCGGACTCGAAGCCGCCGTTGGTGAGGGTGCTCGCCGCCTGGGCGGTCTGCGCGGGCAGGGCGGTGAGGGCGAGTCCCGCGGCGAGCGGCAGCAGCAGGGCCCTGAGGGTGCGTCTGGGATGGAACATCGTCGTCCGTCGTCCCTTCGACGTGATGGGGGTGGGGTTCCCTCGTGCAAGAGGGACCCCCTCCGCCCGCGGCTCGCGGCTCCACGGGCGAAGGGGGAGTCGGCTCAGCCGTCGAGTCGCACGACCCGGACGGCTCCCGCCGGGACCGCGAGGCGGCCGGCGGCGCGTTCGCCCGTCAGCAGTTCGGTGCCGGAGGTCTCCAGCGGCACCTTGGCGTCGGTGGCGGTGTGGTTGATCGCGAAGAGGTAGCTGCCCGTCTCACCGGAGCGGCGCACGACCTCGACGTCGTGGGGCAGGTCGGCGCGCGGGGCGATCGACGCGTCCTCGGCGGCCCAGCCGAGCACCGCGTCCAGGCCCTCGTGGCCGAGGCGGGTGGAGACGTACCAGGCGGCGCCCTCGCCGAGGCGGTGCCGGGTGACGGCCGGGTGCCCGGCGGTGAGGCCGTCGGCGTAGGTCCAGACGGTCTCGGCGCCCTGCGGCACGACGAACTCCGTCCACACGTCGCCGCCGAGCTCGGAGCCGTCGGGGCCGGTGACCCGCACGCTGTCGCCCTGAAGCAGCGGGGAGAACTCCTCGACGGTGAGGCCGAGCACGTCCCGGAGCGCACCCGGGTAGGCGCCTTCGTGGACGGCGTCGTGCTCGTCGACGATGCCGGAGAAGTACGACACGACGAGGGTGCCGCCGTTCTCGACGTACTCCTTGAGGTTGTTCCCGGCCGCCTCCGTCATCAGGTAGAGGGCGGGGACCACGACCAGCGGGTACTGCGCGAGGTCGGCCTCGGGGTGGGCGAAGTCGACGGTGAGGTGGCGGTCGTAGAGGACCTCGTAGAAGGCGTCGGCCCGCTCCCGCGGGTCGGCGTCCTCGCTGGGGCGCCAGGCGAGGTTCTGCGCCCACCACGAGTGCCAGTCCCAGAGCATCGCCACGTCGGCGTCGGTGCGGGTGCCGCCGATCATGCTCAGGGAGTCGAGGGAGGCGCCGAGTTCGACGACCTCGCGCCACACACGGGTGTCGGTGCCGCCGTGCGGGACCATCGCCGAGTGGAACTTCTCGGCGCCGCGCCGGGACTGCCGCCACTGGAAGAACATGGCGCCCTCGGAGCCGCGGGCCACGTGTGCGAGGGAGTTGCGGGCCATCTGGCCGGGGGCCTTGGCGGGGTTGCGCGGCTGCCAGTTGATGCCCGAGGTGGAGTGCTCCAGCAGGATCCAGGGCGCGCCGGCGCCGACGGAGCGGGTGAGGTCGGCGGCCATCGCGAGGTTGACGTGGGTGCGGCGGCCGTCGGTGATCAGGTAGTGGTCGTTGGTCACGAGGTCGACCTCGCGGCCCCAGGCCCAGTAGTCGACCGAGTCGCACTGGCTGAGGGCGGTCATGAAGTTCGTGGTGACCGGGACGCCGGGCGCGAGGCGGTGCAGGACGTCCCGTTCCATGCAGAAGTTCTCGCGCATGGTGGCGTCGGCGAACCGCTTGTAGTCCAGGGCCTGGCCCGGGTTGCCGACGGTCGGCGTCGCGCGCGGCGGCTCGATGTCCTCGAAGTCCGCGTAGCGCTGGCCCCAGAAGGCGGTGCCCCAGGCCTCGTTGACCGCCTCCACCGTGCCGTACGTCGTCGCCAGCCAGCGGCGGAAGTGGGCGGCGCAGGAGTCGCAGTAGCAGGCCGAGACGGGGACGCCGTACTCGTTGTGCACGTGCCACATCGCCAGCGCCGGGTGGTCGCCGTAGCGCTCGGCGAGCCGGGTGGTGATGTTCGCCGCCGCGGCGCGGTAGTCCGCGTTGCTGTGACAGATGGCCCCGCGCGAGCCGAACGCGTAGCGGACGCCCTCGGGCGTCACCGGCAACGCCTCGGGATGGTTGCGGAAGAACCAGACCGGCGGGACGACGGTGGGGGTGCCCAGGTCGACGCGGATGCCGTTCGCGTGCAGCAGGTCGATGATCCGGTCCAGCCAGCCGAAGTCGTACACCCCGGGCGAGGGCTCCAGCAGGGCCCAGGAGAAGATCCCGACACTCACCATGGTGACGCCGGCCTCCCGCATCAGCCGGACGTCGTCCTGCCAGACGGTTTCCGGCCACTGTTCGGGGTTGTAGTCCCCACCGAAGGCGAGCCCGGTGAGGCCCCTGGGGGTGGTCTCCGGCATGGATTTTCTCCCGTTTGATCGAACAGCTGGGAACGTGCACACATCGGGTTGGCGGTGCGGAGCCAACATAACCGCACAGCAACAACCATTGACAAGTGTCCGGGATGTTTCTCTACTGTGAACGCTCACAGACACCAGGACCCAGGTCAGGGGAGAGATCCATGCCCAACACGAAGCGTCGGCGGCTCATTGTCAGAGGTGCAGCTTCCGCCATCGCCGTCACGCTCGGCGCCACCGCGCTCGCCGCGTGCGGCTCGTCCGACGACGACAGCAAGGCCGAGTCCGGTCCGGTCTCGCTGACGTACTGGACCTGGACGCCCGGCATGGACAAGGTCGTGGACCTGTGGAACAAGGGCCAGGGCAAGAAGGACCAGATCACCGTCACGGTGAAGAAGCAGGCGTCCGGCGACACGCTGGTCACCAAGATCCTCACCGCGCACAAGGCGGGCAAGGCGCCGGACCTGGTCCAGGCCGAGTACCAGGCGCTGCCGACGCTGGTCAGCAATGACGCGCTGGCGGACATAGCCAAGAACGTGGGCGACGCCAAAGCCAAGTTCGCCGACGGCGTCTGGCAGCAGACCACGCTGGGCACGGACGCCGTGTACGCGGTGCCGCAGGACATCGGCCCGATGATGTTCTACTACCGCGCCGACCTCTTCAAGAAGTACGGCCTGACAGTCCCCTCGACCTGGGAGCAGTTCGCCGAGACCGCCCGCGCGCTGAAGAAGAAGGCGCCGGACACCGACCTCACCACGTTCTCCGCCAACGACTCCGGTCTCTTCGCGGGCCTCGCCCAGCAGGCCGGCGCCAAGTGGTGGACCACCTCCGGCGACAAGTGGAAGGTCGGCATCGACGACCCGGCCACCAAGAAGGTCGCCGACTTCTGGGGCGGCCTCGTCAAGGAGGGCGCCATCGACAACCAGCCGATGTACACCCCGGCCTGGAACAAGGCGCTCAACACCGGCAAGCAGATCGCCTGGGTCTCCGCCGTGTGGGCCCCGGGCACCCTGACCACCGCCGCGCCCGACACCAAGGGCAAGTGGGCCATGGCCCCGCTCCCCCAGTGGTCGAACAGCGAGAACGTCACCGGCAGCTGGGGCGGCTCCTCGACGGCCGTGACCACGGACTCCAAGCACAAGGAGGCCGCCGCCAAGTTCGCCGCCTGGCTGAACACCGACGGCGAGGCCCTGAACGCGCTGGCCAAGGAGAGCGGCATCTACCCGGCCTCCAGCTCCGCCCAGCTCAGCGGCGCCTTCACCACGCCGCCGGCCTACTTCTCCAACCAGGCGGACTTCTACACCACCGCCGCCAAGATCGCGAAGACGACGGCGCCGTCGGCCTGGGGCCCGAACGTGAACGTCGCCTACACGACCTTCAAGGACGCGTTCGGCGCCGCCGCGAAGAACAAGTCGGACTTCTCCGCCGCTCTGGACAAGATGCAGTCGGACACCGTCGCCGACATGAAGAAGCAGGGCTTCGAGGTCTCCGAGTGACCACCGCACGCCGGAAGTCGTACGGGGTCAAGGGGGCCCCGTACGCCCTCCCGTCTCCCACCACCACCCTCAAACGAGCGCGAAGCGCCCCCTACTTCTTCCTCCTCCCCGCGACGATCCTCTTCGCCCTGTTCTTCGCGCTGCCCATCGGGTACGCGGTCTGGCTCAGCTTCCACAAGGTGCACGTCTCCGGCCTCGGCCTGGGGTCGGGGGCCCGGAAGGAAGTCTGGGCCGGCATCGAGAACTACACCGACGCCCTCACCGACAGCGAGCTGGTCGACGGCGCGCTGCGCGTCCTCGGCTACGGCTGCATCGTCGTCCCGGTGATGCTGGGCCTGGCGCTGCTGTTCGCGCTGATGCTCGACTCCGACAAGGTGCGGCTCGCGCCCTTCACCCGGCTCGCGATCTTCCTGCCGTACGCCATCCCCGGCGTGGTGGCGGCGCTGCTGTGGGGCTTCCTGTACCTGCCGGACGTCAGCCCCTTCTACTACGTGCTGCAGAAGCTGGGCATGCCGCAGCCGGACCTGCTGGACGGCGGTCCGCTGTATCTCGCCCTGTCGAACATCGCGGTCTGGGGCGGCACCGGCTTCAACATGATCGTCATCTACACCTCGCTGCAGGCCATCCCGGGCGAGGTGTACGAGGCGGCGAAGCTGGACGGCGCCACCCCGCTGCAGATCGCGCTGAAGATCAAGATCCCGATGGTGGCGCCCTCGCTGGTGCTGACCTTCTTCTTCTCGATCATCGCGACGCTCCAGGTGTTCAACGAGCCGACCACCCTGAAGCCGCTCACCAACTCCGTGTCCACGACCTGGAGTCCGCTGATGAAGGTGTACCGGGACGCGTTCGGCACCGGTGACATCTACCAGGCGGCCGCCGAGGCCGTGATCATCGCGATCGCCACGCTGGTGCTGTCGTTCGGCTTCCTGCGCGCGGCCAACCGTCGTAACAAGCAGGAGGCAGCACGATGAGTTCTCTTGCCGTACAGAAGGTCCCTTCGGCGGCCGGCACGACGGGCACGGCGCAGAGCCGCCCGCCGCTGCGCCGCCGGATCGCGCTGGTGCCGACGATCACGCTGCTGGTGGGCGCGATCTACTGCCTGCTGCCGGTGGCGTGGGTGGTGATCGCGTCCACCAAGTCGGGCAGTGAGCTGTTCTCCACGTTCACGTTCCTGCCGGGCACGGGCTTCGCCGACAACATCACGGACCTCAACGCCTACCGCGACGGCATCTACTGGCAGTGGATGGGCAACTCCGCCCTGTACGCGATTCTCGGCGCGCTGCTGTCGACGTGCGTGTCGGCGTTCAGCGGCTACGCGCTGGCGACCTACCGCTTCCGGGGCCGCGAGACGATGTTCAACGTGCTGCTCGCGGGCGTGCTGATGCCGCCGATCATCCTCGCCATCCCGCAGTACCTGCTGATGGCGAACGCGGACCTCACGGACTCCTACTGGTCCGTGCTGCTGCCGCAGATCCTCTCGCCGTACGGCGTCTACCTCGCGCGCATCTACGCGGCCGCGGCCGTGCCGAGCGACGTGGTGGAGGCCGGCCGGATGGACGGGGCGAGCGAGTGGCGGATCTTCACCCGGATCGCGCTGCCGATGATGGCGCCCGGCATGGTGACGGTGTTCCTGTTCCAGTTCGTGGCGATCTGGAACAACTTCCTGCTGCCGTACATCATGCTCAGCGACGACGAGAAGTTCCCGATCACGCTCGGCCTGTTCACGCTCCTCGAACAGGGCGCCAACACCCCGGCGCTCTACACGCTGGTGATCACCGGTGCGTTCCTGGCCGTGTTCCCGCTGGTGGCGCTGTTCCTGGTCATCCAGCGCTTCTGGAGCCTGGATCTGCTGTCCGGAGCCGTAAAGTCATGACCATGAACAATGGTGCGGGGGGCCGGCGCAAACCGCCGACCATCCACGACGTGGCGCGCGAGGCAGGAGTCTCACGGGGCACCGTCTCGCGCGTCCTCAACGGCGGGCACTACGTCAGCCCGTCGGCGGCGGAGGCGGTCAACGCCGCCATCCGCAGGACGGGTTACGTCGTGAACCGGCACGCCCGCTCACTGATCACCGGCCGTTCCGACTCCGTGGGCTTCCTGCTGACGGAGCCCCAGGAACGGTTCTTCGAGGACCCCAACTTCAATGTGCTGCTCAGCGGCTGCACCCAGGCGCTGGCGGCACACGACATCCCCCTGCTGCTGATGCTCGCGGGCACCAAGGACGAACGGCGGCGCATCACGCGGTACATCACCGCAGGTCATGTCGACGGCGTGCTGCTGGTCTCCAGCCACTCCGGCGACCCGGTCGCGGAGGAGCTGCGGGAAGCTGGGGTGCCCCTCGTGCAGTGCGGCAAGCCCATGGGGCTGCGCTCCAAGGTGAGCTATGTGGCGGCGGACGACCGGGACGGCGCCCGTGACATGGTGCGCCATCTGGTGTCGCTGGGCCGGCGCCGGATCGGCATGGTGAGCGGCCCGCTGGACACGCCCGGCGGTGTGGACCGGCTCGCCGGCTACAAGGAGGTGCTCACGGAGGCGGGCGTCGAGGTCGACGAGCGGCTCGTGGTCTCCGGGGACTACAGCCGGGCCAGCGGCAAGGCGGGGGCCGAACGGCTGCTGGCGCAGGCCCCGGACATGGACGCCGTGTTCGTCGCCTCCGACCTGATGGCCCGGGGTGCGCTGACAGCGCTGCGCCAGGCGGGCCGCCGGGTTCCCGAGGACGTGTCCGTGGGCGGCTTCGACGACTCCGTCGCTGCGACGGAGGCCGTCCCCGCTCTCACGACGATCCGCCAGCCCTACGACCGCATCAGCGCCGAGATGGTGCGGGTGCTGCTCGCCCAGATAGGCGGCGAGGACCCGGCGGCGGTGATCCTGCCGACGGAGCTGGTGAAGCGGGATTCGACGTGAGCTGACCGCTCCGATCCGCTCCGATCCGGGCCGGTGCGGTCCGGGCCGGTGCGGTCCGGGCCGGTGCGGTCCGGGCCGGTGCGGTCCGGGCCGGTCGCGTCGGCGGGACCGGTCAGGATCGGAGAAGCCGTCCCGCGCTCCCCCGGCTTAGCGTGAGAACACGGACGCGGACACCGCGCACCGCATCTCACTCAGGAGGACGCCATGACTGCCGGACTGCAGACGATCATCTACCCCGTCAAGGACCTCGACCGGGCGAAGGCCCTCTTCAGCGCACTGCTGGAGGTCGAGCCGTACGCCGACGCGCCCTACTACGTCGGCTTCAAGGCCGCCGGGCAGGACGTCGGCCTCGACCCGAACGGACACGCCAAGGGAATGACCGGACCGGTCCCGTACTGGCACGTCACGGACCTGCGCGAGCGGCTCGCCGCGCTGGTGGCGGCGGGCGCGGAGCTGCTGCAGGACGCCCAGGACGTCGGCAACGGCCGGCTCATCGCCTTCGTGAAGGACGCGGACGGCAACCTCGTGGGGCTGCTCCAGGACCCGTCGTAAGACCTGTCGCAGGCCCCCTCATAGGCGCCTCGCGAAAAACTGCTTGCACCCGCACTAGTTGCACTGTAAAAGAATGCGCCAAACGGTGTTACCGTGCGGGTATGGCAGCGAAGACGGCCGGGGCGGGCCTTGAGGAACGATGGCGGGACATCCTGTCGGTGCACGCGCGCACCATGTGCGAGATCGACCGCGCGCTGCATCCGCACGGCCTCGGTGCGAGCGACTTCGAAGTGCTCGACATCCTCGCCTCCGAGGCGCCTCGCGAAGGCGACCAGTGCCGGGTGCAGAACCTCGTCGGCCGGGTGCATCTCAGCCAGAGCGCACTGTCCCGCCTGATCGGCCGACTGGAGAAGGAAGGCCTGGTGGAGCGTTCCGTCTGTGTGGAGGACCGGCGCGGGGTGTATGTCGCCCTCACCCGAAAGGGCCGCGACCTGCACACCGAGGTGCTGCCGCTGCAGCGGGCAGCGCTCGACCGCATGCTGGGCGCCGCCCCGGAACAGGGCTAGGCCGAGGCACCCCTAGACGTCTCCCCAGCACCCCTAAACGTTCTTTTCGCCCGGTCTTCGGTCTGCCGGGCGGCGCGGGGGGATCGGGGTCGTCGGGAAGTCCCGGGGGCCCGTCCACAGGGCGGGAACGGCGTCGCAGCGGCGGCACAGCTCGTAGGCGATCGCCTCGTAGTTGACCCGCCAGCCCTGGAAGTGCGGCCAGGCCTCCTCGGTGCCGCGTTCGGCGCTGAAGCCCGTCGTCTCCAGCATCGCCACCGCCGCCTCGAACTCTACGAAGGTGAGCCGGATCGGGGCGTTCGGGGAGGGGTCGGAGTCGAAGGGGAAGCGCAGGACGCGGGCGATGTCGCGCAGGGCCGTGAAGCCGGCGCGCAGGACCAGCCGGGCCTCCGGTGGGGCGCTGCGCGGTGACAGCGCGAGCTGTAGGGCCGCCGCGTCCATCACGGCGACCAGTGCGACCAGCCAGCTGCGGTACGGGCGCGGGGAGCGGAACGCCAGCAGCGCGGGGTAGGTGGAGTGGCTCTCCCCCATGTCGGCGGCGAGCCGCTCCCAGGACCGGTACAGCTCGGGCAGCGCGGTCTCGGTGTCGACGAGCCACTGCCGGGCCAGGATCTCCGGGCCCCAGGCGGGTTCCCCGGCCCGGGACTGCAGCAGGGTGACCTCGAGTTCGCGGCGGTTGTAGGCGGCGTAGAGGGTGGGCAGGTAGGCGATCTGCAGGGCGATGACGACCGGTCCGGTGGCCGCGGCGGCGAAGTCGAGCACCGACAGCCGCAGGCGGGCGCCGCTGGCGAAGCCGAGGGTCAGGAGGCTGGATCCGGCCTCACGGAAGGCGGTGGTCCAGGACAGCGGGGACAGGGCGTACAGCACCAGCCCGTAGCCGATCAGGGCGCCGCCGAGCCAGATCGTCAGCATGCCGACCAGCATCAGCGGGGCCAGCCAGGCCTGCAGCTTGTCGATGGTCTCGTAGCCGCGGCGCAGGGCCGCGACGTGCAGCACCCGGCGCAAGGTCCACCACAACCGGTAGACGACCACGGAGTACAGGCCGCGCGGCACGACGAGGGTGCGCAGGATGCTGCCGAGGACCAACGCGAGCACGAGTCCGCCGGCCAGACCGGAGAGCCAGATCATGCGGCCATTGTGGATCAAGCCGGCGGTACGCCCCGCACGCCGCCTCCGCCGCCAGGCCGTTCCGGGGCGGGCCGACGGCGGCGAGGTGGGGACGTGTCAGCGGGCGAGGAGGGTGCGCACCCCTTCCGAGGTGAGGGTCAGCGGGTGGTCGCCGGCCGCGTCTATGGCGAGGGACAGCTCACCGGTCGGCCACTGCGCGGCTAGCGCGCCGAGGGGCACCAGCCGGTAGCGGGCGACGTCCGGGAGCAGGTCCGCCATCTCGGGTTCGGAGGTGAACACCGGCACGACGGGCGCGCCGCCGGTCTGTTCCAGTACGGGCAGGGCGACCGTGGTCGGGTCGGTGACGTCCTCGTCGGTGGCGTCGTCGGGGACGGGCACCAGGACGTCGCAGTGCGCGAGCGTGTCCAGCGCCGCCGTGTCCTCGGTGTCACGGGCCAGCGCGTCCAGCGCCAGCGCGGCGGGGTTGTTCGTGCGGTCGTGCGCGGGTGTCTCCATGGCAGGCTCCCCTGGTAGCGGCGGTCCGACCTCGCGTACCCGAGCGGCGGGGGATCAATCCCCCTGGTGGGGGCCGAGGCGCCGGGTCGCAGAGGTGAACCGCCGGCGATCGAGTGCGCACGCGCGCGTTCTGGCGCACACGAGTGAGTCTTTCTGCCGCGGCAGGTCCGGTGACCCTGGAGCGGTCCGTCCGCCGGTGTGTCGGCTCAGGAGTCCGTCATCGTCGACCTGCCTGTCCGGGTGGGTGCGTGGCGGGAGCTTGTCCGTCACGCACCCACCAGGACAGGATCCCCGCGATCCACGGAGGGGGCAGCCGGGGACCACCTGGGGTGGACCCCGGCCCGCCCGGAATCGGCTCAGGCGCCGACCTCCGTGATGCGTAATCCCTCGCTGCGCACGCACCGTTGGATCATCGCGGCGGCGGCGCGCACGTGGGCCGCCACGCGCGTCGGCTGGATGAGGTCGACGGGGCCCGAGACCCCGACGGCGGCGACCACGGCGCCGCGGCTGTCGCGCACCGGGACCGCGAAGCCGCCCCGGCCCTCGACCAGGGTGCCGTGGAGGACGGCGTAGCCCTCCCGCCGGATCTTGGCGAGGCACTGTTTGAGCTGGGTGCCGTGGGTGATCGTGGCGCGGGTGAAGGCGCGCAGCGGAGCGGAGCACACCTCCTGCTGCATGGTGCCGCCCGCATGGGCGAGCAGGACCAGTCCGACCGCGGTGGCGTGCAAGGGCACCCGGCGGCCCGGATCTCCGTACACGGCGGTCGTCGATGCCGTCTCGTTGGAGACGAAGGACAGGCAGACGCTCTCCTTGCCGTCGCGGATGGCGATCGTCGCCGCCGCGGAGGTCTGCCCGTGCAGTGCGACGAGGTGCGGCTGTGCCGTCTCCGCCATCGTGGAGGCGCGGGGCGAGAGAACCGCCGTCTCCCAAAGACGCAGGCCGATGCTGTACCCGCCGTCGGCGCACCGTTCGAGGGCGCCCCAGCCGTGGAGCTTGTTGACGATGCGGTGAACGGTGGCGACGGGCAGCCCCGAGCGGCGGCTGAGGTCGCTGAGCGACAGGATCCGGTTGTCCCGGTCGAAGGCGCCGAGGATGCTGAGCGTCCGGTCCACGACTGAGCGCTCCGGAGTAGCGGAGTGGGGAGTGGTCATCCCGTTCAGAGTCCCTTCAACCTTCAGTTCTGGGGTGCGTGCTGACACGTGCGTGCACAGATACGTGCACACACATGCACCAGGAGTGATCTGGCATCGGGCGACCACCTCTATCATTGAACCCTCAAGTGGCCATTGAAAGGTCGATTCCGGAACGCTCATGGTCGATTTCGCATCGTTACCGATCCCCGTCGTCCCCTACAGACCTGTCTGCCGACCCGGTCTCGGTATCGCGGCGACGACTCTGGAAGAACTGCTCGCGTGCACCCCCCGCGGCTTCGTCGCCGCCCCGCACCAGCTCGAGTTCCACCAGATCATGCTGGTCAGGGAGGGCACGGGGACCTACACGGCGGACTCCACACGGTTCGACTGCCGAGCCGGAACGCTGGTGTGGACCCGGCCCAACCAGGTGATCCAACTCATCCCCGACGCGGGCATGACCGCCGACGTCATCATGTTCGAAAAGGCGTTCCCGCTGCGGATGGGCGCTCACATGGGGATGCTCGACGACGCGCTGCGACCCTCGCACTGGCAGCTCCAGGACGACGAACTCTGCGCGTTGCAACGGGTTCTGAGCCTCCTTCAGGAAGAGTTCGAGCGGCCCGACCAGGGCCTGGGCGTGGAGTTGCTGAAGCATCTGCTCGCCGTCGTGCTGCTCCACATCGACCAGATGTGCCGCCGGCGCCACGACGCCGGCATGGCGGTCAGCGGCGACAACGGCGACCTGTTCCTGCGCTTCCGCCGCGAGCTGGACCGCTCCTTCCGCTCCAGCCGGCTGGTCGAGGACTACGCCGCCGCCCTCAACTGCAGCACGCGCGCCCTGGCCCGGGCCTGCCGCGAGGTCGCCGGCACCTCCACCAAGGACCTCATCGACGCCCGCGTCGCACTGGAAGCGCGCCGCCTGCTCGTCCACTCCGACCTGCCGATCAGCGCCATCGCCCGACAGCTCGGATTTTCCGAAGTGACCAACTTCGGCAAGTTCTTCGCACGGCGCGTCCAGATGACGCCGGGCGCCTTCCGACGTGTGGCAAAGGTGGGAAACCAGGCGTAATGCGGCCGTGCCGACCGGCACTTCACCCGCGCTTCACCTATTCCCTTCACAAGTCCCCCACCGGGTCTACGCCCGTAAACCTTGATTTCTTTCCACTCTTCGGAAGAGTGCTTGTTCAAGATTCCGAAAACTGGCAAGACTTGGCCTGCGTGCTTCGGGCGGCCACTCCGAGGCACTCCCCCACACCTGCGGACTCGCAGGTCTGCACCATCGAGCACGACCGGACGATCGACGGCTTACTGACGAGTTTTAGTCGCCGCACCCCCACGGCGTTCACCAAGAAAGTTGCGCATAGCTCATATCCCCGAAATCCAGTCCGGTCCGGACTTTCGACCCCCACTTTCACGCCATGTGCCCGTCGCCCCGGTGAGAAATCCGGGCGGTCCCCCGGCGCGCACGCGTGCCGTGAGGCGCCGTCGGCGTGCCGTCCGCCGCCGCCCGCCGGACCCATCCCCCGTTTGCACCAGCATCCATGCGCCCTCCGGCAATCGCTCCGGAGGCGTGCCCGAAGGAAAGGACGTCGCATCATGCCCGCAGTCACCGCACCGGAAGCCGAGGGCTGGCTGATCGAGAAGATCGCCCACCGACTCGGCGTGGCGACCACCGAGGTCTCGCGCGAGGTCTACTTCGACGAGCTGGACCTCGACTCCACCGAAGCCCTCATCCTCGCGGGCGAGTTGGAGAACTGGCTCGGCTTCGAGCTGAGCACGACGACGCTGTGGTACCACCCGACGGTCAAGGATCTGGCAGCGTACCTGGCCGAGGAGAGCGCTCAGCGTGCGTCCGCCGCGTGAGACAGCGCCGCCGGTCGCCCGGTCGTTCCGGGCCGCCGCGCCCGGTCGGCGCACGGTGTACGTCGTCCACCCCGGCGCGCTGGCGGCCCAGGTGTACCGGGGCCTCGCGAACGCGCTCCCGGAGGGCGACGGGCTGACCGTGCTGGACCTGAGCGCGGTTGCCGAATACGCGGAAGCCGCGCTGACCGGGGGCCGGGCGGCGACCACCGTCGAGGCCCTCGCCGACCGGCTGCTCGTCGCCCTGCGGTCGACCGACGGACCGTACACCCTGGCGGGCTGGTCCTTCGGCGGCACTCTGGCCCTCTCCATGATCCATGCGATGCCCGCCGACCGACGCCCCGAACGCCTGGTACTGCTCGACAGCATCGCCCCGACCGACGAGTACAAGCAGCCCGACGACTCGCTGGAGCCCGACCTGCTCCTGGGCTGGTTCGCCATGTATCTGGGCGCGAAGCGGGGCCGTCCCGTCGACCTGCCGCCCGGCCGGCTCACCGGCTGCGGCGTCGACGACGGACTCCCCGTCGTCCTCGACACGGCGGTCGCCTCCGGGGCACTGCTCCCGGGCACCCCGCTGCCGGGCCTGCGCAAGCTCTACGACACCTACGTGGACGGGCTGCTGCGCAACAACCGTCTGGTGGCCCCGCACCGAGCCGCCCCCGCTCCGCTCCCCCTCGTGCTGGTCAAGGCCGAGCGGAGCCTGGTTCCGGACGACCCGCACCTCGGCTGGCAGCCGCTCGCCCCGCACGGCCTGACGCTGCACAGCTCGCCCGGCGACCACTACACGATGCTGGGCCGCGCCGACGCCTTCGACGTGATCGTCCCGCTTCTGCACACCGTCTGACTTCTCATCACGCGTGTCACCCCCAGGGCCCCGAACCGACCCGGGCTGTCCAAGCCCCGCCGTCCGACCAAGAGAGCCTCGCCGTGAACGCTTCGCACCCTTCTGACCTCGACCGCCGACTCGCGCGGGATCCCATCGCGATCGTCGGTCTGTCCGCGCTGTACCCCAAGTCCCGTGACCTGCACGAGTTCTGGGCGAACGTGGTCTCCGCCGCCGACTGCATCGAGGACGTCCCCGCGACGCACTGGGACGTGTCGGAGCACTACGACCCCGACCCCACCGCGCCCGACAAGACGTACTCCCGGCGCGGCGGCTTCATCCCCACCGTCGACTTCAACCCGCTGGAGTTCGGCCTGCCGCCGAACACCCTCGAAGTCACCGACGTCCTGCAGCTGTTGAGCCTGGTCGTGGCCCGCGACGTGCTCAAGGACGCGGGCTCCGACCAGGAGTGGTACGACGCCTCGCGCACCGGTGTGGTCCTCGGCGTGACCGGCGCCAACCAGCTCACCCAGCCGCTGTCGAACCGGCTCCAGACCCCCGTCCTCAAGGAGGTCGTCCGCTCCTGCGGGCTCTCGGAGCGGGACGCGGAGGAGATCGCGGAGAAGTTCAAACTGGCCTTCGCCCCCTGGGAGGAGAACTCCTTCCCCGGCATGCTGGGCAACGTCGTCGCCGGCCGGATCGCCAACCGCCTGGACCTGGGCGGCACCAACATGACCATCGACGCCGCCTGCGCGAGTTCGCTGGGCGCGGTGAAGAGCGCGATCAGCGACCTGCTGGAGCGGCGCTCGGACACGATGCTGGTGGGCGGCTGCGACGCCGAGAACACCATCTTCATGTACCTGTGCTTCAGCAAGACGCCCGCCTTCTCCAAGACCGGCGGCATCCGCCCGTTCGACGAGAACGCCGACGGCACCCTCATCGGCGAGGGCATCGGCATGCTGGCCCTGCGCCGGCTGTCGGACGCCGAGCGGGACGGCAACCGGATCTACGCCGTCATCCGCGGCATCGGCTCCTCCAGCGACGGCCGTTTCAAGTCCATCTACGCCCCGCGCAAGGAAGGCCAGATGGCCGCGCTGCGCCGCGCGTACGAGGACGCAGACGTCTCCCCGGACTCCATCGAGCTGTTCGAGGCGCACGGCACGGGGACGGCCGTCGGCGAGGCGACCGAGATGTCCGCGCTGAGCGCGGTGGTCTCGCAGGACGGCCAGGACCGGCAGTTCGCGGCGGTCGGCAGCGTGAAGTCGCAGATCGGCCACACCAAGGCAGCTGCCGGCGCGGCCGGAATGATCAAGCTGGCGCTCTCCCTGCACCACCGGCTCCTGCCGCCCACGATCAACGTGGAGCGGCCGAACCCGTCGGTCGACTGGGAGAACAGCCCGTTCTACGTCAGCGCCCGCACCCGCCCGTGGATCCGCGACCCGCGTCGGCCCCGACGCCGGGCAGCCGTCTCGGCGTTCGGGTTCGGCGGCACCAACTTCCATGTGGTGATGGAGGAGCACGGCGTCGGGGACGACCTGCAGGTGATGTTCCCTGTGAGCCGGGTATATGTATGGCATGCACCTGACATAAACGGTCTGATCGGGGAGCTCGACGAGGGCAAGGAGCCCACGTCCGCCCCCGCCCCGGCCGGCCACCCCAGGCTCGCGCTCGTCGCCCGCTCCGACGCCGAACTCTCCGAGCTGCGCGCCCTCGCCCTGGCCGAGCTGCGCACCCGGCCCTCGGCCGACTCCTGGTCGCATCCCAAGGGCGTCTACTTCCGCGCCTTTGACGCACCCCTCGGCAAGGTGGCCGCGCTCTTCGCCGGCCAGGGCAGCCAGTACGTCGAGCCCGGCCGGACGGCGGTGCTGGCGCTGCCTCCGCTGCGGGCGTCCTTCGACGAGGCCAACGCGGCCTTCGGGGAGCACGAACGCCCGCTGTCCCGGGTGGCGTTCCCGCCCCCCGCGTTCGACGAGATGACGCGCACCGCCCAGGAGAGCGAGCTGCGCCGCACCGAGTACGCCCAGCCCGCGATCGGCGCCCTGGCGGCCGGCCACTACCGGTATCTCACCGAACTCGGCTTCGACGCCGAGGGCTTCCTCGGGCACAGCTTCGGCGAACTGGCCGCGCTGTGGGCCGCCGGCGCCCTCGACGACGCCACCTACTTCGCGCTGGCCCGGGCCCGCGGCGCCGCGATGGCGCCGCCCGCCGACGCGCCCGCAGGCTTCGACGCCGGCGCCATGGCCGCCGTCACGGCCTCCGAGGAACGGGTCGCCGAACTGCTCGCCGCACACGGTGAGTTGACCGTCTGCAACCGCAACGCTCCGGACCAGATCGTGGTCGGGGGCGCGAGCGACGCGGTGGATCGGTTCGTGGAGGCGGCCGGAACGGCAGGCGTCCGCGCACTGCGGCTGCCGGTGTCGGCGGCCTTCCACACCCCGTTCGTCGCCCACGCCGTGGAGGCCTTCGGACGCCGGGTGGCCGAGGCGGAGATACGTGAGCCACGGCGACCGGTGTACGCCAACTCCCCCGGGGCCGCCTACGGTTCGGACGTCGAGGCCAACCGGCGCACGCTGGTCGAGCAGATCGGCAAGCCGGTCGAGTTCGCCGACCGGGTCGAGGAGATGTACGCGGCCGGATTCCGTACGTTCGTCGAGTTCGGCCCGAAGGGCGTACTCACCAAGCTGGTCCGGCGCATCCTCGGCGAGCGCGAGCACTTCGCGGTGCAGCTCGACCCGGGCAGCGGTGCGGACGCGGACCTGACGCTGAAGCGGGCGGTGGCCCAACTCGCCGTGCTGGGCCTGCCGTTGGCCACCGACGACCGCTACACCGCCGAGCCGATGAGCGCCGAGCCCGTCAAGGGGATGACCATCGCGCTCAACGGCATCAACCATGTCCCCGAGACGCGGAAGGCGGCGTACCGCGACGCGATCGAGAACGGTTACCGGGTGAGTCCGCCGCCGGGCGGCGCCGACGGGTCGCGACCGCTCGCGGGCGCTCTCTCGGCGCCCGCCGTCGCACCGTCCGCCCCGCAGTCCGCTGCCGTCCTGCGGCGGGCCGAGGCGCCGTCGCCCGCGCCGGTCGCCGCCGTGGCCCCGGGCGCCGTGGCCGGCGTCGTACAGACGGCGCCCGCAGCCGCCCTGCCCGTCCCCGTCGACGTCCTGGAGAGCGAGCCCGTGCACGCAGAACATCCCTCCCCCGCCCCGGCCTCCGCGGCCACCCCCGCCGACGACCGGCTCTCCGCGCTGATCGCCGATCACCTGGCCCTCCACGACGACTACCTGCAGGGACAGCTCGACAGCGCGCAGCGCATGATGGGGCTCCTCGAGCGGGCCGACGAGCAGGGCCGCGTCGACGCGGTGATCCCGGGCGTGTCCTCGGTCAAGGAACACGGGCTGGCGATCGGGCGCACACACGTCCGGGCCAACGAGATCCTGCGGGACCTGGCCGCCATGGAGTTGGGGAGCACGGCTCCGGCAGGCCCGGCGCCTGCCGCTCCGGCCGGTCCGGCCGCCCCGTCCGGGTCCGCGCCGGTGGAGCTGCCCTCGGCTCCCGTCGCTGCTCCCGCCGCCCTTGAGCCCGCCCCCGCCCCGGTGGTCCCGGCGTCGCCCGCCGCGCGTCCCGAGGCTGCGCCGGCCCCCGTCGCGGCGAACCCGCAGCCGTCGGCCCCGGCCGCTCCCGCACGGTCGCAGGCGCCGTCGGCCGACGGCCCGTCGGAGGACGACGTCGCGGCGGCGCTGGTCGACGTGGTGGCGCAGAAGACCGGCTACCCGGCGGAGATGCTCGAACTCGGCATGGACGTGGAGGCGGACTTGGGCATCGACTCCATCAAACGCGTCGAGATCATGGGCGTCCTCCAGGAACGCTTCCCCAGCCCCACCCCCGTCGGCCCCGAACAGCTCGCCGAACTGCGCACCCTGAACGACATCGTCGGCTTCGTCGCGGGACTCTCCGGCCCCGCCGCCGAGCCGCAGAGCGTGCCTGCGCCGCTCCGGGCGGCCGACGCGCCGCACGCCTTCGATGCGCCCTCGCCCGCCGGGATCGGCCGCGGACAGGCCTCTCTCGTGGAGCTCCCGGCGCCGGACCAGCTGGTCGACGCCTATCCGCACGGCGCGGCCGCGCTCGTCGTCGACGACGGCAGTGACGTGGCGCGGGCCTCGGCTGCTCGGCTCGTCGAGAGCGGGTGGCAGGTGCGTGTGCTGCGGCTGCCGGGCGTGCCGCAGCGCGTCAGCGGGGCCGCGGACGTGGCCCTCGGCGGCTGGGGCACCACCGAACTCTCCTCCGGCATCGAGCAGTTGGGCAAGGACAAGGTCCATCTCGTGCTCGGCTTCGGGGCCGCGGAAGGCCTCACCTGGGCCGAGGGCGTGCGCCGGCTGGCCCACACCCTGCTGATCGCCCGCCACCTGGTCGGACCGCTCAGCGAGGCGGCGGCGAGCGGCCGGCGCGCCGCGTTCGTCACCGTGACCCGGCTCGACGGCTCCTTCGGACTCGACGGGGTCGCCGAGGACGCGGTGCCCGCCGGCGGCGTCGGCGGACTGGTGAAGACCCTCGCGGTCGAGGCGCCGGAGCTCTTCTGCCGGGCCCTGGACCTGTCCTGCTCGCTCAGCGCCGCCGAGGCCGCCGAACTGGTCCTGGAGGAGGCGTACGACGCGGCGGCCGCGCCGGTCCAGGTGGGCCGGGACGGCGTCCGCCGGGTCACGCTCACCCTGGGCGAGGCGACGCACCCCGCGACGGAGACCGCCGCGGCGGAGCTCACCGAGCAGGATCTGCTGGTGGTCACCGGCGGCGGACGCGGCATCACCGCCGTCTGCGTGGCCGAGCTGGCCCGGCGTCACCGGCCCGGCCTGCTGCTGCTGGGCCGTACGCCGCTCGACGACGAACCGGCCTGGGCCGCCGGCGTTGCCGAGGCCGGTCTCAAGGCCGCCGCGGCGGGCGAGTTGCACAAGCGTGGGGAGAAGCCCACTCCGAAGCGGGTCGAGCAGCTCTACCGGGCGGTGACCGGCGCCCGGGAGATCCGCGCCACGCTGGCGGAGCTCCGCACGGCCGGCAGCCAGGCCGAGTACCTGGCGGTGGACATCACCGATCCCGCCGCCACCGCCGCCGCGCTCGCCCCCTACCGGGAGCGGGTCACCGGTCTGGTGCACGGCGCCGGGGTCCTCGCGGACCAGTTGATCGGCAACAAGAAGGCGTCCGAGATCGAGCGGGTCTTCGCGCCCAAGCTGGACGGTCTGCACGCGGTCACAGCCGCACTGCCCGCCGAGGCCCTGCGGCACGTGGTGCTCTTCTCCTCGGTGGCCGGCTTCTTCGGCAACCGCGGCCAGTCGGACTACGCGATGGCCAACGAGGTGCTCAACGCCTGGGCCGCGTCCTTCAAGCGGCGCCACCCGGCGGCCCGGGTCACCTCGCTCAACTGGGGCGCGTGGGACAGCGGGATGGTCTCGCCCGAGGTGAAGGCCGTCTTCGCCGAGCGCGGGCTGGTCCTGATCCCGTCGGACACCGGCGCCCGGATGTTCGTCGAGCAGTTCGCGGCCGAGCGCTCGCACGACCTGGTGACCGTGCTCGGCCCCACCACACCGCTGTCCGAGCGCGAGACGGCGCTGCCGACAGCCCCCGTCACGGTGGAGCGGCCGCTGGCCGGTCTGGAGCACGACGCCATGGTCGCCGACCATGTGATCGGCGGGGTTCCGGTGCTGCCGGCGGCGATCCCGCTCGGCTGGGCGCTCGCCGCGGTGGAGCGCACGTTCGGCACGACGGCCGCCGTGGTGCGGGACTTCACCGTCTACAAGGGCGTCGTGTTCGACGCCGGCCGCCCGGAGCGGTGGCAGCTGACCATGACGCCGGCCGGGGACGCCGTACGGATCGACATCCGCGGCATCGAACAGGACGGCGCCGTACGGCCCCGCTACGGCGCGGTGGTCGTGCCCGGCGCGGCGCCCGGAACGACCGTGGTCACCGGGCTGCCCGGGCTGGGCGGCGGCCAGGACGCCTCGGACTTCTACCGCAACGGCGCCCTGTTCCACGGGCCCGCGCTGCAGGGCGTGCGCCGGGTGCTGACCGAGGAGCGGTCCCGGCTGGTCCTGGAGTGCGCCCTGCCCGAACTCCACCCGGCGGCAGGCGCCTTCGACAGTTCCCGGTACGCCCCCGGCACCGCCGACCTGCTGCTGCAGGCCGGTCTGGTGTGGAGCAGCCTCTTCCATGACGCGGCCGGGCTGCCGCTGTCGGTGGAGGGCGCCGTGCTGCACCGGCGGCTGCCCGACGCCCAGCCCTTCCTGATCGTGGTGGAGCCCGTCTCCCCCGACCGGGAGACGACGGCCTCCTTCACCATCACCGCCTGCACTCCCGACGGGCAGGTCCTGGCCCGTCTCGACGGGGTCTCGGTGGTCTCCGCTCCCCAGCTCGCGGCCAAGTTCGTCAACGACTGACCGTCCAGGAGCGACAGACGCAGGCGATCGCCGGTCCGCACGGCTCTGCCAGCCGCACCCCCGAGCCGTCCGGACCGGCGGCCCCTCAGAAGGGATCCCAGCTCTCATGAACACCTACGCCATCGTCGGCCTCTCCTGCCTGTTCCCGGGCGCCGCCTCGCCCGCGGGATTCTGGCGGAACCTCCGTGCCGGGGTGGACAGCCGCCGGGAAGGAGGCGAGGAGATCTTCGGCGCGGCGCCGAACGCCCGCGACGCCGACCCGGACCACCCCATCTACTGCCACCAGGGCGGCTTCATCGACGACTTCGCCTTCGATCCGGCCGGCTATCTCATCGCCCCCGACCGGCTGGCCCGGCTCGACCGGCTCTTCCACTGGTCGCTCCATGTGGCCCGGGAGGCGCTGCGCGACTCCGGTCACGACGACCGGCCCGAGGTGCTGGCCAGGACCGGCCTGATCCTCGGCAACTACTCCCTGCCCACCCCCGTCTCGGCCGAGGGGAGCGTGCCGCTGTTCCAGGAAGCGGTGCTGGCGGGTCTGCGCCAGACGGGGCTGCCCGCGCTCGACGGGCTGGCGGGCCCCGAGGCGCTCGTCGACCGCAGTGCCCTGCTTCCGGAGAACGCCCGCGTCAGCGGCTCTCCCGCCGGGGTGGCGGCCGCCGCACTCGGTCTCGGCGGCCCCCGGTACGCCCTCGACGCCGCCTGTGCCTCCGCCCTGTACGCGCTGAAGCTGGCCTGCCATCACCTGGACACCGGGCGCGTCGACCTGGTGCTCGCGGGCGGTGTCTGCGCCCCCGACCCGCGCCTGCTGCACGTGTCCTTCTCGGACCTGCACGCCTACCCGGAGGACGGGTTCAGTCAGCCCTTCGACACCCGTTCCGGCGGCATCGTCACCAGTCAGGGCGCCGGCATGCTCGCGGTGAAGCGGCTGGCGGACGCGGTGCGCGACGGCGACCGGATCCACGCCGTGGTGGACGGCGTCGGCCTGTCCAACGACGGCAGCGGACGTCATCTGCTCGTCCCGCAGGCGGCCGGCCAGCTCCAGGCCTACGAACTCGCCTACGCGGAGGCCGGGTTCGACCCGGCCGAGATCGACTACGTGGAGTGCCACGCCACCGGAACCCCGATCGGCGACAGCACCGAGGCCGAGTCCGTGAGCGCCTTCTTCGGCGGCCGGGGGCGGGTGCCCCTGATCGGCTCGGTCAAGGGCAACATCGGGCATCTGCTCACCGCCGCAGGGCTCGCGGGCCTGCTCAAGGTCGTGCTCGCCATGGGCGAGGGCCACATCCCGCCCACCATCGGCGTCGAGCGGCCGGTCAGCTCCAAGGACGGCCGGGTCGGGGCCGACGTCCTGGTGCGGACCGGGCAGGAGTGGCCGCAGGGGGTCGGGCCGCGCCGGGCCGGGGTGTCCGCCTTCGGCTTCGGCGGCGCCAACGCGCACGCCGTGCTCTCCGCGCCCGCCGAACCGCCGGAGGCGACGGACGGTCCGCCGGTGACCGCCCCCGACCTCGACATCGTCGGGCTCGGCGCCCACTTCGGCTCCTTCGAGTCGCTGGCGGCCTTCGAGAGTTCCGTCCACGACGGCGCCGACGCCTTCCGCGACCTGCCCGAGCGGCGCTGGCGCGGCCTGGAGCAGACCCCCGGCGGATCCCTGGACCGGGCGGGTACGGGACCGGACCCGCTGCCGGTCGGCGGCTTCGTGGACGGCGTCGGCATCGACCCGCTGGACCTCCGGATCCCCCCGGCCGACCTGCGGATGTACAACCTCCAGCAGGCCCTCGTGGTGAAGGTGGCCGACGAGGCGCTGCGCGACGCGGGGTTCAGCCGGGCGCCCGCCGAGGGGCAGTCGGCGCCGCCGCCGCGGCGGATCGCCGTCGTGGTGAACATGGAGATCGAGCCCTACACCCACGCCAGGATCGCCCGCTACGGCCTGGGCGACTTCCTGCGCCGTGAGTTCGAGCGGGCCGGCCTCGACCTGACCGAGGAGCAGCGGGCGGCGCTGGCCGCGCTGTCCCGGGAGGCGGTGGCCGACACCGTGAGCACCAACGAGGTGCTCAGCTTCATCGGCAACGTGATGGCCAGCAAGATCTCCTCGCTGTGGAATCTGACCGGCCCGTCCTTCACCGTCTCCGCGCATGCCGCGGGCACGGTCGAGGCGCTGGAGATCGCCCGGCTGCTGCTGCTCGACCCCGGCATCGAGGCCGTCCTGGTCGGCGCGGTCGACCTGGCGGGCTCCGCCGAGCAGTCCCTGCTGCGTCCCGGGGCGGTCGCCGAGGCCGGGCTGTCCTTCGGCGAGGGCGGCCCGGGGCGGCGGATCGGCGACGGCGCGGGCGCCGTGGTGGTCACCCGCCCCGGCGCCGACGGCCGGGTCTACGCCCGGCTCGACGGCCTGGCCCTGCGCCACGCCGTGCCCGTCGACGGCGCCGTGCCGGAGGCCGCCGTAGGGCCGATGGCCGAGGCCGCCGAGGCCGCCCTCGCGGAGGCCGGAGTGACCGCGGCCGACATCGGCTACCTGGAGGCCCACGCGGGCGGATCCGCCGACCAGGACCGGGCCGAACTCGACGCCCTGGCCCGCGTCTACCCGGCCGGTGCCGGCAGTACGGCCCTGGGGAGCGCCAAAGCGCAGCTCGGCGACACCGGCTGCGCGGCCGCCATGGCCGGTCTGATCCGCACGGTGCTCTGCCTGCACCACGGCTATCTGCCCGGCGTCCCCGGCTGGAGCCGCCCCGCGGCGGAGCTCACCGACTCCTTCGCCGCGTCGGCGCTCTATGTGCCGGAGTACTCCCGGCCGTGGCTGCGGGCGCGCGGCGCGGACCGCCGGTACGCGGCGGTCGACGTCATCGGCGCCGACGGCGCCCACGGTCATCTGGTGCTGTCCGCCGACGCCACCAGGGGCCGCACGGTGACGGCGGACTGGCGGCGGGCCGGCGGTCCGGTTCTGCTGCCGTTGTCCGCCGGCACGGTGGACGGGCTGCTGGACTCGGTCGAGCGGCACCGGAAACTGCTGGCCGAGGGCGCCGACCCCGGTGCGCTGGCCCGGACGGCCGCCGCCGCGCTGCCGGGCGGGGCGCTGCGCGCCGTGCTCGTCGGCGCAGACGGGACGGAGCTCGCCCACCAGGTGGAGCTGGCGGCCCGCGGTCTGCCCGCCGCGCTCGCGCGCGGCGAGGAGTGGGCCACGCCGGCCGGATCGTTCTCCACGGGTCGCCCGATCGGCCCGCAGGGAAAGGTGGCGCTGGTCTATCCGGGCGCCTTCAACTCCTACCCGGGCCTCGGGCGGGACTTCTTCCGCGCCTTCCCCGGGCTGCTGGACCGGTTCGAGGCCCGCACCGACGAACCGGCCCGGCTGCTGCGCGAGCGTCTGCTGTACCCGCGGACGCAGACCGCTTCCGGACGGCGCGAACTGATGGAGCACGAGTCGGCGCTCGGCGACGACATCCCGTTCATGCTCGCCACCGGCACCAGCTTCGCCATCCTCTACACCGAGCTCGTCCGTGAGGTCCTCGGCGTCCCCGTCCAGGGCGGGTTCGGCTACAGCCTGGGCGAGTCCAGCATGCTGTTCGCCACTGGCGGCTGGCTGTCGGAGGGTCGCCGCGACGACCTGATCAGCGACACGCCGATCTTCCGCGACCGCCTGTGCGGAGCGCGCCGCACGGTCCGTGAGCTGTGGGGACTGCCGGAGGACACCCCGGACCAGGAGGTGTGGGGCAGCCATGTGCTGCTGACCGACGCGGAGACGGTGCGCGAGGCGCTCACCCGGTACGACCGGGTGTTCCTCACGCATGTCAACACGCCCGGCGAACTGGTGATCGCGGGCGATCCCGCCCAATGCCGCGCCCTCATCAAGGACGTGGGCTGCCCGGCGGCCCGCTCCCCCGTCAACGCCGTGATGCACGCCCCCGTCGTGGACGCCGAACTCGACGGTCTGGCCGGCCTGAACGACTACCCGACCGGCTCCCTGGGCGATCTGGAGCTGTTCAGCGCCTACGACTACCTGGCGCTGCCCGGGCTGGACCGCGAGCGGATCTCCCGGCGGATCGCGCACACCCTGCGGTCCACCATCGACTTCCCCCGTCTGGTGCGCACCGCCTACGACGCCGGTTACCGCTACTTCATCGAGGTCGGTCCCAGCGCGACCTGCTCACGCTGGGTGCGGGACACGCTGGGCGACGCGGCGCACGTGGCCGTGCCCGTGGACCGGCGGGGCAGCTCCGCCGCCAGGTCGGCGGCCCAGCTGGCGGCCCGGCTGGTCGGTCACGGTCTGCCCGTCGACCTGGCCGCGCTGCTCGGCCCGGAGCCGGCCGCGGCGCCGGCCCGCCGGCAGGTCCGGGTGGGCGGGGGCGAGCCGATCCCGGCGCGGGTCGCCCGGGGGGCCGGGGAACTCACCTCGCTCGCCGCGCGGTCCGCCGCACCGGTCCCCGCCGCACGGTCCGCCGCATCAGCTGCATCCGCCGCGTCCACGACGGCAGCCGCCTCGTCCCTGCCCGTCCTGCCCGAAGCCCCGGCCGGACCTCCCCTACCGCCCGTCTCCCCTGTTCCTGTTCCTGTTCCTGTTTCGTTGGAGGAGCCAGCGCCCATGCCCGCTGACCCGACGCTCGCCGACCCCGAGACCCTCACCTTCGACGGTGACCCGATCGCGTTCCTGCCCTGGGCGCCGCAGGAGCCCGCCACGCCGGCCGACCGCCCCTCGGCCCCGTCCCGCCCGGCGCCCCGGCCTCAGCCGGCCGCGGCCCCCGGCACGACGACGACCGCGGACGTCATCCGTGAGCTGCGCGAGCAGATCGTCACCACCCACTCGGTGGTCATGGAGACCCAACGTGTCCTCCAGCAGGCCACCCTCAGCCGCGCCGAGGCCCTGCTCGACGCGGGACCGGCCCCGACGGCCCAAGCGGCCCCGACCGCCTCGCCCGTACGACGTCCGGACGCCGCCCGGCCCGCCCCGGCCGCCCTTCCGCCCATGCCCGCCGCCGCGCCCAGGGCCCTCGCGCCGGCACCCCAGCCCCCCGCGTCCGCGGTCAGGACCGGCGACGAGATCTGGAACGAGGCCGACCTCCTGGAGTTCGCGACCGGCTCCATCGCCAAGGTCTTCGGCGAGGAGTTCGCGCCCATCGACGGCTACGGCAAACGCGTCCGTCTCCCTGCGCCCCCGTACCACTTCGTCACCCGGGTCACGGCGCTCAAGGGCGAGACCGGTGTCTTCGAGCCCGCGACGATCACCACCGAGTACGACGTGCCGAAGGACGCCTGGTACGCGGTGGACGGCGGCGTCCCGCCCGCGGTGACCGTCGAGGCCGGACAGTGCGACCTGCTCCTGGTCAGCTACCTCGGCATCGACTTCAAGAACCGCGGCGACCGCGTCTACCGACTGCTCGACAGCTCCCTGATCTTCCACGGCGACCTGCCCCGCACCGGACAGACCCTCCGCTACGACATCTCCATCGACCGCTTCGTCCACAACGGCGACACCACGCTCTTCTTCTTCAGTTACCTCTGCTACGCCGACGGCGAGCTGATCCTCGAACTCAAGGACGCCTGCGCCGGCTTCTTCAGCGAGGCGGAGCTGGCCACGCCGCTGGGCGTCGTGATGACGGCGAAGGAGAAGGCCGAACGCGCCGCGCTCACACCGACGTCGTTCAAGCCGCTCGCCTACACCGACCGCGACCACCTCACCCGGGCCGACCTGGAACTGCTCGCGCAGGGCCGCCCCGGCGACGTCTTCGGTCCGCACCACGCCCAGGACCCGGGCGTCAACCCGTCACTGCGCCTCCCGCACGAGATGCTGCGCATGATCGACGAGGTCACCGTCGACCGCACCGGCGGACCGCGCGGCATCGGAAAGATCAGCGCGACCAAGCAACTGCAGCCGGACGCCTGGTACTTCACCTGCCACTTCCCCGACGACCCGGTCCTCGCCGGGTCCCTGGTCGCCGAGGGAGCGGTCCAGCTGCTCCAGATCTACCTGCTGCACCAGGGCATGCACCTCACCCTGCCCGACGCCCGGTTCCAGACCGTGACCGACCGGCGGATCGACGTCCAGGTGCGCGGTCAGATCACCCCGCGCGACCGGGAGATCCGCTACGAGATCGAGGTCATGGAGCTGACCCTGCTGCCCCGGCCCACCGTGGTCGCCGACGTCCTCATCTACCTGGGCGACAAGCCGGTCGTCCGGATGAAGAACCTGGGACTGAAGATCCAGGAGAAGGAGGGCACGCCGTACCGCCCGGAGACCGGCGGGGTGCCGCGGTTCCTCGGCCGCCGCAACCGCGACGGCGAGCCGGCGATGATCAACGAGCTGCATCTGGCGCACGCGGCCAAGGGACAGCTGGACATGGCGATGGGCCCCGAGTTCGAGGTCTACCGCACGCGCCGGGCGCCCTACATCCCCAACGGGGACTTCCAGTTCGTCGACCGCGTCATGTCCCTCACCGGCACGCGTGGCGATCTGCGCCCCGGAGCGGAGATGGTGACCGAGTACGACTCGCCGGCCGACGCCTGGTACTACCGCCACAACTCCCACCCGCACATGCCCAACTGCGTGTACATGGAGTCGTCGCTCCAGGCGGCCATCTTCCTCGGCTACTACCTCGGGGCCACCCTCAAGCAGCCGCAGGAGGAGTACGCCATCCGCAACCTCGACGGCCGCGCCACCCTCGTCAAGGACGTGGACCTGCGGGGCAAGACCATCCGCCACCACTCCCGGCTGCTGATGACGAGCGCGGTCTCCGGGGCCGTCCTGCAGAACTTCTCCTACGAACTGTCCGCCGACGGCGAGGTCTTCTACACCGGCGAGTCGCTCTTCGGCTACTTCAGCGACGACGCCCTGGCCAACCAGGTGGGCCTGGACAGCGGCACGTACGTCGCGCCGTGGCTCGAACAGGAGCGGGAGCAGGGCCGGTTGACCGACGACTCGGTGCGCCGGATCGAACTGCCCTCGGACGCCCCGGTGTTCACCGATCCCGCGCTCGGCCTGCTGCGGCTGCCCGGCGGCCACTTCCAGCTCGTGGACCGGGTCGACCTGGTCGAGGACGGGGGCCGGCACGGGGCCGGCTATCTGACCGGCTACCGGGAGATCCGCCCCGACGAGTGGTACTTCGACTGCCACTTCCACCGTGACCCGGTGATGCCCGGCTCGCTCGGCGTCGAGGCCGTCCTGCAGGCGATGCGGCTGTTCGTGCTGGAGCGCGCTCTCGCCGAGGGCGTCGAGCGGCCGCGCTTCGCCATGGCGACCGACGTGGAGATGAAGTGGAAGTACCGGGGTCAGATCCTGCGGGACGACCGGGAGCTCCGGTTCGACGTGCACGTCAAGGAGGTCCGCCGGGAGGCGGACCGGGTGCTGCTGATCGCCGACGCCGACCTGTGGAAGCCCGGACTGCGGATCTACGAACTCACCGATGTGGCGATCGAGGTGCGCTCCTGCGCCGACGACTCCGCCGCCGAGGCCTGACCGGACGCCCGTCCAGCACAAGGAGCTGCGTTTCCATGACCATGCACGTGCCCCCGCTCCGCTGGTCCGGGGAGGGGTACCCGAGCACCGACTCCGCGAGCGTCTACCAGGCTCTGGCCGAACTGGAGGCCCCCTGCTTCGTCGTCCGCGCCCCGGGCGGAACCGGCGTGGTGTCCGGCGGCGCCGCGACGGCCGGCGGAACGGGACCCGAGGTGCTCGCCGCGGCCCAGCCGCTGCCCCCGCACCGCCTGGGCTCCGCCGCGTTCCGCGCCGCCCACGGGGTGAGTCAGCCGTACATGGCCGGCGCCATGGCGGGCGGCATCGCCTCCGCGGACCTCGTGATCGCGCTGGCCCGGGCCGGATGTCTGGCGTCCTACGGCGCGGCCGGGCTGCTGCCGGAGACGATCGCGAAGGCGCTCACCCGGTTCGCCGCCGAGATCCCCGGTCTGCCGTACGCCGTCAACCTGATCCACTCGCCGAGCGAGCAGCGACTCGAGAGGGAGGCGGTGGAGCTGTTCCTCGCGCACGGTGTGCGCTGTGTCGAGGCGTCCGCCTACCTGGATCTCACCCAGCATGTGGTGCGCTACCGGCTGGCGGGGCTGACCCGGGGCGCCGACGGCCGGGTGGTCGCCGGGAACCGGCTGATCGCCAAGGTGTCGCGGCCCGAGACCGCGGAGCGTTTCATGCGTCCCGCGCCCGCGGCCCTCGTCAGCGCCCTGCTGGCGGAAGGGCTGATCACCGCGGAGCAGGCCGGGCTCGCCCACCATGTGCCGCTGGCCGACGACATCACCGTGGAAGCGGACTCCGGCGGCCACACGGACCGGCGGCCGCTGCCGGTGCTGCTGCCCACGCTGCTCAGGCTGCGGGACACGGTCCAGCGCGAGCACCGCTACCCGGTGCCGGTCAGGGTCGGCGCGGCCGGCGGACTGGGCACCCCCGGCGCGCTCGCCGCGGCCTTCGCGATGGGCGCCGCCTATGTCGTCACCGGGTCCGTCAACCAGTCGTGTCTGGAGTCCGGGGCGTCCCCGGCCGCGCGGGCGAAGCTGGCCGAGGCGGGCATCGCCGACTGCGACATGGCGCCGGCCGCCGACATGTTCGAGATGGGCGTGGAGCTCCAGGTGCTGAAGAAGGGCACGCTGTTCCCGATGCGCGCCCGCCGCCTGTACCAGCTCTATCAGGCCTTCGACAGCCTGGAGGCGATCCCGGCGGACGAGCGGGCCAAGCTGGAGCAGCAGATCTTCCGGCGCCCGCTGGAGGAGGTGTGGCAGGAGTGCGTGGGCTACTTCGAGCGCCGCGACCCCGAACAGCTCACCCGCGCCGCCGGCAACCCCAAGCGTCGGATGGCGCTCGTCTTCCGCTGGTATCTGGGCATGGCCTCGCGCTGGGCGGTCACCGGTGACGAGGAACGGAGCATGGACTACCAGATCTGGTGCGGCCCGGCGATGGGCGGCTTCAACGACTGGGTGACCGGCAGCTATCTGAAGAACCCCGCCAACCGCAGGGCCGCCGACGTGGCGCATCACCTGTTGCGGGGCGCCGCCTTCCACACCCGGCTGGCCCAGTTGCGCGTCGCCGGGGTGGGCATCCCGTCGGCCTGCGCCGACTACCGGCCGGTACCGCTGGAGACCCCGGCGGGCCAGACCCCGGCAGGCGCCCGATGAGCGCGCTGACGCCCGAGGCGCTGGAGGAGACGCTGGGCGATCCCTACGACGACGACAATCCGTACGGGTTCGCGGCGGCGGTCGCCCGCGACGAGGCCGACGCGTTTCCCGAGGAGCTGTGCGCGGCGCTGCGGGGCACGGGCTTCCATCTCGCCTATCTGCCCCAGGAGTGGGGCGGTTCCTTCGAGACGTTCGACCGCAGCATCGCGCTGGTGCGGGCCGCGGCCCGCCGGGACGTCAATGTCATGCCCGGCACCATGTTCAGCATCATCGCCGCGAGCTGTCTGCAGATCCACGGCAGCCCGGAGCAGCGCGAGCGGGTCGCGGAGATCCTGCGCGGCGGCGGGGCGGTGGCGTTCGCGCTGTCCGAGGCGGAGCACGGCAGCGATCTGCTGGCGGGCGAGGTGCGGCTGGCCGACGACGGGACGCTGCACGGCGAGAAGTGGATGGTCGGCAACGGGCAGCGCTGCGCCGCCGTCTACGTGGTGGCCCGGACCGGGGAGCGCGGGCCAGGCGCCTTCTCCTCGTTCCTGCTGGACGTCGACGGGCCGGCGGAGAACGGCGGCCTGACCCGGACGCCCTCGCCGCGCACCGGCGGGATGCGCGGCATGGACTTCGCGCAGCTGCGGTTCACCGGGCTGCCGGTGCCCGAGGGCGCCCGGGTCGGGCGGGCGGGCGAGGGTCTGGAGGTCGCCATCAAGGCGCAGCAGGCGGTCCGGCTGATGAGCATGGCCGGCTCGCTGGGCATCGCGGACTCCGCGGTGCGGCTGACCCTGGACTTCGCCGTCGAGCGCCCGTTCGGGCGGGCCCTGCTGTGCGAGACGCCGTACGCGCGCCGTGATCTGGCGGTCGCCGCGGCCGCGCTGATCGCCGTGGACGCGGTGGCGCTGGCCGCCGCCCGCGGGGTGCACGCGCTGCCGGAGGCCTTCAGCGTGTGGGGCCCGGCGGCCAAGCACGTGGTGGCCGAGGCGAGCGAGGAACTGGTCCGGCGCTGTGGGGCGGTGCTCGCCACGCGTTCGGTGCTGCGGGCCGGGGCGCCGGGCGCCGGGCTGTTCCAGAAGCTGCACCGCGACGCCCAGGTGGTGCGGGTCATCGACGCCAGCCCGCTGGCCAACCTGCGGTCCTACGCCGGGCAGATCCGCACCCTGGCGGCCGGCGGCGCGGAGGTGAAGCCGGACGTGCTGGAGAGCGTCTTCACACCGGGCGCCCCGCTCCCGCCGTACCGGCCGGCCCTCTTCGATCTCGTCACCCGGGGCGCCGACCCGGTGCTGGGCGGTCTCGGGGAGCTGGCCGAGGCCGTCGGCGAGGCGCTGCGCGAGGACGACGGTCCCGCCGCCGCTCTGGTCGCCGAGCTGGCCGGGCAGGTGGCCGCGCTCGGCGTGCAGACCGAGCGGGCCACCGCCCGCGGCGCCGATCCGAACGACCTGGTGGACCTCGCCGAGCGGTACGCCTGGCTGCACGGCGCCGCCGCCTGCCTACGTCTGTGGTGGGCGAACCGGGACCGCTCGCTCTACGGCGCCGCACCGGGCTCTGCCGGCTGGCTGGGCGCGGCCCTCGGTTATCTCCTGGCCCGCGCCGAGGGCGCCGACCCGCGCCGGCGCGGCCCCGCGCTGCTGCCCGCGCTGGACGCGGTGCTGGCGCTGCGCGAGCGCAACCGGATGTTCACCGCCCTGCCCGTCGCCCTGGCCGCCCGGCGGCACGAGACCTCCTGACAGGAGCCCCCATGCCAAAGAACGAACTGACGGCGCTCGCAGCGCAGTTGGAAAGCTTTCTCGGTGATCCGCACGATCCGGCCAGCCGGATGCCGTTCGACCGGGTGATGGCCTACGACGAGCGCGAGGAGTATCCGTTCGCGCTGGTCGGCATGGTGCGCCGGTGGGGCGTGCCGGAGTACTCGCTGCCGGGCGCCCAGGGCGGCAGGGCGGGGAACGTGGAGACCGGGTTCAACCTGGCGCGGATCGTCGCCCGCCGCTGTTCCTCCACCGCCACCGCCATGGTGATCAACAATCTCGCGTTCATGCCGGTGTGGATCGGCGGCACCGACGAGCAGAAGCGCCGGCTGATCGCGGACATGAAGGACGGCCACAGCATGTCCTGGGGGCTGTCCGAACGCGCCCACGGCAGCGATCTCCTGGCCAGCGACATGACGGCGCGCAAGGTGGACGGCGGCTATCTCGTCAGCGGCGAGAAGTGGCTGATCGGCACCGCCACCATGGCCGACCGGATGACGCTGTTCGTGCGCACCGGCGAACGGCCCGGACCGGGGGCCTTCTCCATCCTCGTCCTGGACAAGGCGCGCACCCCCGCCGACACCATCCGGGAGCTGCCCCGGGAGCGGCTGCACGGGCTGCGCGGGATGGACATCAGCGGGCTGCGCGCCGAGGACGCCTTCGTGCCGGCGGAGAACCTGATCGGTGCGGAAGGCCAGGGCCTGGAGATCGCCCTGAAGGCCACCCAGGCCGCCCGCGCGGTCATCAACGGCCTGGCGATGTCGGCGGCCGACACGGCGCTGCGCCTCACGCTGGACTTCACCGAGCAGCGGATGATCTTCGGTCAGGCGGTGAGCGACATCCCCTACAGCCGCCGCCAGCTCACCGAGGCCTTCGCGGACCTGATGATCTGCGACGCGGTGAGCCTCGGGGCGGTCCGCAGCCTCCAGGCGGCCCCGGAGCAGACCAGCGTGTGGACGTCCGTCGCCAAGTACTTCCTGCCGACCCTGCTGGAACGCACGGTGTCCCAGCTCAGCGTGGTGCTCGGGGCCCGTTTCTTCCTGCGCGGCCATCCGCGCTACGGCATCTTCCAGAAGAAGCTGCGCGATCTGCTGGTCGCCAACTTCGCCGACGGCAACACGGTGGTGAACCTGCGCAACCTCGGCCAGCAGCTGGGCGGGCTGCTGGACGGCGCGACCGGCGCCGACGAGGCGACCAGGGCGCGGGCCGCCGAGCGGGCCGCCACCCTGTTCGGCATGCACCGGCCGCTGCCGGTGTACGAGCCGTGGAAGCAGGAGCTGTTCAGCCGGGGCGCGGACGACGCGCTGCTGGCCGCCCCCGACGGGCTCGCCCGGTTGCGGGAGCTGGCCCTGGACGCCAAGGAGGAGGAGCGCGGCAGGCTGCTGCGCGCCGCCGACGCCGCGCAGGAACTGCTGGGTCACGCCGAGGAGTTGGCCGAGCGGCATACCGCGCTCCAGGCGCGGCTCGGCCGCGCCTTGGGCCAGAGCGCCGAGCTCTTCGACCTGGCCAAGCAGTACTGCCTGCTGCACACCACCGCGGCCTGCGTGCTCACCTACGTCCACTCGCACGAGGTGCTGGAGGACCCGCTGCCCAACGCTGCCGTGCTGCTGCTCCAGTTGGAGCGGCTGCGCCGGCACCTGCGCCCGCACGAGTCGATCACCGACCAGGCCGACATCGACGAGGTGATGCGGGTGCTGCGCCACCAGTACCGGGAGCACCGGCTGTTCTCGTACTGGCAGTTCCCGCTGGCCCACAGCTGAGATGACGGACCGTCATCTCTGGTTGCTGCCGGAGCCGGCCGCGGCGGCGTTCGTGGCCCGTCTCGGCGGCACGGCCCTGCTCAGCGGCGGCGAGCGGGCGCGCTGCGAGCGCACGCGTGTCCCGCGCGGTCGAGTGCGCCGGGTCGCCGCGCGACTGCTGGCGCGGCACGCGCTCAGCGCCCGGTCGGGACACCCGGTCGGCGCCTGGCGGTTTCGCACCGCTGAGGACGGCAGGCCGGAGCTGGACCTGCCGGCCGGCTCGGGCCTGCGCTTCAACCTCTCCCACACCGACGGCCTGATCGCCTGCGTGGTCACCGAGGACGGCCGGGCCTGCGGTGTGGACGCCGAGGCCTCGCCCGCCGACGCCGACGCCGTGGCACACCTGCCGCAGCACTTCACCGAGCGGGAGCAGGCCGACCTGGCGGCGGTGGCGGACCCCGAGGCCCGGGCGACGCGGGTCGCCGCGCACTGGGTGCTGAAGGAGGCCTATCTCAAGGCGCTCGGCACCGGGCTGCGCCGCCCCCTGTCCTCGTTCGCGTTCACCGGCCTGTCCGGCCCCCGCATTCGTCTCCACGACCCCGAACTACCCGTCGGGCGCTGGCATTTCGACCTTGTGCGTCCGACCCCGCACCACGTGGTGGCCGTCGCCACCGAAGAGTCCCGCCCCGGCGGTCTGAGCACCGTCACGCTGTCCGGCTGACCCCCGTAAGGAGCTTCGATGTCCCCCACCAAGCCCAGCATCGCCGTCGTCGGCGGTGGAGTCGCCGGCCTGTCCGCAGCGTATGTCCTGCGCGAGCACGCCGAGATCACCCTGTTCGAGCGCGAGGACCGCTACGGCGGTCACGCCAGCACCGTGGAGGTGGAGGACGCGGGCCAACTCCTGGGTCTGGACACCGCGTTCGTCGTCCACAACCGGCCCGGCTACCCCAACCTGACGGGCTTCTTCGGCGAACTGGGCGTAACCACCCAGCCGTTGCCCACCGGCTTCAACTTCTTCGACCTCGACTCCGCCTTCCAGTACGGCAGCGCCGAGCTGGACCTGCCGGAGGAGGAGGTGGTCGCGCGCTACCCCGAGTACTTCCTGACCATCTGGCGCGAGGCCCGCCGCTTCCACGAGGAGGGCCGCCGGGACTTCTTCCGCAAGCGCACGAACATGCCGATGGGCGAGTACCTCGACCGCAACGGCTACAGCCAGGAGTTCCGCCACGGCTACTTCATCCTGCTGTGCAGCGCGGTGTGGTCGGTGCCGGCCGAGCTGATCTGGGAGATGCCCGCCACCACGGTGATCGCCTTCTTCATGGCCCACGACGAGGGCGGCCTGGGCGGCCGCCGCGTCGACTGGCGGACGGTGACCGGGGGTTCGGTCTCCTATGTGCGCAAGGTGCTCGCCGCGATCGACCCGAAGGTGCGGCTGTCCGAGCCGGTCACCGGGATCCGGCAGCTCGAGGACGGGGTCGTCGTGCGCACCGGGTCCGGCGAGGAGCGCTTCGACCACGCGATCGTCGCCACCCATGCCGACACTGCCCGCACGCTGCTGGAGAACCCCACCCCGGCCCAGCAGAAGCTGCTCGCGGACCTGCGCTACAACGCCTCCACGGTCGTTCTGCACACCGACGCCTCGGTGCTGCCGGTGGAGGAGAAGCGGTGGGAGGCGTGGAACTACGGCAAGGTGACGCTGGACGGGGAGCCGCGCACGTACGTCGTCTACTACATGAACAAGCTGCACGACTTCGAGTCGACGACCGACTACTTCGTCACCCTCGACTACCCGCTGCCGATCCGCGAGGAGTCGGTCATCCGGACCTTCCACTACGAGCACCCGGTCATCGACATGGCGATGCGCGACGCGCAGGCGACCGTCTACGCCGTCAACGACGGCCCCCGGGTCAAGCTGTGCGGCTCGTACTTCCACTCCAAGCAGCAGTACCACGACCAGATCGGCTCACACGAGGCCGCATTCTCCTCCGGCAAGGAAGCCGCCGCCCAACTGCTGCGCGAATTGAGCCGCTAGGAGTTGTCTTCAAATGTCACGCCCACATCAGGAGCGAGGCGAGCGTGACAGCTGCCTGGTAGGACTCGGCGGTCTTGTCGTAGCGGGTCG
>NZ_JBITCT010000052.1:0-18704 GCF_044453465.1 Streptomyces sp. NPDC051677
GACGGACGTCGAGCTCGCCGCATAACCCCAGCAACCCCGAACCACACCAAACCCGTCAGGGGCGCCTTGACGGAAGACATAGAGGCACCCCCCCCAGGTAGGCACAACCGGGTCCGTTTCGCGTGCCCCGGTGGGCGCCCGCGATCGACGCCCCAGGTAGGCACAACCGAGTCCGTTTCGCGTGCCCCCGGGGTGACGGTTGAGGGGGTGGGGGGCGCAGGCCGGCGCTGCGGGGTGGCGCTGCGGGCACCCGTGCGCCCATCCGTGCCGCCCAAGCGGCATGGGTGCCCGCAGTTGTGCGGGGAGCGGTGGCGCGCGCTCAGCCGCCGGAGGAGACCGCTCGTCTCTGGGGGGCGATTCCTGCCGGTACCGCGCGTGCGCGGGCGGGGGTCCCCGTCCAGCAGGTTCCTCTGCGGGACAGGAGGCGGCGGAGCCAGAGTTCGAGGGAGATCAGGTCGGCGAGGCCGTCCAGGGGGAGGGGTTCGCCTGCCGCGGCGGCCCTGAGGGCCTTGCGGACGACTCTCGCCTCGATCAGTCCCGCTTCCGCGAGCAGGGGGGCCTCGAAGAGGGTGAGGAGGGGGTCCATGGCCATGCGCAGGCCTGCCCGGGCCGCCGCGGTGACCGGGGCCTGGGAGGGGGCGCCCCAGCCGGGCGGGAGGTCGGTGACGCCGGCGCCCTTCAGGACGGTGCGCAGGATCGCGGCGCGCGCCCCTGGTTGCACGCGCAGGGTCTCGGGAAGCGCGCGGCACGCGCGGACGACCTGGTTGTCGAGGAACGGAGCGTGCAGTCGCTGGGAGCGGATCTCGACGGCCTGCTCCAGGACACGCAGGTCCATGGCATGACGCGTGAGGGCGGCACGCGCGCGGTAGTCGCCCGGGCGTTGGCCGGGGCCGACTCCGGACCGGTGCGCGGCGCCCTGCAGGCGAACCGATACTTCAGCCAGCGCCTCACCCGTCAGCCAGCGCGCTGCCGGGCCCGCTCCGCCCCAGGTGAGGGCGGCCAGGGACGCCCCAACGGCGCCTCCGGGGTCGTCGAAGCTGAAGCTGCGGTGCAGGAGGCGTTCTGCCAGGCCCTCCACGCCCGCGCGGTAGGACGTACGGGCCAGGCGGCGGGCCGCGCCGTACACGCGCGCGGGGACGAGCACCGATCCGTCGGCCTTCGTCAACGCCGCGACGGGGCGTACCAGGTGGCGGCGCTTGCGGTCCATCAGCAGGTCGGCGAGGCGGGCCGGGTGGGCATCCAGGACCTGGCGGGCGCCGTAGCCCGTGAAGTGGTCCGCGCTGCCCGCTGCGAGACGCGCGCGGTGGCGGGCGGCCGTGACCAGGCTGGCGCCGGGTTCGTCGGTCAGCGGGCCGTCCAGGTCCGCGTACGGCAGGGCCTCCTCGCTGCCGGCCACCACGACGTGGTGCAGGCGCGGGTTGGCCGCGAGGGCGCCGGCCCGTTCCAGTTCGGCCTCGCGGCCGCCGACGGCCAGGTCGTTGAAGGTGACGGCCAGCAGCCGCTCCCCCGCGCCCGTGCCGTGTCCGAGCAGTGTGCCGGGCATGCCGGGCAGGCCGGCCGCCAGAAGCGCCAGCGTGCCGGAGGCCGGGCCGCCGGAGAGGTCGGCGCCGATGCCCGGAACGGGCATCCCGCGCGCGGCGCGCCGTTCGGCGGGTCCCATGCCGGGCACCGGGCCGGGGTCGATGTCCGGGACGTGCCGGGGCGCGGACAGACGCGCGCGTACCGCCTCGATGAGCGCGTCGCGCACCCCCTCGACCGCGCTGTCCGGGTCGGTCGGGGCCGCCGCCACGGCGAGGGAGGCGACCGGCTCGTATCCGGCGACCTCGCGCGCCCCGGCGCGCAGGATCAACGCATGCCCCGGCGGAACGCGTCGCACGCCGTCGTACGGGGTGGAGTCGTGTAGGGCGGCCGGTACGTCGGGGGCGGCGAGCAGCGCCGCCAGGTGGCCGAAGTCGAGGTTGGCCTCGATGAGGTCGGCCAGCGGCAGCGCGGCCGTCGCGTAAGCCGTGCCGCCCGCCCACGGGGTGTGGAACACGGGGCGCGCGCCCGCGAGATCGCCGCAGACGGTGACGCGCCGGCCGACCTGGACGATCGCCGTGTAGCTGCCCGACCAGGCCGTCAGATGGCGAAGTGCCCCTCCGCGCGCGGCGAACAGTCCGACGCGCAGCTGTTCGTCGCTCGCCCCGCACGTGCCGAGGACCGCGATCCGGGTCTGGGCGTCGGCCTGCACCACCCGCACCTCGTCGGGGCGCCAGTCGCCGACCGCCCACAGCGGATCGGGGTCGCCCCATAGGAGTTGGGAGCCGACCGGGTGCAAGGTCTCACCGTCGTAGCCGACTTGGCCCCCGTACGCCGCACCGTCGTCCTGGCGCCCGTCGTAGCCCACGGCTCCGCCCAGCGCACCCGCGGCGATGCTGCTCCATCCCACCAACCACCGCATCGACGCCTCCACAGGCTGTGGACAACCGAGTGCACCGTACGAACGGTTCACATGCTGCCACGAAGAACGCGCTGCAGAAGGAGGCGACGCCGCTTGCGATCCGGGGAGTGCGCCCGCCTGAAGGCGTCGGCGCCGGCTGCGGCGTCCGCGCGCACCCTGGTGTCCACGACCTGAATGCGCCCCCGGTACGCTCCCCCAGGACGCTCTGTGCGCCCTGGATTTCCATGGTCGGAGGCGTTGTCACCCAGGGAACAGAGGGTCGATTTTCGGCCAAATCCCCGGCGTGCGTCCGGCGTTGACGACGTCCAGCGCAGGCTCCGCACACGCTCCGTGCACGCGCGCGTGCCGTGAAAGGCTCGCGCCGGTCCGGGAGACGGAGTTCGCCCCCCGGACCGTTCCACCGCCCGCGGGGATGAAGGCGGCGGTGTCCCCCAGCCCACTGGATCCAGTACAGCGGGCCGACCCACGCAGGAGCCATGGAACCGCTCCCGTGATGGCCGGAGAAGAGCGCACGGCCGGGCGCACGGCCACACAGCGGGAGCACGCCGCGACGATCCGTACCTGCACCCGCACTTTCGTACGGACCACAATCCCGCCAACCGGAAGAATGCCCCTTAACGCTTGGGATGCGGCGAACTACGCTGGGTTTACGAATGCCGCATGGTTATGCCAGCGCGGCAGCCGTCTGTGTCGAGGGGTGGCGCAATGTCCAGGGAGCAACGCGGGCCGAACGAAAAACTCGGCGCCGTTCTCGCCCTCGCGGGAATCAGCAACGCAGGACTCGCGCGACGCGTCAACGATCTTGGCGCTCAACGCGGGTTGACTCTTCGCTACGACAAGACGTCCGTGGCGCGCTGGGTCTCGAAGGGCATGGTGCCGCAGGGCGCCGCGCCGCACCTCATCGCGGCCGCCATCGGACAGAAGCTGGGCCGCCCGGTCCCGCTCCATGAGATAGGACTGGCGGACGCCGACCCCGCGCCCGAAGTGGGCCTCGCCTTCCCCAGGGACGTCAACCAGGCGGTGCGCTCGGCCACCGACCTCTACCGCCTCGACCTCGCAGGCCGCCGGGCCGGCTCCGGAGGCATCTGGCAGTCGCTGGCCGGATCATTCGCAGTAAGCGCATACGCAACGCCCGCCTCACGCTGGCTGATAACCCCGGCCGACAGTTCGGTGGCGCGGGACGTACACCTTCTGGAGGGGTCCGGCGCACCGCTCAAAGTCGGCCACAGCGATGTGCAGAAACTGCGGGAGGCCGCCGAGGACGCCAGACGCTGGGACTCCAAGTACGGAGGCGGCGACTGGCGTTCGTCCATGGTCCCGGAGTGCCTGCGGGTGGAGGCGGCGCCGCTGCTGCTCGGCTCGTACTCCGACGAAGTCGGCCGCGCCCTGTTCGGGGCCAGCGCCGAACTGACCCGGCTGGCCGGGTGGATGGCCTTCGACACCGGTCAGCAGGAGGCCGCACAGCGGTACTACATCCAGGCGCTGCGGCTGGCCCGCGCGGCGGCGGACGTCCCCCTCGGGGGGTATGTGCTGGCCTCCATGTCCCTCCAGGCGACCTACCGCGGCTTCGGCGACGAGGGCGTCGACCTCGCGCAGGCCGCCCTGGAGCGCAACCGGGGGCTGGCGACGGCCCGCACCATGAGTTTCTTCCGGCTCGTCGAGGCACGCGCGCACGCACGCGCGGGGGACGCGCAGGCCGCCGGGGCCGCCCTCAAGGCCGCCGAGAGCTGGCTGGAGCGGGCGCGGGACGGCGATCACGACCCGTCCTGGCTCGGCTTCTACTCCTACGACCGGTTCGCCGCCGACGCGGCGGAGTGCTACCGCGATCTGAAGGCGCCGCGTCAGGTGCGGCGCTTCACCGAGCAGGCGCTCTCTCAGCCGACGGAGGAGTTCGTGCGGTCGCACGGATTACGGCTCGTCGTGTCCGCGGTGGCCGAGCTGGAGTCGGGGAATCTCGACGCCGCGTGTGAGCAGGGGGTCCGGGCGGTGGAAGTCGCCGGACGGATCTCTTCCGCGCGGACGACGGAGTATGTGAAGGATCTTCTGCACCGGCTGGAGCCCTACGGCGACGAGCCGCGCGTGGTGGAGCTGCGGGAGCGGGCCCGGCCGTTGCTGATGACGCCGGCTTAGGCTGTTTCCTTCCCCTCTGCCCGGTTCCGGTGGTTTCAGGATTGTGGGCGCGTCGTGCCCGCCCCCGGGTTTGAAGGCGTTGTCAGTGGCGCAGTGCACTATCGGAGGCGGGAGGTGGTGCACGTGTCGGGGATCGCTTATGACTGTGACGTGCTCGTGGTCGGCGGCGGGATCGTCGGGCTGTCCACGGCGTATGCGATCACGCGTGCCGCGCCGGGCACACGGGTGACGGTGCTGGAGAAGGAACCGGGAGTGGCCCGGCACCAGACGGGGCGCAACAGCGGCGTCATCCACAGCGGGATCTACTACCGGCCGGGGTCGCTCAAGGCCCGGTACGCGGTGCGCGGCGCGGCGGAGATGACGAAGTTCTGCGCGGAGTACGGCATCGCCCACTCCGTCACCGGCAAGCTGATCGTCGCCACGGAGCGCGAGGAGCTGCCCCGGCTGCACGCGCTCGTGCAGCGCGGCCGGGAGAACGGCATTCCGGTGCGGGAGCTGGGCGCCGCCCAGATCGCGGAGTACGAGCCCGAGGTGCGCGGCCTCGCCGCCATACACGTGCGCACGACCGGGATCTGCGACTACACGGCCGTGGCACGGCAACTGGGCCAGGCGTCCGGGGCGGAGATCCGCTACGGCGCCCGGGTCGTGCGGGTCGACCGGCGGCCGGAGCGCGGGGTGGCGGTGCTCACCGAGCGCGGGGACGTCGTCCGGGGGCGGGTGCTGGTGAACTGCGCCGGGCTGCGCTGCGACGAGGTCGCCCAGTTGACGGGCGACGAGCCCGAGGTGCGGATCGTGCCGTTCCGCGGCGAGTACTACGAGCTGGCGCGCCCGGAGCTGGTGCGCGGACTGGTGTATCCGGTGCCCGATCCGGCGTTCCCGTTCCTCGGGGTGCATCTGACCAGGGGGATCGACGGGGGCGTGCACATCGGCCCCAATGCCGTGCCGGCGCTGGCCCGGGAGGGGTACGGGTGGGGCGTCGTACGGCCGCGGGAGGCGATGGCGACGGCGGCGTGGCCCGGGGTGTGGCGGATGGGCCGGCGGCACTGGCGGTACGGGGTCGGGGAGCTGCGGCGGTCGGTGTCGAGGAGGGCGTTCGCCGACGCGGTGCGCCGGCTGCTGCCTGCCGTGGAGGACGGGGATCTCATGCGGGCGGAGGCCGGAGTGCGGGCGCAGGCGGTGCTGCGGGACGGCACGCTGGTCGACGACTTCCTGATCCGGGAGGGGCCGCGCGCGGTGCACGTGCTGAACGCGCCCTCGCCCGCGGCCACCGCCTCGCTGCCGATCGGGCGGGAGGTGGCCCGCAGGGCACTCGGAGTGCTGGAGGCGTCGTGAGCGGCGCCGGCGCCGAAGCCTTCACGCGGGCCCCGGCCTCGGCCCCTGCCCAGGCTCACGGCCGCCCGCCCGGTCCCCGTAAAATCGACCTCACTGTGTCTGATTCCGTGAGTACCCCCGAAGTCCCCCAGCCCTCCCCCGGCGGCGAGCACCACCCGGGTGAGTCCGTTCGGCATACCCGTGCCAAGGGGGAGCCCCGGTTCCCCGACGGGCCCAAGGCCGATCCCGCCGGGTCGCACTTCGAGCGGCGCATCCGGAGCTTCCAGCCCCGGCGCAGCCGGGTGACGGCCGGGCAGGCGGACGCCTTGCAGCGGCTGTGGGCCAAGTGGGGACTCGACATCGACGGGCACCCCGTCGACCTCGCCGAGTTGTTCGGCGGCGACCGTCCGGTCGTCCTGGAGATCGGCTTCGGCATGGGCGAGGCGACCGCGCAGATGGCGGCCGCCGACCCGGACACCGACATCCTCGCGGTGGACGTGCACACGCCCGGCCAGGGCAACCTGCTCAACCTCGCCGACCAGAACGGCCTGACCAACGTCCGGGTCGCCAACGGCGACGCGATCATCCTGCTGCGCGAGATGCTGCCGACGGACTCGCTCGACGGGCTGCGCGTCTACTTCCCCGACCCCTGGCCGAAGAAGCGCCACCACAAGCGGCGCCTCATCCAGCCCGCGTTCCTCGACCTCGCCGCGACGCGGCTCAGGCCGGGCGCGCTCGTGCACTGCGCCACGGACTGGGAGCCGTACGCGGAGCAGATGCTGGACGTGCTCACCGCGCACCCCGACTTCGAGAACACCCGGGCCGACGGCGGGTTCGCGCCCCGGCCCGGCTTCCGGCCGCTGACCCGTTTCGAGGGGCAGGGGCTGGACAAGGGGCACGTGGTGAACGATCTGCTCTTCCGCCGCGTACAGCATCGCGTCCGGCCCGGGGATCGCCGACCGGCCTAGGGATCACTGACCGACCGCCCCGTCCACCACAGTCCCCTCCCTCGTTAGGGTCGATGCCGTGGCCATCAGTCCCCCGTTTCCGCCCTACCCGCCGCATCCCCCCGGCGGCGCTCCCGAGGCCGGTGTGCTCAGGCACGCGCACTGGTGGCAGCGCAGGTGGGTGCGTTACGGGGCGCTCATCACGCTGCTCGCGCTGTCCGGGCTGGTCATCGTCGCGCTGGTGCGGGAGCAGACCGGCACCGAGGGGTTCCTCGTCGGGCTCGGGCTCGCGGTGCTGCCCGTGCCGCTGCTCATAGCCGCCTTCCGCTGGCTGGACCGGGTCGAGCCCGGGCCCTGGCGCAACCTGGTGTTCGCCTTCGCCTGGGGTGCGTGCGCGGCGGCGCTGATCGCCATCGTCGCCAACAGCTTCGCCACCCGGTGGATAGCCACCGCGACCGCCGACCCGTCCAGCGCGGACACCCTGGGGGCGACGGTCATAGCGCCGATCGTCGAGGAGTCCGCCAAGGCCGCCGCCGTCCTCCTCGTCTTCCTCTTCCGCAGGCGGGACTTCACCGGGATCGTCGACGGCGTGGTCATCGCCGGCGTCACCGCCACCGGCTTCGCGTTCACCGAGAACATCCTCTACCTCGGCACCGCCTTCGGCACTGACCAGCTCACCGGCGACAGCGGCATCGCCTCCGTCACCGCCGCGACCTTCTTCGTACGCGTCATCATGTCGCCGTTCGCGCACCCCCTGTTCACGGTCCTGACCGGCATCGGCTTCGGCGTCGCGGCGCTCTCCGGGGAACGTCAGCACCTGCGGCGCGTGCTGCTCCCGCTGTCCGGGCTGCTTCTCGCGATGGGCATGCACGCCCTGTGGAACGGCTCCTCGACGTTCGGCGAGTTCGGGTTCTTCGCGGTGTACGCGGCGTTCATGGTGCCCGCGTTCGGACTGCTGACCTGGCTGGTGGTGTGGACGCGCCAACGCGAACTGCGCACCGTACGCGAGGAACTGCCCGCCTACGCGGCCGCCGGCTGGCTCACCCCGGCCGAGCCGTTCGCGCTCGGTTCGATGCGGGCCCGGCGCGTGGCCCGGGTGTACGCGGGCCGCCACCTCGGCAAACCGGCGGCGCGGGAGGTGGCGCGGTACGAGGCGTACGCGACGTCCCTGGCGTTCCTGCGTCACCGCGGTCGGCGGGGGCGGGCGAACGCCGACTTCGTCGTACGGGAGCGGGAGTTGCTGAACGAGCTGTGGCGGCGCAAGGACATCGCCCGGCCCGCGCTGGACCACGCCGCCCGGATAACGGCCCCGCCGGTCCGGGCGACCGCGCCGCCCTGGCCGGTGTACGGGGTGTACGGGTACGGCCAGGGGCCGGTTCAGGCGCCGGGCCAGGGGCAGTGGCCGGGCTACGGGTATCCCGCGGCACACGCGCCGGGCTACGGGTATCCCGCAGCACACATATCGGGCTACGGGTATCCCGCACAGCCACATCCGGGACAGCCGTATCCCGCACAGCCACATCCGGGACAGCCGTATCCCGCACAGCCCTATCCCGCACAGCCCTATCCGGCCTCCAACCCCTACCAGTCGTGACCAGTAGGAGTAAGAGGGGGCAGGAGAGGGCTCAGGAGGAGTACGGGGGAGTAGGGGGGTAGGAGGGGCTCAGGCCGAGGCCTGGGTCAGCCTGGTGACCTCCGCGTCCGTCAGGTGCAGCTCCGCCACCTCCAGCAGCGCCGGCAGCTGCTCGATCGTCCGCGCGGAGGCGATCGGCGCGGCCACCGTGGGCTGCGCCGCGAGCCACGCCAGCGCGACCGTGGCGACCTGGGCGTCGTGGGCCTGTGCGATCTCGTCCAGGGCGGTGAGCACCTTCTGGCCCCGCTCCGTGTCGAGGTGCTTGGCGGCGCCGGCGGCGCGGGCGCTCTCCACCGTCGTACCGGGCCGGTACTTGCCGGTGAGGAAGCCGGAGGCCAGCGCATAGTACGGGACGGCGGCGAGGCCGAAGCGGGCGGCGAGGTCCTGGAGGCCGCCCTCGTAGGTGTCGCGCGAGACCAGGTTGTAGTGGGGCTGGAGGGCGACGTAGCGGGCCAGGCCCTCGCGGTCGGAGAACTCCAGGGACTCCTGGAGGCGTTCGGGGGAGATGTTGGAGGCGGCGATGTGGCGGACCTTGCCGGCCTTCACCAGTTCGTCGAGCGCGCCGACGATCTCCGCGACGGGCACCTCGGTCTTGTCGAAGTGCGTGTAGTAGAGGTCGATGTGGTCGGTGCCGAGGCGGCGCAGGGAGGCGTCGGCGGCGGCCTTGATGTTGGCCGCGGTCAGGCCGGGGAAGTCTGGGTGCTGGCTGACCTTGGTGGCGATGACGATGTCGTCGCGGTTGCCGCGCTTCTTCACCCAGTTGCCGATGATGGTCTCGGACTCACCGCCGGAGTTGCCCTCGACCCACGCCGAGTAGGCGTCGGCGGTGTCGAGGAAGTTGCCGCCGGCGGCCGCGTAGGCGTCGAGGACGGCGAAGGAGGTCGTCTCGTCGGCGGTCCAGCCGAAGACGTTGCCGCCGAGGGAGAGCGGGAAGACCTCGAGGTCGGAGGAGCCGAGCTTGCGAAGAGAAGTCATGCTTCATATCAACGGGCTCGGGCGGCACACCCATTCCATGGGCAACGCAAAGAACGTGTGAACACCCCTGAGGGGGCCGCCCTGAGTGGCCGCCCTGAGGGGTGTTCCGGTCCTACGGGTATGACAGGTGCTCCCCGGAGGGACTGCTCAGGGGTTGAGGCCCTTGTCGCGCAGCCAGGCCATCGGGTCGACGCCGTCGGAGTTGCCGTTGGGGTGGACCTCGAGGTGGAGGTGGGGCCCGGTCACGTTGCCCGTCGCGCCGACGCGGCCGATCACGTCACCGGTGCCGACCTTCTGGCCGACACTGACGCTGATGGAGGACTGGTGGCAGAACCAGAGCTCGGTGCCGTCGTCCAGCGTCAGGATGGTGCGGTAGCCGTAGGAACCGGCCCAGCCCGCCTCCGTGATGGTGCCGCTGTGGACGGCCTTGATGAGCGTGCCGGTGGGAGCGGCGAAGTCCAGGCCCGTGTGGTAGCCGGAGGACCACATGGAGCCGGCCTGACCGAAGGTCGAGGTGATCGTGTACGAGGAGGTCGGCAGCGTGTACTGCTTGGCGAGCTCGGCCAGGCGCGCGGCCTCGGCCTTCTCCGCGGCCTCCGCGGCGGCCTTCGCCTTGACGGCGGCTGCCTTGGCCTTCGCGTCCTGCTCGGCCTTGGCGACGGCGTCGCTCGCGGCCTTGGCTGCGGCGGCCTCGGCGGCGGCCTGGGCCTTGGTCTCGATCTGGGTCTGCTGCGACTCGGCCTGCGCCATGATCCGGCTGCGCAGGGCCTCACCGGCGTCGGAGGCGCTCTGGCTGCTGTCGTCGGCGGTCGTCTCGGAGCCGAAGCTCGACAGGGCCGGCGCGGCGTCCTGGGCGGGCTCGTCGTCGGAGATGAGCGAGCCGACGTTCGGCAGGTCCGGCAGGGAGATGGAGACGGGGGCCTTGCCGGTGTTGGCGCTGGCCATGCCTCCCGCGCTGACGGCGGCTATGACGCCGACGCCGAGGACGGTGGAGCTGCGGGCGAACCCGCCGCCGCGCTGCTTGGCGACACGGTGCTTGCCGCGTACCGGGCGAATGGACTCCGCGGTGGGGTTCCACTCCTCCCAGGGGCCCTCGTCGGTGCGGTAGTCGCCGTAGCCGAAGGTCTCGGTGGACCGCTGGGCGGGCACGAACGGGGCTTCTGGGGCAGGCCGGTTGGACGCCACGCGGGCGTACTCCTTTCCTTCCGTCGCCTACCGGGTTAGCTGACGGGTTCGGAGCGGGAAGGTCTCCTACGCGCGTATACCGGCCGTGGACTCCGCGAGTTCACGGTGGCTTCCGTGCGATTCACCCCAAGGTGGTGGTTCCCCGGTTCCCTTGCGGGATTCGGCAGTGCGCACGGAGCCGACTCTTGTGACGGCTGGGACGACCGCGCTGCGTTATCGAACGTTAATAGACCTGGGGGCCGGTTTCCAAGCTCTTCTGCTTGATCAACAACATTTTCGGCCTGGGACTTTCGACCCATGACCGGTGAAAAACGGGCGAGTTGACGGAAGGGACGTCCAGAAACACAGCGCACGCACAGTAACCAACCAGCCACATGCCCGGGATGGGCGCCGAGGAGTCCCGGATACGCACCGAGGGCCGGAACCCTTTCGGATTCCGGCCCTCGGCCTTCAGTAGCGGGGACAGGATTTGAACCTGCGACCTCTGGGTTATGAGCCCAGCGAGCTACCGAGCTGCTCCACCCCGCGTCGTTGTGACTCCAGTCTACGCTACTTCCGGGGCGCGAAACACCACGGTTTACCGCCGCCCCTGACGCCCCGCCCTCACCGCCTCATTCCAGGTGCCGGTTCGGGGCCTTCGCCCGCGCCTCGAACTCCGCAAGGACGAGGACGTCGACGCCCGCGGCCGTCAGGAGCCCGGTTCCGTCCGCCTCCGTCACGAAGGTGTCGGGCTCGCGCCAGGCGGTGACCACCCGGCGCACGCCCGCGTCGAGGATGAGGCGGGCGCAGGGGGAGGGACGGGAGGAGCGGCGGGCGCAGGGTTCGAGGCTGCTGTACACGGTGGCCGTGGGCAGCCGGGGGTCGGCGGGGTCGAGCTTCGCGAGGGCCGCCTCCTCGGCGTGCACGACCGGGTCGCCGGCCTCGCGGGAGTGACCGCGGGCCAGTTCCGTGCCGTCGGCGGCCACGATCACCGCGCCGACGCTGAATGCGGTCCGCGACGGCGGGCACTGGGCCGCGAGCTCGCAGGCGAGGGCCAGCCAGTGGCGGTCGGCCGCGGCGGCGAGCGGTCCGGCGCCGGGGGCGGTGGGCTGGTAGCGGTTCAGCACGACGTCCTCGATGCGCCGCGTCTCGACCAGGCGCAGCCGTCCGCCCTGGTAGCCGCCCGGCCCGAAGAGGCGGGGCGCGTCCGGGTCGCCCACGAAGAGCGGGGCGACGACGAGCTGGAGTTCGTCGGCGAGGCCCTGCTGGAGCAGCTGGGTGTGGACGGTGCCGCCGCCCTCGACCATGAGACGCCGCACGCCACGCACATCGTGCATATGTTCGAGGAGGCGGCGCCAGTCCAGTTCGGGGCCGAGCGGGACGACGTCCGCGGCGATGCCGAGTGCGCGGGCCCGCTCGGCGCCCTTGTCCGTCGTGCAGACGACCTTCTCGCCGCCCGTGTGCCAGAAGTTCGCCGCGGGATCGAGCTCGCCGGAGCCGCTGACCGTGACCTTGAGGGGGTACGGCGGCCGCCCCTCGGCGACGCGGGCGGCGCGCCGCTCCGGGGAGTTCACGAGGAGCCGGGGGTTGTCCGCGCGGATGGTGCCGGCGCCGATGAGGATGGCGTCGACGGAGGCCCGTACCTCGTCGACGCGGTCGAAGTCGGCGGGGCTGGAGAGGAGCAGGCGCTCGGGGGCAGTGTCGTCCAGGTAGCCGTCGAGGGAGACGGCGGCGGACAGCAGGACGTACGGGTACGGCATCGACGCGCTCCCCGGTGGCGTGGGCGGAGGTGGGTTGTTGACGTGGGTTGACGTGGGCCCTTGGTTCAACTTTGAAACAAACCTACACTGGTCGCATGACGACTCGCTGGCTCACCCCCGAGGAGCAACGCGCCTGGCGCGCATACGTCGCCGGTTACCTCCTCGTCGAGGACGCGATCGACCGGCAGCTCCAGCAGGAGGCCGGCATGCCTCACCTGTACTACTCCATCCTCGCCAACCTCTCCGAGACACCGGAGCGGCGCCTGCGGATGACCGAGCTCGCGGAGCAGCTGAAGATCACCCGCAGCAGGCTGACGTATGCGGTGACCCGCCTGGAGAAGGACGGGCTGCTGCGGCGCGAGGACTGCAGCTGGGACAAGCGCGGGAGTGTCGCGGTCCTGACGGACCAGGGCATGGCGGTCCTGGAGAAGACGGCGCCCGGGCATGTCGACACCGTCCGCGCCTCCGTCTTCGCCCGCCTCACCCCTGAACAGGTGGGGCAGCTGGAGGAGATCTTCACGCAGGTCGTACGGGGGTTCCAGGGCGACGACAGCAACGAGGCCGCGCCCGAGGACCTTCCGTGGCGCCGACGGTCGTCGCCGTGCTCCGGGAGCACCGGGGTCTTCGAGGGCTCCGACGCGTCCGGGGGCCACGAGGCGTCCGAGGACTCTGAGGCGCCCGGGAGCCCGCAGGCGCCCGGGAGTTTCCAGGCATCCGGGAGCCCCCAGGCACCCTGAGCCTCCGAGGCGTCCGGGGGCTCATGAGCCGCATCACAATTCGGTTGCTTCAAATTTAAAGCATAGGGTAGGGTCTCGATTCGTCGGAACTGCTTCAAATCTGAAGCAGACACTGACCGTGTGCCACCGTTCACCACCGGACCCGGGAGACCCGCATGCCCGACACCCCCGCCGCCACCCAGCGCGCCCGCGTCCGGGTACCGCTTCGCTTCCACGACGGCTACTCCGTCGACGCCGAACTGGTCACCTTCCACGGCCTCGCCGACGGCCAGGAGCACGTCGCCGTCGTCCTCGGCGAGCCGGCGCCCGGCGCCACCCCGCTGGTCCGGCTGCACTCCGAGTGCCTGACCGGCGACGTCTTCGGCTCCGCGCGGTGCGACTGCGGGCCGCAGCTGCGCGAGGCGGTCGAGCGCATAGCCGCGACGGGCGGCGTCCTGCTCTACCTGCGCCAGGAGGGCCGCGGCATCGGCCTCTACAACAAGCTCGACGCGTACGCCCTCCAGGACCAGGGCCTGGACACCTACGAGGCGAACGCCGCGCTCGGCCTGCCCGAGGACGGCCGCGACTACACGGCCGCCGCCCAGATGCTGCGCGCCCTCGGCATCACGGGCCTGGACCTCCTGTCCAACAACCCCGACAAGGCCGACCAGCTGCGGGAACTGGGCATCGACGTCCAGGACCGGGTCCCGACGGGCGTCTTCACGACCCCGCACAACGTCCGCTACCTGCGGGCGAAGGTCCTGCAGACCCAGCACACCCTGCCGCTGGGGGACCTCACGGGGCTGAACGTCGGCTGAGCCGCTGAGCCAGAGCCGATCCCGGACCGGGCGTCAGCGACCCCGAGCGGGCCCGAACGGGCCGTCCAGCGCTGCCCATTGGAGCAGCATGATGGTCTTCGCGTCCGCGATCGCACCCGTGCGGACGAGGTCGAGCGCCTCGCCGAAGGGGACTTCGACGACGGTGATGTCCTCGCCCTCGGCCGCCACGCCCGCCGTGTCGACGCCGGGGGCGGAGGCGTCGTAGGGGGCGGCGAAGAAGCTGAGCCGCTCCGTGACCGAGCCGGGGCTCATGAACGCGTCGAACACGTGCTCTACGTCCTGGACCGCGCGCCCCGTCTCCTCCGCGGCCTCCCGACGGATCGCCTCCTGCGGATCGTCGCCGTCCAGGAGCCCGGCGGCGGTCTCCAGCAGCATGCCGTCGGGGTGCCCGTTGACGTATGCGGGCAGCCGGAACTGACGGGTCAGCAGGACCGTGCGCCGGTCGGGGTCGTAGAGCAGGATCGTCGCGCCGTCGCCCCGGTCGTAGGTCTCACGCCGCTCGCGGCTGACGTGGCCGTCGCTGTGCCGGTAGTCGAAGGTGGTGCGGCGCAGGACGGACCAGTCGCAGGCGAGGACCTCGACGTCGAGGATGCGGACCCGGTCGTTGCCGGCGAGGTCGCGTCCCTGACGGTCGAGTCCGGTACGGCCGCGGGGGTCGGGGGTGTCGATGCCGGCGGTCATGCGGGGCTCCCTGCGGGGGTCGGGACGTCGGCGAGGTCGGCGTAGATCTGCTTGCCGCGGGCGCGGGCCCGCTCGACCATGCGGTCGGCGCCCTGCGAGGGCCCGCCGATGCGCAGCACCGCGTCGCAGCGGTCCAGCAGGCGTTCGGCGACGGGGTGGAAGAGCTCGTCGAAGAGGGGGCTTCCGGGGGCCGTGTCGCCGCCCGCCGTCTCCAGCAGGGGCAGCGCGAGCGCCTCTCCGGTGACGGGCAGGTGCCCGGCGCGGAACAGTGCGAGCGCGACCTCGTTCATGGCCCGCACGTTGTCCGCGAGCTTGCCGGGATCGTCACCGGTACCCGACCGGTACGGTCCGGCGACCAGGATCATCAGCGGTGTCATATACGTCTGCGTCTCCTCAGCTGAGGCGGGTCTCGACACCGGACTCGCGCAGGGCGTCCAGGGTCGGGGGACCGCCTGGGTGGGTGGCGGGGTCGGCCGCGGCGGCGTCGGTGACGAAGGTGTGCACGGCGTCGAGCGGAGCGACCTGGCTGAACGCGCGCACGCCCAGCTTGGTCGCGTCGGCGACGGCGAGCGTACGGGCGGCCTGACCGAGTCCCGCCTGCTTGACGGCCGCGTCCTCCAGGGAGAACTCCGACCAGCCGTGCACGGCGTGCACCCCGCCGATCGACATCACGAACACGTCGAAGGCCAGGGACTCCAGGGTGCGCAGGGCCAACGGCCCGACGAGGGACCGCTCACCGGGACGCGAGCGACCGCCGACCACCACCAGCTCGATGCCGGGCCGGTCGGCCAGCCGCAGCGCCGCCTGCAGACTGAGCACCGCGACGGTCAACGGGCCCCGCGCCGCGAGGTGTTCGGCCACGTGCACGGTCGTGGTCCCGGCGTCCAGCAGCACCCGCGACCCCGGCTCGACCAGCGCGGCGACGGCCGCGCCCAGCCGGTCCTTCGTCGCCGCCTGCCACGCCTGCCGCGCCTCGAAGCCACCGCCCTCCGCACGCGGCCGCCCAGGAACGGCACCGCCGTGCACCCGCCGCACCAGCCCCTGCCGCTCCAGCGCGTCCAGATCCCTGCGCACGGTCATCTCGGAGACCCCGAGCCGCTGAGCGAGCTCGGCCACGGAGATCCGCTGCCCGGGGTCCTGCCCCTGAACGAGGCGCAGGGTCAGGTCGAGACGGTCGGCGACATCCATGCGAGCATTTCTACCATGCCGATGAGCGAACGAACATCAGATTGTTCGAATGGGCGGGTGGCGGTGGCCGCTCGGGCCCGAAAACACAGCAGCGCCTGAGCCGACCGAAGCCGTCTCAGGCGCTGCATAGCAGGTCAGAGGGTGTTTCCTCCCCCGCCGCCGGTAGGCCCTGTGGGACTCGAACCCACAACCAATGGATTAAAAGTCCACTGCTCTGCCAATTGAGCTAAGGGCCCAGGCGATGTTGCCTCCCCGAGCATAGCCGGACGCGGCCGTGTCTCCGATCGGGTATCGGTGACACGGCCGAGCCGATGCGCGCGGAAGGGCGAAGATCGGTCACAGATCCTTCGGCCGGGGGCCGTTCGGACCGGCCCCGGCCCTCGCCGCCTCCCTCGCGGCAGTGCGTTCGTGGTCGGGGTTGAGGAACCAGTGGCGGGCCGAGACCTGCCACCACACCCCCGCGAAGCCCAGGACGACGAGGACGGCGACCGGGGCGTAGTTGAAGGTCTCCCAGGTGACCGGGGAGACCTGCGGCAGCATGAACAGGACGGTGATCACGGCCACCCACGCAATCGACACCACGCCGACGGCCTTCGACCAACGGCCCAGGTGCCATGGCCCGCGCTGGAAGGCCTCGCCCTTACGGACGCGCAGCAGCGTCGGGATGACGTAGGCGATGTAGAGGCCGATGACGGCGATGGAGGTGACGGCCGCGTACGCCGTCACGTTGATCAGGTACGGCAGGCCCAGCAGCAGCGCGCCGACGGCCGCGAGCCAGACCGCCGCGACGGGGGTACGGGTGCGCGGGCTGACCGTATGCCACAGGCGGGAGTACGGCAGCGCCCCGTCACGCGAGAACGCGTAGATCATGCGGCTGTTGGCCGTCACCGACGCCATCCCGCAGAACAGCTGGGCGCCGATCACGACCAGCAACAGCAGCTTGCCGGCGGTCGCGCCGAGCGCGTCGAGCAGGATCTGGGCGGGCGGCGCGCCGGTCGGCGAGGTGAGGGCGGCGTCGTAGGACTGGATGGCGTACGTGAAGCCGAGCAGCAGGACGAAGCCGGCGATCCACGACGTCCAGATGGACCGCACGATCCCCTTCGGGCCGGCCGTCGACGCGTCGTGCGTCTCCTCCGTCATGTGGGCGGACGCGTCGTAGCCGGTGAAGGTGTACTGGGCCATCAGCAGGCCCAGCAGCACGACGTACACCCCGCTGCCCCAGCCGGTGTTGTTGACGAACTCGCCGAACACGAAGGACGTCGACTGGTGGGTGTCGGGGACGAACGCCAGCGCACCGACGATGACGCCCACGCCCAGCACGTGCCACCACACGCTCACGCTGTTCAGCAACGCGACGATCCGCACCCCGAAGGTGTTCAGCAGGCCGTGCAGCACCAGGATGGCCGCGAAGAGCAGGACCGTCCGGCCCGGGGTCACCTCGAAGTCGAACTGGAGGTTCAGATAGGCGCCGAGGAAGGACGCGGCGCCGAAGTCGATGCCGGCGGTCACCGCGACCTGACCCAGCACGTTGAACCAGCCCGTGAACCAGGCCCAGGCCGCGGCCGATCGCGGGGGCGCCAGCCGGTGCGCCCAGAAGTACAGGCCCGCGGAGGTCGGATACGCCGAGCAGATCTCGGCCATCGACAGGCCCACGAACAGCGTCATCAGGCCGACGGCCACCCAGCCCCAGGTGATCACCGCCGGTCCGCCCGTGTTCATGCCGAACAGGTACAACGTCAGACAGCCCGACAGGACCGAGATGATCGTGAAGGAGACCGCGTAGTTGGAGAACGCCGACATGCGGCGGGCAAGAACCTGCGTGTAACCGAGCTGGGCCAGCCGCTCTTCGTCCGACAGCCCACTCACCATGGCGTCATCTGTCATGCCCCCAGCAATTCCCTCACCGGGGGCGTGACACACGTCACAACGTGGCCGAAACCCGACCGTGACCCGGACGACCCGTCCTCACTCGACCTGCCCCTTGATGAGCGGGAGATCCCCGTCCGAGACCGCCCCCTCGTATACCCGCACGTCATCGACGGCACCGTGCAGATACCCGCCCCAGCCGCCGTCCGCCGTCAGTCCCCGGCCCACCTGCAGACCGCTCGTGGCCGACCAGGCGGAGGTGTAAGGCGCCCGGGCCGCTGTCTCGCCGTCCACATACAGCCTGACCTCGTTCGCCGCGTTGTCATAGGCCAGAGCCACAGAGTGGTCCCACTGTGTCCCCGTGCACGCCGAAGGGCCCGTACGACCGGAGTCGTACGGGCCCTTCTCGGTATCTCAGTCTTGCCGGGTCAGTCGGTGTCAGCCGTTGCGCTTCCAGCGCGGCTTGTCGTCGCGGCGGCCGTGGGCGCCGGTGCTGGGGCCGGTGCCACGGTGGTCGTCGCGGCGGCCGTACGGGCGGTCGTGGCCGGCGGAGCGGAAGCCCGGGCGGTCGCCCTGGCGGTCACGGTTGAACGGGCGGTCGCTGCCACGGTGCCCACCGCGCTCGTCACGGCGGAAGCCGCCGCGGTCGTCACGACGCTCGAAGGAACGGCCACCGCGGTCGTCACGGTTGTCGCGGTTGAAGCCGCCACCCCGGTTGTCACGGTCACGGTCGCGGTTGAAGCCACCGCGGTCGTCACGACGCTCGAACGAACGGCCACCGCGGTCGTCCCGGCGGTCGTCACGACGGTCGAAGGAACGGCCGCCGCGGTCGTCACGGTTGTCGCGGTTGAAGCCGCCACCCCGGTTGTCACGGTCACGGTCGCGGTTGAAGCCGCCCCGGTCGTCACGACGCTCGAACGAACGGCCACCGCGGTCGTCCCGACGGTCGTCACGACGCTCGAAGGAACGGCCGCCGCGGTCGTCACGGTTGTCGCGGTTGAAGCCGCCACCCCGGTTGTCACGGTCACGGTCGCGGTTGAAGCCGCCCCGGTCG
>NZ_JBITCT010000052.1:18800-69657 GCF_044453465.1 Streptomyces sp. NPDC051677
TCGCGGTTGAAGCCGCCACCCCGGTTGTCACGGTCACGGTCGCGGTTGAAGCCGCCCCGGTCGTCACGACGCTCGAACGAACGGCCACCGCGGTCGTCACGACGGTCGCGGCGCTCGTACGACGACGTCGACGCCGGACGCTCCTCACGCACCGGCCGGTCGAAGTCGCGCGCGACCGGCTGCTCCGGCACGGAGGCCTCGACGACGGCCTCGGCCGCCTCGACCGCCTCCGTCACCACCGCCGCCTGCGCCTCGGCCACCGCGGCCTGCGGGTCCTCGCCGCGCTCACGCGCCACGCGGGCCACCAGACGGTCGGCCTCGTCGCGCAGCTCGGTCGCCCGGCGCTGCGCGCGCTCCAGTTCCTTGGTGAGCTCGGAGACCTCACGCTCGGCCTGCTGCGCCGCGTTGCCCGCGGACTCGGCCTGGACCTCCGTCATCGACCGGGCGCCGGTGATCTCGGCGACCTCCGGGTCGAAGGCGGCGCCGCCCTGGATGATGTGACGCCCGGCGTCGACGCCCGCGTCCTCCATCAGACGGAAGATCTGACGGCGCTGGTGCGGCAGCGAGAGCGACACGACCGTGCCGGTGCGGCCGGCGCGCGCCGTACGGCCCGCGCGGTGCAGGTAGTCCTTGTGGTCGCCGGCCGGGTCCACGTTCAGGACCAGGTCGATGCCGTCGACGTGGATGCCGCGGGCGGCGACGTCGGTCGCGACGAGCGCGTTGACGTAACCGTCCTTGAAGTCGGCCAGGGTGCGGGTGCGCGCGCCCTGGGTCATGCCGCCGTGCAGCGCGTCCGCCTTCACACCGGAGTCGCGCAGCTGCTCGGCGATACGGTCGGCGCCGAGCTGGGTGCGGACGAAGATGATGGTGCGGCCCTTGCGGGAGGCGATCGCGGCGGTGACCGGCGCCTTGTCCTTGGGCTTCACGATCAGGATGTGGTGCGACATGGTCGTGACGTTGCCCTGGGCGCTGTCGACCTCGTGCGTGACCGGGTTGCTCAGGTAGCGCTTGACCAGCGTGGAGATCTCGTTCTCCATCGTGGCCGAGAACAGCATGCGCTGGCCGCCGGCCGGGACCTGGTCGAGCAGCTCGGTGACCTCGGGCAGGAAGCCCAGGTCGGACATCTGGTCGGCCTCGTCGAGGACGGCGATCTGCACGTTCTCGAGGGAGCAGGCGCCGCGGTTGATGATGTCGCGCAGCCGGCCCGGGGTGGCGACGAGGATGTCGACGCCTCGCTCCAGGGCGTAGATCTGGTTGCTCATCGACGTACCGCCGCAGACGACCTTCATCTTCAGGCCGAGGACGTCGCCGTAGGGCTGGAGCGCGTCCGCGACCTGCATCGCCAGCTCACGCGTCGGCGTGAGGATGACGGCGCGCGGCTTGCGCTTCTCGGTGTGCCCGCCGGCCAGCGTGGCCAGGGTCGGCAGACCGAAGGAGAGGGTCTTGCCGGAGCCGGTGCGGCCACGGCCGAGGATGTCCTTGCCGGCCAGGGCGTCCGGGATGGTCGCGGCCTGGATCGGGAAGGGGGTGGTCACGCCGTTCTGCGCGAGCTTGCGCACGACGCCCTCGGGGAGCCCGAGGTCGGCGAAGGTCGGCTCGGGGGACTCGGCGGAGACGTCGACGGAAGCCTCTGCGGCTTCGGTCACGACGACCGCGGTCTCGGTGAGCTCGATCGCCTCGTCGTTGCTCTCGGGCACGACGGCGTGATCAGTACTGGAAATGGACATGCGAATGCGAAACCTTCCGGAGTCTCGTCGGCACGCGCCCGTCAACTCCGTGTTCGCATTGCATTACGACCGCCTCTATGCGGTCCGCCACGGCTGGGGAGAGTACGCGCCACACGGCGCGCTCTGCGGTGGCGCCGGGCAAATGGGATCAAACGATCTACTACCATACGCACCCTTGCCTCCGAAGGCAAACTGAGCTCCATCACCGCAGCTCAGCAGCCATCCGGGTCCTGCACCCTGCCGTTCCGAGGCCCTGCCCCGAGTCGGCCTAAGGTCCTGTCCTGGATCGGCCAAGGGTCCTGTCCTAGGCCGGCGAACCCGCCTCGGGAGCCGCTTCCGGCGCCGCCTCCGGCGCGGGCTCCCGCTCCGCCAGCTGCGGCGCCGGCCCCCCGCCCTCCTCGTGCGCCGAGGCCGACGGCTCGGCCACCGTCGGCTCGGGCGACGGCGGCGGAGGCTCCGGCGACGGCACGGGCGGCTCCGGGTCCGGCGAACGCGTGGGCGCCGTCGGCTGCGCCTTGGTCGGCGTCGGCGCCCCCGGCTTCTCACTCGGCCCAGGCCGCACCGCCCCCGCCGAGGCCGGCGCGCTCACACCCGCCGACGGCGCGGCCGAGGCGGACGCCGACGCGCTCGCCCTGCCCTTGTCGCCCTTCCCGTGCCCATGCCTGCCGCCACCGCCCGCAGCACCCAGCCCGGACCCGCCGCCCGCCCCCGCCGAACCCCCGTCCGGCGCCTCACCGCCGTGCTGCCCCGCCGAATGCGAGGGTTTGGCCCGGCCGCCCTCCTCGTCCCCCACGCTCATACAGCCGGCGGCCGCGGCGACGACCAGCGCCGTCACGGCCAGACGAACGGGTACGTACAAGGGGCGCACGGGGCCACCTCCGCGGCAGGCGTAAGAGTCGACGTGCCCAACTCCCGCCGCCCACAAGAAGACACGCGCGGGACCCGCACCCCCTGCCGGACGGCTCAGCCGTAGCCGAGAGCGTGCAGCCGCGCGTCGTCGATGCCGAAGTGGTGGGCGATCTCGTGCACCACCGTGACCTCGGTCTCCGCGACGACCTCCTCCCGCGACGCGCACATCCGCAGGGTCGGCCCCCGGTAGATCGTGATCCGGTCGGGCAGCACCCCGGCGTACCACTCCCCGCGATCCGTCAGCGGAGTCCCCTCGTACAGCCCGAGCAGCTCCGGGTCCTCCGCCGGCGGCTCGTCCTCGACGAACACCGCGACGTTGTCCATCAGCCGCGTCAACTCCGGCGGAATCCGGTCCAGCGCCTCGGCGACCAGTTCCTCGAACTCCTCGCGCGTCATCTCCAGCACAGGCCCCATTGTCCGGTACTACCCCGCCGTACGGAGGGCGCGAACCGTCCGCATACCAGCGCCCGGACCGGGGCATACGGCACCAATGGCCCGCGTCCGCGTCCCCGCCGCAGCCCTGAACCGCCTCAAGCCCGCCCAGCGCAGGAACCGCAAGAACCGCAGGAACCCCACTCTGGAACTCGCCGCCCGCCCCAACCCCTGGTCCCGCGCCCTCGGCCTGACCGGCGTCGTCCTCGTCGGGGCCTGGCTCGGCCTGCTGATCGTCGGCAACGTCCGCGTCCCCGTCGGCCCCATGAACACGACCATGACCCTGCGCCCGTCCGTCTCCGGCGGCACGAAGATCAATGTCTCCCCGCTCGGCGCGCTCTCCCTGGACAGCCACCACGCCCCCCTCCGCCTCGACGTGAACGTCGACCAGCTCGACCCCGTCCGCTCCCAGGCCCTCGTCGACCATCCCGAGCGCCTTTCCGGCCTCCAGGACGAGGTCGCCCACGACGTCGAACACGGCACCCTCGACCTCGCCGTCCGGTCCTGCGTCGCCGTCGTGTCCGGCGCCACCGCGCTCGGCCTCGCCGTCTACCGCCGCCCCCGCCGCGCCCTCGCCGCCGGAGGCCTCGCCTTCACCCTTCTGGCCGCCTCGGGCGCGACCGCGTACGCCACCTGGAACCCCAACTCGGTGCTGGAGCCGCGGTTCTCGGGCCTGCTGTCCTCCGCGCCCTCCCTCGTCGGCAACGCGCGCAGCATCGTCACCGAGTTCGACGTCTACCAGCAGGAACTCGCCCGCCTGGTCACCAACGTGACCAAGCTCTACGACGTCACCTCCACGCTCCCCGCCTACCAGCCGGACCCGACGACCGTCCGCGTCCTGCACGTCTCGGACATCCACCTCAACCCCGCGAGCTGGAAGATCATCGCCTCGCTCGTCGAGCAGTACAAGGTCAACGTGATCGTCGACTCCGGCGACACCATGGACCACGGCACGGCCGCCGAGAACGGCTTCCTGGACCCCATCGCCACCCTGGGCGCGCCGTACGTCTGGGTCAGGGGCAACCACGACTCCCTCCTCACCCAGCGCTACCTGCAGGGCATGAAGAACGTGCACGTCCTCGACGACGGCCGCGCGATCAACGTCGCCGGACTGCGCTTCGCCGGCATCGGCGACCCCCAGTTCACCCCCGACCGCTCCACCGTGCCGGGCGCCGAACAGACGCAGGAGGCGGCCGGCGCGCGGCTCGCCCAGGCCCTGCGCGCCCAGAAGGCCGTCGGCACCCCGGCCGACGTGGCCATCGCCCACGAGCCGTCCGCCGCCCGCGGCACGGACGGCGAGGTGCCCCTCGTCCTGGCCGGCCATCTCCACCACGAGCAGACGGAGGTCATGAAGAAGGGCACCCGGCTGCGCGTCGAAGGCTCGACCGGCGGCAGCGGCCTGCGGGCCGTCGAGGGCAAGTACCCCGACCCCATCGAGGCGTCGATCCTCTACTTCGACCGCGACACCCGCCGCCTCCAGGCGTGGGACGAGATCAAACTCGGCGGCCTGGGTCTGACGACGGCCGAGGTCAGCCGCCACCTCCCGAAGGAGAACCAGCCCGGTGCCGCCCCGTCCCCCAGCCCCTCCCCCACTCCCTCGCCCGCCCCACCCCTCACCCCGTCGGGAACCGCCCCCGAATCCGCCCCCACAACGCCCTCCCGGACCCCCTCCAGGACGGCCCCGTAAACCGTTTTGGCGATACCCGCCGCCATCCCATATGCTCATGACGTCCCCGACGCGCTGAGAAGCGCCCAGGCGGGCCGATAGCCCTCATCGTCTAGCGGCCTAGGACGCCGCCCTTTCAAGGCGGTAGCACGGGTTCGAATCCCGTTGGGGGCACGCAACACCGTGTGCGACACTGTCGTACGCAACAGCTTGGTCCTGTGGAGCAGTTTGGAGTGCTCGCCACCCTGTCAAGGTGGAGGCCGCGGGTTCAAATCCCGTCAGGACCGCTGAGGTTTCACGTGAAACCTCGTGGCTGGGTAGCTCAGTTGGTACGAGCGATCGCCTGAAAAGCGATAGGTCGCCGGTTCGACCCCGGCCCCAGCCACAAGGACGAGAACCCCCTCCGGGCAGCCGGAGGGGGTTTTCGGCGCTCCGCGTCAGGCGAGGCGACCCCAAAAGCGCTCGCCCAGTCTTTCGCCAAGATGAGATCCTGGATCGCGTATGTCTACGCACCCCGCCCCCGGCGCCTCCGCTCCGGGTACTCCCGCCCTCGGTACTCCCGCCCTCGGTACTCTCGCTCCCCGCCTGGCCGAGCTGTCCCTGCGCGACGCGCACCGGCTCGGGCGCAGGCTCGAAGGAGCGCGCCGGATCCGCAAGCCGGAGGCCCGTGCCGCCGTCCTCGCCGAGATCGAGGCGGAGGTCGCGCAGGTCGAGGAGCGGATGGCGCTGCGGCGCGGCCGTGTGCCGGCCGTGTCGTATCCCGAGCAGCTTCCGGTCAGCCAGAAGAAGGACGACATCGCGGCCGCCATCCGTGATCACCAGGTCGTGATCGTCGCCGGTGAGACCGGGTCCGGCAAGACGACCCAGATCCCCAAGATCTGTCTTGAGCTGGGGCGCGGCGTCCGCGGCATGATCGGGCACACCCAGCCCCGTCGTATCGCCGCCCGTACGGTCGCCGAGCGCGTCGCGGAGGAGCTCAGGACGCCGCTGGGTGAGGCCGTCGGCTGGAAGGTGCGGTTCACCGACCAGGTGAACCCGGACGCCACCTTCGTGAAGCTGATGACGGACGGCATCCTCCTCGCGGAGATCCAGACCGACCGTGAGCTGCGCGCCTACGACACGATCATCATCGACGAGGCCCACGAGCGGTCCCTCAACATCGACTTCCTGCTGGGCTACCTCGCCCAGCTGCTGCCCCGCCGTCCGGATCTCAAGGTCGTCATCACGTCCGCGACCATCGACCCGGAGCGTTTCTCCCGGCACTTCGGCGACGCCCCGATCGTCGAGGTCAGCGGGCGCACCTACCCGGTGGAGGTGCGTTACCGGCCGCTCCTCGAAGAGGACTCCGAGGACGCCGACCGCGACCAGATCACCGCCATCTGCGACGCGGTCGAGGAGCTCCAGGCGGAGGGGAAGGGCGACATCCTCGTCTTCCTCTCCGGTGAGCGGGAGATCCGCGACACCGCCGACGCGCTGGAGAAGAAGAAATACCCCCGCGCCGGAGGCGCTAATTGGCAGGGCACCGAAGTCCTGCCGCTCTACGCCCGGCTCTCGCATGCCGAGCAGCATCGGGTATTCCAGCCGCACACGGGTCGCAGGATCGTTCTGGCGACGAACGTGGCCGAGACATCGCTGACCGTCCCGGGCATCAAGTACGTCATCGACCCCGGCTTCGCCCGCATCAGCCGCTACAGCCACCGCACCAAGGTCCAGCGGCTGCCGATCGAGCCGATCTCGCAGGCCAGCGCCAACCAGCGCAAGGGCCGCTGCGGCCGTACCAGCGACGGCGTCTGCATCCGGCTGTACGACGAGGACGACTTCCTGGCCCGTCCGGAGTTCACGGACGCGGAGATCCTCCGTACGAACCTGGCGAGCGTCATCCTGCAGATGACCGCGGCCGGCCTCGGCGAGATCGAGAAGTTCCCGTTCATCGACCCGCCGGACCACCGCAACATCCGTGACGGCGTTCAGCTGCTCCAGGAGCTGGGGGCGCTCGACCCGGCCCAGAAGGACCCGCGCAAGCGACTGACGCAGACCGGGCGCAAGCTGGCCCAGCTGCCCGTCGATCCGCGCCTGGCCCGGATGGTCCTGGAGGCCGACAAGAACGGCTGCGTGCGCGAGGTCATGGTCATAGCCGCCGCGCTGTCCATCCAGGATCCGCGCGAGCGCCCTGCCGACAAGCAGACCCAGGCCGACCAGCAGCACGCCCGCTTCAAGGACGAGACCAGCGACTTCCTCGCCTATCTCAACCTGTGGCGGTACGTCCGCGAGCAGCAGAAGGAGCGCGGCTCCTCCTCCTTCCGGCGGATGTGCAAGCAGGAGTACCTGAACTTCCTGCGCATCCGTGAGTGGCAGGACATCTACACGCAGCTGCGCACGGTCGCCAAGCAGATGGGGATCCATCTGAACGAGGAGGACGCGGCCGAGCAGAACGTGCACGTCTCCCTCCTCGCCGGTCTGCTCTCGCACATCGGCATGAAGGACGTGAAGGACGGCAACAAGAACGAGTACCTGGGCGCGCGGAACGCCAAGTTCGCGATCTTCCCGGGTTCGGCCCTGTTCAAGAAGCAGCCGCGCTTCGTGATGTCCGCCGAGCTGGTGGAGACGAGCCGGCTGTGGGCCCGCGTCAACGCGAAGATCGAGCCGGAGTGGGTCGAGCCGCTCGCCGGGCATCTCCTGAAGCGGACGTACAGCGAGCCGCGCTGGGAGAAGGACCAGGCGGCCGTGATGGCAGACGAGAAGGTCACGCTGTACGGCGTGCCGATCATCGCCCAGCGGAAGGTCAACTACGGTCGGATCGACCCGGAGACCTCCCGCGAGCTGTTCATCCGCAACGCGCTCGTCGAGGGCGACTGGCGCACGCACCACAAGTTCTTCGCCGACAACCGCCGGCTCCTCAGCGAGGTCGAGGAGCTGGAGCACCGGGCCCGGCGCCGGGACATCGTCGTCGACGACGACACGCTGTTCGACTTCTACGAGCAGCGGGTGCCCGAACACGTGGTGTCCGGCGCGCACTTCGACTCGTGGTGGAAGCACAAGCGGCACGAGCAGCCCGATTTCCTGGACTTCGAGCGGGAGATGCTCATCCGGGAGTCGGCGGAGGCGGTCACGAAGGCCGACTATCCGGACTCATGGCGGCAGGGTCCGCTGAAGTTCCGGGTGACGTACCAGTTCGAACCGGGTGCGGACGCCGACGGCGTGACGGTCCACATCCCGCTCCAAGTCCTCAACCAGGTGACGGACGACGGTTTCGACTGGCAGATCCCCGGCCTGCGCGAGGAGGTCGTCACGGAGCTGATCCGTTCCCTCCCGAAGCCGATCCGCCGCAACTACGTGCCGGCGCCGAACTTCGCGCAGCGTTTCCTGGACCAGGCAGTGCCTCTCCAGGAGCCGCTCACCACGGCGATGGCCCGCGACCTGAAGCGCATGGTCGGCGTTCCGTTCGAGGCGGAGGACTTCGACTGGTCGCGACTCCCCGACCATCTGAAGATCACCTTCCGGATCGTCGACGAGCGGCGGCGCAAGCTGGCCGAGGACAAGGACCTGGAGTCTCTGAAGCTCCGGCTGAAGCCGAAGGCGAGGCAGGCGATCTCGCAGGCGGCCGCGGCCACCGCCGAACGGCAGGGCGGCGAGTCCCTGGAGCGTTCGGGTCTGACGGACTGGACGATCGGCGCGCTCACCCGTGTCTTCGAAACCCGCCGCGCCGGTCAGCCGGTGAAGGCGTACCCGGCGCTGGTCGACGACGGCGACACGGTCTCCGTACGCCTCTTCGACACGGAGGCGGAGCAGACGGAGGCGATGTGGAAGGGCACGCGTCGGCTGATCCTGCGCAACATCCCAGTGAATCCAGCAAAGTTCGCATCCGAGAAGTTGACGAACGCCCAGAAGCTCGCGCTGTCCGCGAATCCGCACGGTTCCATCCAGGGGCTGTTCGACGACTGCGCGATGGCGGCCGCGGACCGGCTGATCGCCGACTTCGGCGGGCCCGCGTGGGACGAGGAGTCGTACCGGAAGCTGTACGACAAGGTGCGCGCGGAGATCGTCGACACGACGGTCCGTACGGTCGGACAGGTGCAGCAGGTCCTGGCCGCCTGGCAGGCCTGTGAGCGCCGTCTGAAGGGCGTGCGCAGCCCCGTGCTGCTGGCCAACCTGACGGACGTGCGGAGGCAGCTGGACGCCCTCGTGAAGCCCGGGTTCGTGACGTGGGCGGGCCTGCGCCGGCTCCCCGACCTGATGCGCTACCTGGTGGCCGTGGACCGGCGCCTGCAGCAGATGCCGACCGGCGTGCAGCGGGACACCAGCCGCATGGAGAAGGTCCACGAGATGCAGGACGAGTACGCCTGGCTGCTGGAACAGCTTCCGCAGGGCCGGCCGGTCCCCTCCTCGGTGCTGGACATCCGCTGGATGATCGAGGAGCTCCGGGTCAGCTACTTCGCCCACGCGCTGGGCACGGCGTACCCCGTCTCGGACAAGCGGATCGTGAAGGCGATCGACGCGGCCGCACCGTAACGGCTCCCGTACTCAGGGTGAGTTCGACCAGCGGGCTCACCCTCCTGTACAGTCCTTCTCGCAGCGCAACGCAACATCAAGTGCCGCAAAACCTGGTCCTGTGGAGCAGTTTGGAGTGCTCGCCACCCTGTCAAGGTGGAGGCCGCGGGTTCAAATCCCGTCAGGACCGCAGTGAACAACGAAGGCCCGCATCCCCCACCGGGAAGCGGGCCTTCTTCACGCCCACGACCCCATCAACCCGCCCGCCACCCCGCCAAGGCGGAGGCCGCGCCCGCGGCGCAGCCGCAATCGGGCACAGCAAATCCCGTCAGGACCGCAGTAAGAGAGAGCCCGGATCTTTGGATCCGGGCTCTCTCGCGTTCTCCGCCGCGCCCTTGACGGCGCCACGTGCGGCCGGTACCCAGATCTCAGGGCCCGTTCCCGCGTGGCCCCCATGGAGGTGGGGTATGGCGGCATCGGTCAGGCACGAGACGCGGGCGCTGCTCCGCGCGCATCTGTCGGCCGCGTCGTCCTACGGGCATCTGACCCGCCACTGCCCGATCTGCCACCGCTTACAGCGGCTGGCGATGGACGGCGCCCCACGGGGTGCACAGGCCCCCGAGGGGGCCGTCGAGGGCGACCGCCCCTCCACGGCGTGACCGCCCCTCCACGGCGTGACCGCCGCCCTGTGACCGACCGGCCGCCCCGCCCAACCCCCTTTAGCGCACATGAGTCAGAGGCAACAAGACCCCTGACGTGTGACGGGTGTCACCGCATGAGTTTTGAAAACGTGGGTTCTTACCCGTCTCCTACAACTGGTCAATTTTATATGTGCAATTGCACCACTCGGGAGGATGTCCGGAGGAAGTCCGAAGGATGCCCCCAGGAACCCTCCCAGAGCCTCCCCAGAGTCCGACAAGGTCGCTCACAGAGCCACCTGATTCGACCCGCCGAGCGGGCTTGAGCCGCCTCAAGCGCACAAAAAAGACCGCGCTGGACTCGGCGGAGTCCAGCGCGATCGACGACGTTCCCAGTGGGCGAGGGGCCTGTTGGGGCAGGACCCACGTCGCTTGGAGCTGCGTATCGGGCGTCCGACCAGGTTGGGGGACCTGACGTGTTGCCCGGTTATTCAGTTGTTCAGGCCTCGCTACGCTGCTGCGGGATGCCCGCAAGCAGTGCGCGGACCTCGGCCTCGCGATAACGGCGGTGTCCGCCGAGCGTACGAATCGATGTGAGCTTGCCGGCCTTCGCCCACCGCGTGACCGTCTTCGGGTCCACGCGGAACATGGTGGCGACCTCAGCCGGGGTCAGCAGCGGCTCAGCATCAGGGGTGCGAGCGGTCATGAGCGGCCTCCTCGGGAGAACCGAACCTTCTCGGTTCTTTCCTCTAAATTCTGCACCTTGACCCGCGTTGCCCGAAATGGCGGACGCGAGTCGAGTCGGTTATAGGACGAACGGCTTGTCCTCGGCACTACAACTACACCATCTGTCCAGCCGCGTCGGCCAAACCGATGGAATTGCCCCCCAGGTGTTCATCGGCGACGGAAGCCGATGGACCATGCCATAGCGGACAGTCACGCCACTGTGACGATCAGTCACAGGGGCGATCAGGAGTCACCAGACCCCCCAAAGAGCATGCAATGCTGAGATTTCCCCCCACAGTGGAGCATAAGTAGGCGGAGGAGCCCTCCCCGGACTCCTTGTCCTATTTTGGCACGAGGAGGGGCAAGCGGCGCAAGGGCCGTGTACGTGCGGTCCGTCACCCTTGCGACAAAAGCCCGGATCGGGACCTACGTCCCGTCAGTTCCGTGAAGTGCGGTTGACGGTACGCTGTCCGACCGCTTCACGGCCGTGACGTACGTCACTTATGAAAGCGCTGTCTCGCCTGTCACATCGTCAGTTCACAGCGGCCGCAGGTCAAAGCGGAGGCTCAGCTCGGTTCGCAGGGCTCAGTTCTCGGGGTACGGGACGTGGTGATCGACTCAGTTCGCGGAGCGCCGGTCCCGTACGGACCGCCACCGCTCCACGAGCCGCGCGTACGCCTCGCCGGCCGCCGCGCCGTCCCCGACCCGCAGCGCCTCGATGCCCTCGGCCACGTCCTTCGCCGAGTGGTCGTCCTCCAGCTCGCCGGCCGGCAGCACGTGCACCAGGCCGCCGTAGTCCAGTTCCACCAGCGAACGCGGGTGGAACTCCTCCAGCCAGCGCCCCACGTCCAGCAGGCCGTCGATCAGCGGCCCCTCGTCCATGGCGTCCTTCAGCGTGCGCAGCGACCGGGCCACCCGGCGGCGCGCCTGCACCATCGGCGTGCGGTAGCGCAGCACAGGGGCCACCTCCGCCGTCCCCTTGTCGTACTCCCGCTCCTCGTCGGAGACGAGGACGAACCAGTTGAGCGGCACCTGCCAGGCGGCCGTACGGATCCACGGGCGGGCGTCGGGGTTGCGTTCCAGCCACCGCTCGTGGTCCTTGGCCGCCTGCAGCCGGACGACCTCGGGGAGGGCCGCCTCCAGGACCGGCCTGGGCAGCTCCTCGTCCAGCTCGTCCAGGGCCAGCCAGCCGCGCAGCCGGGTGCGCCAGGGGCAGACGCAGAGCACGCCGTCCACCTCGGTCACGAACGCGTCGCCGCTCTCCTGCACCGGCACCGCGACCGGCGGGGTGGGCAGCAGGTCGGCCAGCGCGCGGCGCAGCTCGTCCTGGTAGGAGGGGAGCTCGGGGCGGCGGGCGTAGTTCGCCCAGTGGGTGCGCTCGGGCTCGGGGAAGGCGGCCAGCGGCTCGTACACGCGCAGATAGACCGCGTACGGAACGATCACCGAGGACACCTTGGGCACGCCTGCTCCCTCCCCCTTCGGCCGACAAGGAAACCCTGCAAATCGTCGCACGGCGGTACTCCGCGAGAAGGTGATCCCCGACACTGCGAGATCGGCAGGCCACCCAGGCTCTACGCTCGGACCACAGGCCCCGCCACCCTTACGGTGCCTTCGCCCCGACCGCCGCTAGTTACCCGGGAGTCACTACAGTGACCGACGTATCCGGCGCACCTGCTGACGTACTGCACACCCTGTTCCACTCGGATCAGGGGGGCCATGAGCAGGTCGTGCTCTGCCAGGACCGCGCCAGTGGCCTCAAGGCCGTCATCGCGCTCCACTCCACCGCTCTGGGCCCTGCCCTCGGCGGTACCCGCTTCTATCCGTACGCGACCGAGGCGGAGGCCGTCGCCGACGCGCTGAACCTCGCGCGCGGGATGTCGTACAAGAACGCCATGGCCGGTCTGGACCACGGCGGCGGCAAGGCCGTGATCATCGGCGATCCCGACACGATCAAGACCGAAGCGCTGCTGCTCGCGTACGGCCGTTTCGTGGCCTCGCTCGGCGGGCGGTACGTGACCGCCTGCGACGTCGGCACCTACGTGGCCGACATGGACGTCGTGGCGCGCGAGTGCCGCTGGACGACCGGCCGCTCGCCGGAGAACGGCGGCGCCGGAGACTCGTCCGTGCTGACGGCCTTCGGCGTCTACCAGGGCATGCGGGCCTCCGCCCAGCACCTGTGGGGCGACCCGTCGCTGCGGGGCCGCAAGGTCGGCATCGCGGGCGTCGGCAAGGTCGGCCACCACCTCGTGGAGCACCTGCGCAGCGAGGGCGCGGAGGTCGTGATCACGGACGTCCGCGAGGACGCCGTGCGCCGGATCCTCGACCGGCACCCGCAGGGGGTGACGGCGGTCGCCGACACCGCGGCGCTGATCCGCGTCGAGGGGCTCGACATCTACGCCCCCTGCGCGCTCGGCGGGGCGCTCGACGACGTCTCGGTGCCCGTGCTGACCGCCCGTATCGTCTGCGGTGCGGCCAACAACCAGCTCGCCCACCCGGGCGTGGAGAAGGACCTCGCCGACCGCGGGATCCTCTACGCGCCGGACTACGTGGTGAACGCCGGCGGGGTCATCCAGGTCGCCGACGAGCTGCACGGGTTCGACTTCGAGCGGTGCAGGGCGAAGGCGGCGAAGATCTTCGACACCACGCTGGGCATCTTCGCACGTGCGAAGGAGGACGGTATTCCGCCGGCCGCGGCGGCCGACCGGATCGCCGAGCAGCGGATGCACGAGGCGGCCCAGGCACGCGGCTGGTGACGTTCCGGTAGGGCTCCATGGGGACCCGTCCGAGGGTTTCGGCGGTACCGGCCGGTGGAAAGTTAGAGAGAACTCTCACTCTTCCCGGCGGGTCGGCCGCCGATAAGTGGTTAAAATCGCCACTGACCAGCGAGGACGGGTCGCCTGAAAGGTGCTGTGCAGACGCGCGTGCTACGGGCGACGTACCGTACGGGCGTGGGCTCAGGTACCGTGGGAGCCCTACGACGGGCTCTCTATGGAGAGACCGTCCTGGATCATGAACGCGTGTCAACCTGGGGCCGTCGAGCCCCGTCGTTGAGGGGGTCGAGCCATGGGGCGCGGCCGGGCCAAGGCCAAGCAAGCGAAGGTCGCCCGCCAGCTGAAGTACAACAGCGGCGGGACGGATCTCTCACGCCTGGCCGAAGAGCTGGGCGCATCGCCATCGAACATTCCGCCGAACGGTCAACCGTTCGAGGACGATGACGATGACGATGAGCAGGACGACGACCCGTACGCACGGTACGCCGAGCTGTACGGGGCGGACGACGACGAGGATGACGGCGAGGACTCCTCGCAACACCGTCGCGGCGCTTGACCTTGTACTGAGCACCCACCCGGTCGGTGACTTCGGTCATCGACCGGGTCTTGTGCTGCCTACTCGGTCCATCCGGCCCGGCCGGTCGGCTCAGCTCGCGTAGTCGCCGACCAGGTCGGCTCCTGTGGCGTGCTCGCCGCGCTCGGTGATCTCGCCGGCGATCCAGGCGTCGACCCCGCGGTCGGCCAGCGTCGCCAGGGCCACGTCCGCCGACTCCTCGTCCACGATCGCCATCATGCCGACGCCCATGTTCAGGGTCTTCTCCAGCTCCAGGCGCTCCACGGAGCCCGTCCTGCCGACGAGGTCGAAGATCGGGTCCGGGGTCCAGGTGGAGCGGTCCACGGTCGCGTGCAGCGCGTCCGGGATCACGCGGGCCAGGTTGGCCGCGAGGCCGCCGCCGGTGATGTGCGAGAAGGCGTGCACGTCCGTCGTGCGGGTGAGGGCCAGGCAGTCCAGGGAGTAGATCTTGGTGGGCTCCAGGAGCTCCTCGCCGAGGGTGCGGCCGAGGTCGTCGATCCGCGCGTCGAGGGAGAGGCCCGCCTGGTTCAGCAGGACGTGCCGGACCAGGGAGTACCCGTTCGAGTGGAGGCCGGAGGACGCCATGGCGATCACCGCGTCACCCGTGCGGATGCGATCCGGGCCGAGCAGCCGGTCGGCCTCCACGACGCCCGTACCGGCGCCGGCGACGTCGAAGTCGTCCTCGCCGAGGAGGCCCGGGTGCTCGGCCGTCTCGCCGCCGACCAGGGCGCAGCCGGCGAGCACACAGCCCTCGGCGATGCCCTTGACGATGGCGGCGACCCGCTCGGGGTGGACCTTGCCGACGCAGATGTAGTCGGTCATGAACAGCGGCTCGGCGCCGCACACCACGATGTCGTCCATGACCATGGCGACCAGGTCGTGGCCGATGGTGTCGTACACGCCCAGCTGCCGGGCGATGTCGACCTTGGTGCCGACGCCGTCGGTGGCGGAGGCGAGCAGCGGGCGCTCGAAACGCTTGAGGGCGGAGGCGTCGAAGAGGCCGGCGAAGCCGCCGAGGCCGCCGAGGACCTCGGGGCGCTGCGTCTTCTTCACCCACTCCTTCATCAGCTCTACGGCGCGGTCGCCCGCTTCGATGTCGACGCCCGCGGCTGCGTAGCTGGCACCAGTTGTCTCAGACATGACGGTGAGAACTTTCGTGTCGTATGCAGTCGTCCTGCAGGTGATACGGGCTGCCTACGGGCGACGGATCGCGTCGGCCGCGGCCGTGGCTGCCGGACCGGCCGCCAGCTCGGTCTCCAGCAGCTGCTTGCCGAGCAGCTCCGGGTCCGGGAGCTCCATCGGGTACTCGCCGTCGAAGCAGGCGCGGCACAGGTTCGGCTTGGCGATGGTGGTCGCCTCGATCATGCCGTCGATGGAGATGTAGGCGAGGGAGTCGGCGCCGAGCGAGGTGCCGATCTCGTCGATCGTCATGCCGTTGGCGATGAGCTCCGCGCGCGTGGCGAAGTCGATGCCGAAGAAGCAGGGCCACTTCACGGGCGGCGAGGAGATCCGGATGTGGACCTCGGCCGCGCCCGCCTCGCGGAGCATGCGCACCAGGGCACGCTGGGTGTTGCCGCGGACGATCGAGTCGTCCACGACCACCAGGCGCTTGCCCTTGATGACTTCCTTCAGCGGGTTCAGCTTGAGGCGGATGCCGAGCTGGCGGATGGTCTGCGAGGGCTGGATGAAGGTCCGGCCGACGTAGGCGTTCTTCACCAGGCCCGCGCCGAAGGGGATGCCGGAGGCCTCCGCGTAGCCGATGGCGGCCGGGGTCCCGGACTCCGGGGTCGCTATGACCAGGTCGGCCTCGACGGGCGCTTCCTTGGCGAGCTTGCGGCCCATCTCCACGCGGGAGAGGTACACGTTGCGGCCGGCGATGTCGGTGTCCGGGCGGGCCAGGTACACGTACTCGAAGACACAGCCCTTGGGCTTCGCGTCCGCGAAGCGGGAGGTGCGCAGGCCGTTCTCGTCGATGGCGATGAACTCGCCGGGCTCGATCTCGCGGACGTAGGCGGCGCCGCAGATGTCCAGGGCCGCGGACTCGGAGGCGACGACCCAGCCGCGCTCCAGGCGGCCGAGGACCAGCGGGCGGATGCCCTGCGGGTCACGGGCGGCGTAGAGGGTGTGCTCGTCCATGAAGACGAGGGAGAAGGCGCCCTTGACCTGCGGGAGGATCTGGTGGGCGGCCTCCTCGATGGTCAGCGGCTTGCCGTCCTCGTCGACCTGGGCCGCGAGGAGGGCGGTCAGCAGGTCGGTGTCGTTGGTCGCCGCGACGCGCGGGGTGCGGCCTTCCTGCTTGGGCAGGTCGGCGACCATCTCGGCGAGCTGGGCGGTGTTGACGAGGTTGCCGTTGTGGCCGAGCGCGATCGAGCCGTGCGCGGTGGCGCGGAACGTCGGCTGGGCGTTCTCCCACACGGAGGCGCCGGTGGTCGAGTAGCGGGCGTGACCGACCGCGATATGACCCTGGAGCGAACCGAGCGAGGTCTCGTCGAAGACCTGGGAAACCAGCCCCATGTCCTTGAAGACGAGGATCTGGGAGCCGTTGCTGACCGCGATACCCGCGGATTCCTGGCCCCGATGCTGGAGGGCGTAGAGCCCGAAGTAAGTGAGCTTGGCGACCTCTTCACCGGGAGCCCAGACTCCGAAGACGCCGCAAGCGTCCTGGGGGCCTTTCTCGCCGGGGAGCAGATCATGACTGAGTCGACCGTCACCACGTGGCACGCCACCGAGTGTAGGCGAGGTCGTCCACTGGTCCGAATTGGGGATACTCGCCGGTAACTGGATCACTCCGGGGTGAACGCGCCCATGATCGACTTGTTCTCGCAGGTCAGACGGCAGATCTGATGATCCACTGGACGGTTGGGCGCCCCGCGCGGGCGATCCGGCGAAGTCCCGTTCCGGGTCCGTGAGTGAGGTGTCGCACATCGATGGGGCCGACGGGCACGAGCCGGTCTCATTTCCTGGTCAGCCGGACCTGGTCGCCGTCGGCCGTGGCGAGCGTCAGCGTGGCGCCCTTGACCTCGGTGGTGAGCGTGCCCTGGGCGAGGGTGCCGGCCAGCGTGCGCTCGAAGGCCATGGGCTGGTCCGTGCAGGCCATCCTGGTCGACCGGGAGTCCGTGAACCGGATGGTGTCGTTTTCGACGACGACCTTGGCGGTGAAGTTGTTGCAGCCGTAGTTGCCCGCCGCCTTGCCGTCCTCGATCTCGACGTGCGCACCGGTGGGGGCACGGTGGGTGGCGCCGTCCACGGTGACGCTGTCCACGTTCCACCGGACCCCGGTGACGGGCTGTTCGGCGCTCACCGACCCGCTGCCGGGCTGCTCGCCGCCCGCTTTCTCGCTTCCGCAGGCCGCGGCGAGCGGGACGAGGACGGCCACGGCCGTCACCATCATGCGCTGCTTGTGCCTATACGTGTACATGCAGATGTGACGGTCACCGGAGACGACCGGTTCCCCTCACGACCCCGGTGACGCCCTTCTACGACCCCAGTGACGCCCCTTCAACGAGCCCAGGGGCGTCCTTCTACGACATCAGCGGCAGCAGCTGATCGAGGTTCGCCCGCTCGCCGCTCGCGGCGACCTTCGCCTCCTCGACGGCGTCCTGCCAGGTCACCCGGCCGGTCGCCAGCCGGATCCAGGTCAGCGGATCGGTCTCGACCACGTTGGGCGGGGTGCCCCGGGTGTGCCGGGGGCCCTCGACGCACTGCACGACGGCGTACGGCGGGATCCGCACCTCCGTCGCGCCGCCGGGGGCCTTGACCGCGAGGGCGTCGGCGAGGAGCCGGGCGGCGGCCGCGAGCGCCTGCCGGTCGTAGGGGATGTCCAGACCGGGGACGGCGGCGTTGAGGTCGTCGGTGTGGACGACGAGTTCGACGGTGCGGGTGACGAGGTAGTCGGCGAGGGCGATGGCGCCGGTGCGGGCGGCGAGAAGGCGGTCGCCGGGGGCGGTGGCGAGGGCCTCGGCGAGCCGTTCCCCGGTGCGGGCATAGAGGGCGTTCAGGTCGGGGTGGGCGGCCGCGAGGTCCAGGGTGTCGTCGGAGATTCCGGCGGCTCGGACAGCGGTGGCGAAGGGCCAGTCCAGCAGGGCGAGCTCGGCCTTCGGGGGTTCGGGCCGGTCGAGATTACGGCTGACGGTCTCCACCGCCATGGTGATGTGCGCGGCCAGGTCCCGGACGCTCCAGCCCGCCAGCCGCGTGGGCAGAGCGAGCTGCTCGGGGGTGAGCGTGCTCACGGCTTCCCGTACGTTCCCGAACTGGGTGCGGACCGCGGCGCGGATCTTGGCGGGGTCGTACGTGCGGGCACGCTTCTTGGCCGGAGGCATGGCGGGGAGCCTAGTGGGCGCAGCCGTCGGCCTGCACCGGACTGTCACGCCCTGCGGGCGTAGTCCCCCAGCCCCCGCTCCACCAGCGCGAAGGCGCGGGCTGTCCGTTCGGGGGCGTCGGCGGCGATCGTCTCCAGGCTCTCGCCGGCGTCGTGGCGGGCGTGATGCTCCTCGATCAGGGCGTTGCGGGCGGCGCTCAGCATGGCCGCGGCGACCGTGGCGAGCATCGGATCACCGGTCTCCTCGGCGAGCAGGGCGGCCAGCGCACGGGTGCCCTTCTGGGCGGCGAGGAAGGCGCGCTCCATCAACACCGGGGTGTCCATGACGAGTTGGCGCACCTGGCGGGCGAAGGGCTCGCTGTGCAGACCGACGGCCGGATCGCGGGCCTCGACCATCTCGAGGAACTGCCGGCGCACGGCTTCCACCGCCGACTCCCCGGGACCCCGCTCGCGCACGGCCCGCTCCGCGTCCCAGAAGTGGTCCTCGACGGGCCGGAAGACCAGGTCGTCCTTGGTCCCGAAGTAGTTGAAGACGGTCATCTTGGAGACCTCGGCCGCGTCGGCGATCTCCTGCACCGAGACGTTGTCGAAGCCCTTCTCGGCGAACAGGGCGACCGCGGTGCGGTAGATCCGTTTCCCCGTCTCGATCTTCTTCCGCTCGCGCAGCCCCATCGTCTCACCAGCCATGGAAGCACTGTACCAAGCCTATATTTTGGCTCGGATGAAACTTGATCCAGGACGAAATATTGACTCGGTACATGAACGCGGGGCATGGTGGTCCCCATGACCGAGACCCAGCGCAAAATCGGCTTCCTCGTCTGCCTCGTCACGATCGTCCTGGCCGTCCTGGACCTGCAGATCGTGTCCGCGGCCACCGTCCCGATCGTCCGGGACCTCGATCCCGCCCACGGCATCGACAAGATCCCCTGGCTGGTCAGCGCCTACGCGCTGGCCTCGGCCGCCCTGCTGCCGCTGTACGGCAAGCTGTGCGACGTCCTCGGCCCGAAGCGTGTCTTCACGGGCGCGATCGCCACCTTCCTGCTCGGCTCCGCGCTGTGCGGCGCCGCCCGGTCGATGGACCAGCTCATCGCGGCCCGCGGACTGCAGGGCCTGGGCGGCGGCGGGCTGATGAGCGTGACGATGGTGGTGATCGCCCACCTCAAGGGCCCGCAGGAGAAGAGCGCCGGAAGGGGCGCCACCGTGGGCGGGCTGGTCGCGGGCGGCGCGATGGCGGTCGGCCCATGGATCGGCGGTCTGCTGGCGGATCACGCGAGCTGGCGCTGGATCTTCTACGTCAACCTGCCCGTCGGCCTCGCGGTCCTCACCGCCTCCGCCTTCGCCCTGAAGCTCCCCGAACACCATGAGCGCCGCCCGCTCGACTACGGCGGCGCCGCGCTCGCCGCCGCGTTCTCCAGCGCGCTGCTCCTGGTCACCGACTGGGGCGGCAAGAAATACGCCTGGTCGTCACCGGCCGTCCTCTGCCTGGTCGCAGCGGCCGTCGCCGCGCTCGCCCTGTTCCTGTGGCGGCAGCTGAGGGCGGCCGACCCCGTCCTCCCCCTCGCCCTGTTCCGCATCCGCGAACTGCGCCTCGGCTTCGCCATCCAGGCGATCACGGGCGCCGCGATGATGGGCGTCATCTTCTACGTGCTCATCTACCTGCAGGTCGTCCGCGGCGTCACCAGCTCCTCCGCGGGCCTCTACCTGCTCCCGATGGCCGTGGGCCTGTCGGCGACCGGACTGCTGTCCGGCCCGCTCACCACGCGCGGCTGGACAGCACGGACCTTCACGATCAGCGGCACGGCCACCACCGCCCTGGCCTTCGTGCTGCTCGCCACGACCATCGGCCCCGACACCTCCCTCTGGCTGATCCGCGCCGAACTCCTGCTGGCCGGCGCCGGGTTCGGGCAGCTGCTCGGCCAGCTGATCCTGCTGGTCCAGGACGCGGCCCCGCCCCGCCGGCTCGGCGTCGCGACCACGTCCATCCGCTACTTCCAGACCCTCGGCAGCGCCCTGGGCACCGCCCTCTTCGGCACGGTCCTGACCCGGATGTACGCCTCCCACGGCCCCGGCGGCGACGTCAGCGCGCTGGCCCGGCTGACAGGGACGGCCCACACGGAGGGCGTGCACGCCTTCATCGACGCGACGAGCATGGTGTTCTGGAGCGGCGCCGGGCTGATGACACTGGCCGCGCTCATGGCGCTGCGGCTGCCCAGGTCGGCGCCCCCGCCGGCCACGTGGGAGCCGACGAAGGAACCGGTCGCCGTATGAGGACGTGCCGAAGGCCCCGCCGGTCGTGAACCGGCGAGGCCTTCGGCGTCGTACGAGTGGTTACCTGAGCAGCGCCGGGATGGTCTCCTCGTGGGCCGTGCGCAGCTCCTCCAGCGACAGCTCGAACTCGCCCTGGAGCTCGACCGTGTCTCCGTCCACGACGCCGATGCGGGTGACGGGCAGGCCGCGCGCCCCGCACATGTCGTTGAAGCGGAGCTCCTCGGAGCGCGGCACGGCGACGACGGCGCGGCCGGCCGACTCGGAGAACAGGAGGGTGAAGGCGTCGAGCCCGTCCGGCACGACCAGACGGGCGCCCTTGCCGCCGAGCAGCGCCGACTCCACGACCGCCTGGATCAGACCGCCGTCGGACAGGTCGTGCGCGGAGTCGATCATGCCGTCGCGGGAGGCCGAGATCAGGATCTCGCCGAGCAGCCGCTCCCGCTCCAGGTCGACCTTGGGCGGCAGACCGCCGAGGTGGTCGTGGACGACCTGCGACCAGGCCGAGCCGCCGAACTCCTCACGGGTGTCGCCGAGGAGGTAGAGCAGCTGGCCCTCCTCCTGGAAGGCGACGGGCGTGCGGCGCGCGACGTCGTCGATGACTCCCAGGACCGCGACGACCGGGGTGGGGTGGATGGCCACCTCGCCCGTCTGGTTGTAGAGGGAGACGTTGCCGCCGGTCACCGGGGTGCCGAGCTGCTGGCAGGCGTCGGCCAGGCCGCGGATGGCCTCCGCGAACTGCCACATCACCGCCGGGTCCTCGGGCGAGCCGAAGTTCAGGCAGTCGGAGACGGCGAGGGGCTTGGCGCCGGTCGTCGCCACGTTCCGGTACGCCTCGGAGAGGGCCAGCTGCGCGCCCGCGTACGGGTCGAGCTTGGCGTACCGGCCGTTGCCGTCGGTCGCGATGGCGACGCCGAGGCCGGTCTCCTCGTCGATCCGGATCATGCCCGAGTCCTCGGGCTGGGCGAGGACGGTGTTGCCCTGCACGAAGTGGTCGTACTGGGACGTGATCCACTTCTTGGACGCCTGGTTGGGCGAGCTCACGAGCTTGAGGACCTGGTCCTTCAGCTCCTGGCCCGTCTGCGGCCGGGGCAGCTTGTTCGCGTCGTCGGCCTGGAGGGCGTCCTGCCAGTCCGGGCGTGCGTACGGACGCTCGTAGACCGGGCCGTCGTGGGCGACGGTGCGCGGGTCGACGTCGACGATCTTGCCGCCGTGCCAGTAGATCTCCAGGCGGTCGCCGTCGGTCACCTCACCGATGACGGTGGCGATGACGTCCCACTTGTCGCAGATCTCGAGGAACCGGTCGACCTTCTCCGGCTCGACGACCGCACACATGCGTTCCTGCGACTCGCTCATGAGGATTTCCTCGGGCGAGAGCGTCGAGTCGCGCAGGGGGACGTCGTCCAGCGTCACGCGCATGCCGCCGGAGCCGTTCGACGCGAGCTCGGACGTGGCGCAGGACAGGCCGGCCGCGCCGAGGTCCTGAATGCCGACGACCAGCTTCTCCTGGAAGGCCTCCAGGGTGCACTCGATGAGGAGCTTCTCCTGGAAGGGGTCGCCGACCTGCACGGCCGGACGCTTCGAGGGCTTGGCGTCGTCGAAGGTCTCACTCGCCAGGATCGACGCGCCGCCGATGCCGTCGCCGCCCGTGCGGGCCCCGTACAGGATGACCTTGTTGCCCGCGCCGGACGCCTTCGCCAGGTGGATGTCCTCGTGCCGCATCACACCGATGGCACCGGCGTTGACCAGCGGGTTGCCCTGGTAGCAGGCGTCGAAGACGACCTCGCCGCCGATGTTCGGCAGCCCCAGGCAGTTGCCGTAGCCGCCGATGCCGGCGACGACGCCCGGCAGGACGCGCTTGGTGTCGGGATGGTCGGCCGCGCCGAACCGCAGCGGGTCGACGACGGCGACCGGCCGCGCGCCCATCGCGATGATGTCGCGGACGATGCCGCCCACACCCGTGGCCGCGCCCTGATAGGGCTCCACGTACGACGGGTGGTTGTGCGACTCGACCTTGAAGGTGACCGCGTAGCCCTGGCCGACGTCGACGACGCCCGCGTTCTCGCCGATGCCCACGAGCAGCGCGTCGGACTGGGGGGCCTTCTCGCCGAACTGGCGGAGGTGGACCTTGGACGACTTGTAGCTGCAGTGCTCGGACCACATGACGGAGTACATGGCGAGCTCGGCGCCGGTGGGCCGGCGGCCGAGGATGTCCACGACCCGCTCGTACTCGTCCTTCTTCAGGCCGAGTTCGGCCCAGGGCAGCTCGACGTCGGGGGTCTCGGCCGCGTGCTCGACCGTGTCCAGAGGCGTCCTGCTCATGCGTTGACCAGCTTCTTGAGGATCGAGGTGAAGAAGGGGAGACCGTCGGTGCGGCCGGACCCGACGAGGGGCTCGACGGCGTGCTCCGGGTGCGGCATGAGGCCTACGACGTTGCCGGCCTCGTTGGTGATGCCGGCGATGTCACGGAGGCTGCCGTTGGGGTTGACGTCCAGGTAGCGGAAGGCGACCCGGCCCTCGGCCTCGAGCTTGTCGAGGGTGTACTCGTCGGCGACGTACCGGCCGTCCATGTTCTTCAGCGGGATGTGGATCTCCTGGCCCGCCTCGTAGTCCACGGTCCAGGCGGTCTCCGCGCTCTCCACCCGCAGCTTCTGGTCGCGGCAGATGAAGTGGAGGTGGTCGTTGCCGAGCATCCCGCCCGGGAGGAGGTGGGCCTCGGTGAGGATCTGGAAGCCGTTGCAGATGCCCAGGACCGGGAGGCCGGCCTTCGCCTGCTCGATGACCGTCTCCATCACCGGCGAGAAGCGGGAGATGGCTCCGGCGCGCAGATAGTCTCCGTAGGAGAAACCGCCGGGCAGCACCACGGCGTCGACCTGGTGGAGGTTCTTGTCCTTGTGCCAGAGCGCGACGGGTTCGGCGCCCGCGAGGCGGATCGCCCGCTGGGTGTCCCGGTCGTCGAGACTTCCCGGGAAAGTGACGACGCCAATACGAGCGGTCACTTCGCGGCTCCCGCGACTGCTTCTTCCGACTCGACCTTGACGGTGAAGTCCTCGATCACGGTGTTCGCGAGGAAGGATTCCGCAAGATCGTGGATGCGGGCGAGGGCGGCCTCGTCGACGGGTCCGTCAACTTCCAGTTCGAATCGCTTTCCCTGACGTACGTCGGAGATGCCTTCGAAACCCAGCCGCGGCAGTGCGCGCTGCACCGCCTGGCCCTGGGGGTCGAGGATCTCCGGCTTGAGCATGACGTCGACTACGACGCGTGCCACTGGCACTCCCGGTGGTGTGGTGCTGAGCAGGTTCCTGCAGGTGTCTCCAACAGGTGTCTTCAGACTACCCGTACAAAATTTCTACGCGAGTAGAGTTGTAGGAAGCTACGTGACGGCCATCACGATCCCGCATCGGAGGGGGACGTTCACGAAAAGTTACTGGAAAGATCCCCGAACAGTCCCGGATACCTATTGCGCTCGGACACGCGGACAGATTTAGTCGGGCTTCACAATGCATTCCGCGCACTGTACAAATGAATTGGAAATAGCCGAGACTCGGCACGTCGCCGCAGCTGAGCTGTATGCGGTGCCGGACGAAGGGACCGATATTCGTGGCGCAGAAGGTCGTGGTCACTCTCTTTGACGACATCGACGGCTCGGAAGCGGCGGAAACGATCGCCTTCGGACTCGACGGCAAGTCGTACGAGATCGACCTGAATGAAGCCAATGCCAAGAAACTGCGTAGAGCGCTCGAGCCCTACGTGGAGGCCGGCCGCAAGCGGTCGAGGTCGGGCCGGGCGTACAAGCAGACGGAGGTCGCCCCCGACCCCGCGGCGGTGCGCGCCTGGGCCCAGGCCAACAAGATGGAGGTGCCGGCCCGCGGCCGTATCCCCAAGAAGGTCTACGAGGCGTTCGCCGACGCGCAGTGACGCCCGGCGAGTCGCACCGCTGAACCGCACCCGCAGAGCCGGGGGCCGACGGCCGGTCATCCGCCCCTCGAACGCACCGACTTGCGCTGCACCCCTCCCGGTCGGCTAGAGTCTGGAGCACGCCGAGGGGCGAGGCCGAGAAAGCCCAGCTCACGGAGTACATGCGGGTGTAGTTCAGTAGCAGAACATCCCCCTTCCAGGGGGAAGGCGCAGTGTGCAATTCCTGTCACCCGCTCTGCATCGCCGTCCGACCACTGTCGTGGATCGGGTAGGCTGGTGCTCGCGCCGATCAGTGAAAGCTGGTCGGATGCAATGCGGACGTAGCTCAGTTGGTAGAGCGCAACCTTGCCAAGGTTGAGGTCGCGAGTTCGAGCCTCGTCGTCCGCTCTGAATCAAGCCCCCCGGCTTCAACCGGGGGGCTTTTTCGTGCATGCGGCGCGAGCGATCGGCGGCGCAAGGGATCGGCGGTGCAAGCGATCGACTGACATTTGTCATACGGAGTGGTGACACCTCTCACTGCTGCCGGCCTCCGACCGCGGAGACGCTGGAGGCATGAACACGAATGAACACGTGATTGAGGTCACCGACCTCCGGCGTGTGTACGGGGGCGGGTTCGAAGCGGTCCGTGGGATCTCCTTCCACGTCGACCGCGGTGAGATCTTCGCGCTGCTGGGCACCAACGGCGCCGGAAAGACATCGACCGTCGAGTTGTTGGAGGGCCTCGCGCGGCCCGACGGCGGGCGGATCGCCGTACTCGGCCACGACCCGTACACCGGGCGGGCCGCCGTACGGCCGCACATCGGCGTGATGCTCCAGGAGGGCGGTTTCCCCTCCGAGCTGACCGTCGCCGAGACCGCGCGGATGTGGGCCGGCTGCGTGAGCGGCACCCGCCCGGCCGCAGAGGCGCTGGCGCTGGTCGGGCTCGCCGGACGGGCCGGCGTCCGGGTCAAGCAGCTGTCCGGGGGCGAGCGCCGACGCCTCGACCTGGCGCTCGCGGTCCTCGGCGACCCCGAGGTGCTGTTCCTGGACGAGCCGACGACCGGCCTGGACGCCGAGGGCCGCCGCGACACCTGGGACCTGGTGCGCGCCCTGCGCGACGCCGGTACGACGGTGCTGCTGACCACCCACTACCTGGAGGAGGCCGAGAACCTCGCCGACCGGCTGGCCATCCTGCACCAGGGCCGCATCGCCGCCGCGGGAACACCCGCCGAGGTGACCGGCGCCCAGCCGTCCCGGATCGCCTTCGAACTGCCCGAGGGGTACTTCGTGGGCGACCTGCCGCCCCTGGGCGAGCTGGGCGTGTGCGGTCACGAGGTCGAGGGCCGTGTCGTACGGCTGCGCACGCGGGAGCTACAGCGGGCGGCGACCGGCCTGCTGGTGTGGGCCGAGCGGGCCGGCGTCGAACTGCGGCGGCTGGACGTGCGGTCGGCCTCGCTGGAGGAGGCGTTCCTGGGGATCGCCCGCGAGGCGTCGCACCACGACGAGGCCGAGGAGGTCGCGGCATGAGCGGGACGACGGTGAAGGACTCCGGGGACACGGGCGCGGCCGCTGCCTGCGCCGGTGCGGTCAGGCGGGCGGTCACGACTCCCGCGAGCCGGATGGCTGCCCTCGCGCGGGCCGAGCTGACGCTGCTCGGACGCAGCAGGAGCACGGTCATCGCGGCCGTGTTCATGCCGCTGGTGCTGCCGGTCGGCCTGGCGTCAGTCGTCGAGGACATGGATGTGGAGGATGTCGGGCTCAGCGTCGGGCTGGTGCTGCTGCCCACCGCGATCGGGTTCTCGCTGCTGTTCGGGGTGTACTCGGCGCTGGCCGCCATCTACACCGCCCGGCGCGAGGAGTTGGTGCTGAAGCGGCTGCGCACCGGCGAACTGCGGGACGCCGAGATCCTCGGCGGGACGGCGCTGCCGGTCCTCGCCACCGGGTTGGTGCAGTTCCTGGTGCTGGTGGCCGGCGCCACGGTCCTGCTCGACGTACCGGCCCCGAAAGCGCCCCATCTCGCCGTCCTGGGGCTGCTGTTGGGCCTGGCGATGTGCGCGGCGCTCGCGGCTGCCACGGCGGCGGTGACCCGGACCGTGGAGAGCGCGCAGGTCACCACGATGCCGATGGTGCTCGTGTCGATGACCGGCTCCGGAGTGACCGTCCCCCTGGAACTGCTGCCCGACCGGCTCGCCTCCGTCTGCGAACTGCTGCCGCTGTCCCCGGTGATCACCCTGATCCGCGGCGGCTGGACCGGAAGCCTGTCGGCATACGAGGCCCTGGGCGCCCTGGCGACCGCGCTGGCCTGGACGGTGCTGGCGGTGTTTGCTGTACAGCGGCGGTTCCGCTGGGAGCCGAGGCGCTAGACCGACAGGCCCGAGGGCAGACAGGCCCGAGGGCAGACAGGCCCGAGGGCAGACAGGCCTGAAGGCAGACAGGGTCTGAGAGACAGACAGGCCCGAAGGCAGACAGGCCCGAAGGCAGACAGGCCCGAAGGCAGACAGGCCCGAAGGCAGACAGGCCCGAAGGCAGACAGGCCTGAAGGCAGACAGGGTCTGAGAGACAGACAGGCCCGAAGGCAGACAGGGTCTGAGAGACAGACAGGGTCTGAGGGGCGACCAAGCCTCAGGGGCAGACAAGGCCTGAGAGGCAGACAAGGCCTGAGGGGGCGGGGGAACGGTGTTCGGCTGGATGCGGGGGTGGCAGCGGCGCCACTGGCGGGAGCGCAGCAAGGCGGAGCGGGTCGAGCTGCAGACCGTGATCACTTGGTATGCCACGACCTGGTTCTTCTCCGCGTCCTGGCTGGCGCTGCCGCTGGTGGGCGGGCTCGACCGCCGGCCCGTGCCGCTGGTCGTCGGCGGGTTGCTGCTGCTCGTGGGCGCCCTGCAGTGCGCGGAGGCGAACCGGCTCACCCGGTCGGTGCTCGACCACTACCTGGGCCGCACCGAACTCCCGGCCCGCGCGCTGCGGCCCGCCGCCGCCCTGCTCGCCCTGGAGCTGGCGCTGATCCTGGCGCTCGCCGGACACGGCGGCGCCGATCCGGTGGCGATCAGACTGTTCATCGGCGCGGCGCTGCTGCCCTTCGGGCTGCTGTACGGGCTCGTCACCCCCGTGCGGGTGTTCCTGCGCGGGTCCGCCGTCCTCGCCGTGGTGCTCATGGCCGCGTTCGCCTGGACCGACCCCGACCCCGCCGGGATCGTGATGGTCGGGGCGCTGACCGGGTTCGGAACGCTCTTCTCCCTGCTCGCCTGCCGCTGCGGCGCCTGGACCCTGTCCGTGCTCTGGGAGGCGGAGCGGGCCCGCGAGACCGAGGCCCGGCTCGCCGTCGCCGAGGAACGGCTGCGGTTCGGGCGGGACCTGCACGACGTGATGGGCCGGAACCTGGCCGTGATCGCCCTGAAGAGCGAGCTGGCCGTGCAGTTGGCCCGGCGCGGACGGCCGGACGCCGTGGAGCAGATGATCGAGGTGCAGCGCATCGCGCAGGAGTCGCAGCGGGAGGTACGCGCCGTCGTACGGGGCTACCGGGAGGCCGACCTCGGGGTCGAACTCGCGGGAGCGCAGGGCGTGTTGAAGGCGGCCGGGATCAGCTGTGAGGTGAGCGGCGAGGCCGACGGGCTGCCCGCGGAGGTGCAGTCCGCGCTCGGCTGGGTGGTGCGGGAGACCACCACCAACGTGCTGCGGCACGGAGACGCCGGGCGCTGCTCGGTGGCGTTGCGCAAGGCGGAGGGACGCGTGCTGCTGACGGTGGAGAACGACGGCGCCGGCTCCACCGACGAAGCCGGCGGCGGGTCGGGGCTCGCCGGACTGCGGGAACGGTTGCGGGGCGTCGACGGGACGCTGGAAGCCGGACTCGCCGAGGCAGGCGTGTTCCGGGTGGTCGCCGAGGTACCGCTGAACGGAAAGGCTGCTGTGAGAGAGGTCACTTCATGACGGTGGTGCGGGTCCTGCTCGCCGACGACGAGCACCTCATCCGGGGCGCCCTGGCCGCGCTGCTCTCCCTGGAGGACGACCTGGTGATCGTCGCCGAGGCGGCCACCGGACCGGAGGCGCTGGCGATGGCGCGGGCGCACCGGCCCGACGTGGCCGTCCTGGATCTTCAGATGCCGGGCGCGGACGGTGTGAAGGTCGCCACATCCCTGCGCACCGAACTGCCCGGCTGCCAGGCACTGATCGTCACCAGCCACGGCCGGCCGGGACACCTCAAGCGGGCGCTTGCGGCGGGTGTGCGCGGGTTCGTCCCGAAGACGGTGAGCGCACAGCGGCTCGCGGAGATCATCCGTACCGTGCACGCCGGGAACCGTTACGTCGACCCGGAGTTGGCGGCCGACGCGATCGCCGCCGGGGACTCTCCGCTGACCTCGCGCGAGGCGGAGGTGCTCGAACTCGCCGCCGACGGGGCGCCCGTCGCGGAGATCGCCGAGCGGGCCGCGCTGTCGCAGGGGACGGTCCGGAACTATCTGTCGTCGGCCGCGTCCAAGCTCGGGGCGGAGAACCGGCACGCCGCCGTGCGGGTCGCACGGGAGCGGGGTTGGGTATAGTTGGCCTCGCGCCACGGAACATGCACCGCGTTCACGGTGGCGCAGTGCGGACGTAGCTCAGTTGGTAGAGCGCAACCTTGCCAAGGTTGAGGTCGCCAGTTCGAACCTGGTCGTCCGCTCCAGCACAAAGGCCCCGGTCATCGACCGGGGCCTTTGTCGTGGGCCTTTCGTGGGGCCTTTGCCGTGAGGTCAGCTCCAGCGGGTGCCCGTCAGGCGCTCGTAGGCCTCGACGTACTTCGCGCGGGTCGCGTCCACGATCTGCTGGGGAAGCGGCGGCGGGGGCTGCTCGCCGGCGCGGTCCCAGCCGGACTCGGCCGAGGTCAGCCAGTCGCGCACGAACTGCTTGTCGTACGAGGGCTGGGCGCGGCCGGGCTGCCACCGGTCGGCGGGCCAGAAGCGGGAGGAGTCCGGGGTGAGGACCTCGTCGGCGATGACCAGGGTCTCGCCCTCGTAGCCGAACTCGAACTTGGTGTCGGCGAGGATGATGCCCCGCTCGCGGGCGATGTCGCGGGCGCGGCCGTAGACGGCGAGGGTCGCCTGGCGGAGCTCGGCGGCGGTGTCGGCGCCGACCTGGCGGGCGACCTCCTCGTAGGACACGTTCTCGTCGTGCTCGCCGACGGCGGCCTTGGTGGCGGGGGTGAAGATCGGCGCGGGCAGTTCGCTGCCGTCGACCAGGCCCTCGGGCAGGGCGAGGCCGCAGACCGTGCGGGACTCCTTGTACTCGACGAGACCCGAGCCGGTGAGGTAGCCGCGAGCCACGCACTCGACGGGCACCATCCGCAGCGACTTGCAGATCAGGGTGCGACCCGCCCAGTCGGCGGGCGCGCCGGCCGGCAGCTCCGCGCTCAGGACGTGGTTCGGGACCAGGTCGGCGAACTGGTCGAACCACCACAGGGAGAGCTGCGTGAGGACGCGGCCTTTGTCGGGGATCTCCGTCGGCAGCACCCAGTCGAAGGCGGACGTGCGGTCGCTGGCCACCATCACGAGGTCGCCCGCCTCGTTCTGGTACAGCTCGCGCACCTTGCCGGTGTGCAGATGCACCAGGCCCGGCACCTGCAGGGGCTCGGGCTTTTCTACGAATCCGGACACGGTTCCTCCCCGTGGTTGAAACAAAGGGGTGCCCGCAGGGCTCGAGCAGGGTGGTGGTGGGAGACGGGCGGGCCTTGTGGGTTGATTGTCCCGTACATCGGGATCGATCAAGGACAGCGGGTGGGGCGAGTGTGCGAACAGGTGTCAGTCGCGTTTGCAGATGCGGTCCAGGAGGTTGGCGGTGGCGCGCTGGACACGAGGGTCCACATGGCCGGGACGGTCCAGGGCCGGGGACCAGGCGAAGGTTCCGGAGGCGAAGACCAGGGCGCCGGAGGGGGCGCGGTAGAGGGAGGTCTCCTGGTGGCGCTGGACGCCGTCGGCGTCGGTGTACGGGGAGTGGGCGAGGAGGATGCGTTCCTCGTGGGGCGGGAGGGGCGTGCGCGGGAAGTAGCGGTCGGCCTCGCCCGCGACCAGGTCCTCGATGCCGTCGCCCTCGCCTGCGCCGGTCGCCTCCCACAGCCAATGGCTGGCGTTGCGCACGATCAGCGGGTGCGGATCGGGCACCCGGCCCGCGTACTGGATGCCGGCCAGCTGCTGCTCGGCGCGGTCGATCTCACGCCAGAGGACGGGCCTGCCGGGCCCCTTGCGTTTGCGGCAGGTGAGCAGACGGCCGGGCACGCCGGACGGCGACGCCCCCAACTCCACCTGCCAGTAAACGGAGTTCGCGGACAGGAACACCAGTGAGGTGCCGCTGTCACGGGCCAGTTCCACCGTGCGACGCATGGGCGTCGACCAGTACTCGTCGTGGCCGGGGAAGACGAGGCCCCGGTAACGGGTGGGGTCGATGTGACCGGCGTGCAGGTCGCGGGCGTCGGCGTAGGCGAGGTCGTAGCCGTAGCGTTCGGCCCAGCGGATGAAGTCGTAGGAGTGGCCGACGTGGAGGGGGAGGCCGGCGCCCGCGTAGGGCCGGTCGAAGGAGACCGTGGTCGCGGCGTCGGCCTCGCCGAGGAGACGGCCCTTCTCGTCCCAGGCGTGGTAGAGGCTTGCGCCGGTGCGACCGTCCTCGGGGTAGAGGTTGTAGGCCTGCCAGGTGACGTCGGGGAGGACCAGGAGCAGGTCGGCGGGGCGGTTGTCACGGACCGTGAAGGGGACGTGGGAACGGTAGCCGTCGACGGTGGTGAGGACGGCGACGTACGCCCCGACGTTCCAGTACGACGGCACCTGCAGGCGCCAGGAGAGCCACCAGTGGTGACAGGAGACCGTGCGGTCGGCGGTCAGGGGCGGGGGCTGGACGATGCCGGAGAGGCGCGGGCTGGTGGTGATCTTGGCTGCGCCGTCGCCGTCGTAGTGGCCTATGCGGTAGATGTCGACGCTGAATTCCTGCGGCGGGTCGACCGTGATGTGGAAGTCGGCGGCGTCGCCGGGGGCGACCGCGCCGGTGGAGATGAAACCCTTGATCTGCCGTCGGACGTCGTCGGCGGATCGGGGGCCGCCGACGGCGTCCGCGCTGCGAGGGGCGGGGATACGGGGCGCCCCCCGGCGGGTGGGGGCGGCGGGGGCGGGGGCCTGGTCCACGTACCAGGGGACGACGTGTCCGGTGTCGTCGAAGTACGTCTCGCTGCCGCGCAGCCACGGGACGGGGCCCTGCCCGAAGGGGTCCGTCACGGCGTGGGCCAGCGCTCCGGACTCCCATCGGCGGATGCGCTCCGGTCCTGGTCCGGGTCCCATGGTGCTCCCCTCCCTTTGTGCCCCCGTGATGGTTCGTGCGTACGTGGCGGCCGTGCGCGTTCGTCGGATGACGCGTGTCCTATGTCGCAAGCCCTTGCCATGGGCGCTATCGGTCCCAGCACATCACATAACGCGCGCAGACAGTCACTATTCGTTGCGAATTGGCCGAAAGTGGAATCCGGTGCTCCGATAGGTATTCGGTGGGGGAGCGCGAGGGGTGGGGGTGGGGGTGGCGGGGGGAGGGAGTTCGGGGCCCGCCCCGCGCCCGCACCGCTGCGCGCCCCGGCCCCGGGTGGGCGCTCAGCCGAGTCGTACCGGCTTCTCCGGTCGTATGCCGAGCTCCACGAGCCAGGTGCGCAGAGGGGCCGCGTCGCCGTCCTCGACGAGGCTGAGGACGCGGGGAGTCAGGTCGGCCACGCGCTCGCCGTCGACCAGGAGGGTCGGGCCGTCGAGCCAGTCGAGGCCCGGGGTCGCGCCGACGGTGTCCATCGCGGCACAGCAGACCATCGCCGTGACGTGGTCGGCGAGCAGCTCGCGGTCGGTGCGCGGGGGCTGGAGCGGGAACAGGGGGAGCGCGTCGCCGTCCCAGAGGGCCATGTCGGGGCCCTGCCCGGGCAGCGGGGGGCCGGCCGGAGCGGCCGCAGCAGCCACCGCCTCCTCCCGCCCGACCTCGACCCCCAGCCGAGCCGCCAGAGCAGCGCTGCGGGGGTTGGGGGGCGGCGGATCCTCACTTTCGGGGGCGAGGGCGGAGGGGGGCTGAGGAGCGGGGGTTGAGATGGGGTGAGAAGCGGGGTCGGAGGTAGCGAGAGGGTTTGGGTCCGGGGTGCGGACGGCCTTTGCGGCCGGGGCCGGTGCGTCGTCTGGGGTGCGGACGGCCTTTGCAGCCGGGGCCGGTGCGAGGTCTGGGCCCGGGTCGGGAGCGGCGGGGGTGGAGGTGGCTGGGCGGGCAGCCGAAGCGGGGGAGACGGATGGTCCGGCGGAGGCAGAGGTGGCGGGAGGCTCGGCGGCGGAGGCGGATCCGGAGGGTGTCGGTCCGGGTTCGGGAGCCGAGGGCCTGCCCGGCACCTCTGGCAGCGGGGCCGAACCCGCTGAACGGGAGCCACCCGCCGAGCCGAAGTGGTCAGCCGACGCGGGGCCACCCGCCGGATGGGCCAGAGCCGCCGGATGAGACGCGTCTGCCGTATTGACCGGGCCCGCCGTATGAGGCGCGTCCGAGGTGGCGGGAGGCTCGGAGGCGGAGGCGGATCTGGAGGATGTCGGTCCGGAATCGGGGGCCGAAGGCCTGCCCGGCACCTCTGGCAGCGGGGCCGAACCCGCTGAACGGGAGCCACCCGCCGAGCCGAAGTGGTCAGCCGACGCGGGGCCACCCGCCACATGGGGGTTGTCCGCCACATGGGGCCCGTCCGGCACATGCGGGCCGTGCGGCATGTGGGGGCCGTCGGACATGTGAGGCCCGGCTGTCGTGGGGGGATCGTTCTCGGGGTGGGGGTCCGCCGGTGTCTGGGCGGGGGTGGTCAGGTGGTCCAGGATGCGGGACAGGGTGGGGCCGTGGGGGTGGGTGGTGGGATCGGGGGTGCGGCGGACGCCGAGGGCGTCCAGGACGCGGTGGAGGCGGGCCGCGTCGGTGCGCCACTTGCGGTCGACGACCTCGTCCGGGTAGTCGTCCCAGGCCACCGGCGACCAGTCCGGGCCCGGGTCCGCGGGCCCGCCGTGGAAGAGACGGGCGGCGAGCAGCGAGGCGGCCTCGTCGATGGAGCCGGGCTCTTCGAGCAGGTCGCAGGCGGGGCGCTCGCCGAGGCGGGAGGCGAAGCCCTCGGCCAGGCGGTCGCGCCGGGACAGCTCGGTGAGGGCGGCGACGACCCCCGCGTCCAGCCGGGAGGGCCAGCGGCCCATCCGCCAGGCGGGCAGCGCCACACGCGTCAGGAGCCGGTCCCAGCCCGCGTACGCCAGACCCACCTGCTCCTGGGCGACGATCCGCAGCCCGTAGTCCACAGCCTGTGCACGCTCGGCCGCCGCGGCGGCCACGCCCCGCTCCATCTCGCCCGCGTGGACCTGGCAGCCGCGCAGCATCAGGCGCGCGACCCAGCCGATGCCCGAGCAGGCCGGCCGCAGGACGGGATACCGGTTGCCGCGGGAGGCGCAGCCGGCCACCGCGGCGTCCAGCCCGCGCACGAAGCGCCGGGCCGCGGCTATGTCGGGGTGCGCGGAAGGTCCCGTACCGGCGACGACGGGGGCGAGGACGGCGCGCAGCTCGCCGACGCGCATCCACCACAGGAACGGCGAGCCGATGACGAGGACGGGCGCCGCCGTCGCACGACGGTGGAGGGGGCTGTGGGGGCCGCCCGCGCCGGCTATCTCGTCGCCGTCGCGAGGCGGGGGCGGGCCGTGGGCCGGGTGGGTGCGGTCCTCCAGCCAGCTGTCGCAGTCCGGCGTGAGCGCTATCGCGGAAGGCGCCGGGACGTCGAGGCGGTCGGCGAGGTCACGCACCAGCCGGTACAGGTCGGGGGCCGACTCCTCGGCGACCGCGACCGTGGGACTGACGGCGGGCCGGGCCCGCGCCACGACCAGGGCGATGACCCCGGCGGCCAGCAGCACGACGACCGCGACGACGGACACGGCCCAGCGTGCGGCGTCCCAGCCCTGGCCCACGAAGTGCCCGGTGGAACCGCCCGCGAGCAGGATCACGGCGGCTGCCGCGGGCAACAGCGCGACGGCGAGTGCCCGACTGCGGATACGCAGCACGGCGAGCGCCCGGGCACGCGCGGCCTGCGCGCCCACCTCCACACCCATACCGGTCACGACCGGACCTCACCCCCTCCCTGCAGTCCTGTATCCCCCGGCTGTCTTCGCAGTGCTCACTCCCCCACTGTGGCACCGCCCACTGACATCGCAATGCCGGTGGGCCAAGTGCCGGAACCTGCGCCGGGACGCTTGCGCCGCACCCTAGTTGGCACTCCGGCCCACGTCAGCCGGATAGCTCAGCGCTCACTCGATGGAATTGCTTTGGGGAAAGGTGAATGACGTTGGGCAATGATCAGGCCCCGGGTTCCAGGGGTCCTCCGTGCGGAGTTCCCTGAGGCCCGGGGCCTGGGACTACCTGCTGAGACGCGTGTCACGCGCCCGCCGGTCCGTGTACTCGGAACGCGTGTTACGCGTCCGCCGCCGCCTTCGCGGCGATGTCCGTACGGTGCTGGGAACCGTCGAGACCGATGCGCGCGACCGCCTTGTACGCGCGCTCGCGGGCCTCGGTGAGATCGGCGCCTGTCGCGGTGACCGACAGCACACGGCCACCGGCGCTGACGACCGCCCCGTCGTCGTCCTTCGTCCCGGCGTGCAGGACGTACGCGTGCGGGGCGTCCTCGGCGGCCACCTCGGCGAGGCCGGTGATCGGGTCGCCGGTGCGCGGGGCGCCAGGGTAGTTGTGCGACGCGATGACGACGGTGACGGCCGCGTCGTCCCTCCAGCGCAGAGGCGGCAGATCGGCGAGGTCGCCGGTGGCGGCGGCCTTCAGGACTCCGGCCAGCGGGGTCTTCAGGCGGGCCAGGACGACCTGCGTCTCGGGGTCGCCGAAGCGGGCGTTGAACTCGATGACCCGCACACCGCGGCCGGTGATCGCGAGGCCGGCGTAGAGCAGGCCGGAGAACGGGGTGCCGCGGCGGCGCATCTCGTCGACGGTCGGCTGGAGAACGGTCTGCAGGACCTCCTCCACCAGCTTCGGGTCGGCCCAGGGCAGCGGCGAGTAGGCGCCCATGCCGCCCGTGTTCGGGCCCTCGTCGCCGTCGAGCGCGCGCTTGAAGTCCTGGGCGGGCTGGAGCGGAACGACGCTCTCGCCGTCGGTGATCGCGAAGAGGGAGACCTCCGGGCCGTCGAGGAACTCCTCGATGACGACGTGTTCGCAGGCGGCGGCGTGCGCCGCCGCGGCCTCCAGGTCGTCGGTGACGACGACGCCCTTGCCGGCGGCCAGACCGTCGTCCTTGACGACGTACGGCGCGCCGAAGGCGTCGAGGGCCTCGGCGACCTCCTCGGGGGTCGTGCAGACGTAGGAGCGGGCGGTCGGCACACCGGCGGCGGCCATCACGTCCTTGGCGAACGCCTTGGAGCCCTCCAGCTGAGCGGCCTCCTTCGAGGGGCCGAACACCGGGATACCCGCCTCGCGCACGGCGTCGGCGACCCCGGCGACCAGGGGCGCCTCCGGGCCTACGACGACCAGCTCGGCGCCGAGCTCGACGGCCAGCGCGGACACGGCCTCGCCGTCCAGGGCGTCGACCTGGTGCAGCTCGGCGACCTCGGCGATGCCGGCGTTGCCGGGGGCGCAGTACAGCGCGGTGACGGCGGGGTCGAGGGACAGTGAGCGGCACAGGGCGTGTTCGCGGGCGCCGCTGCCGATGACGAGGACGTTCACGGGGTCAGCCTAACCGGCCGGGGCCGGGGCGTTTGTGCGGGCTTCCGAAGGCCGGGGCGCGACGGCACTGTGCGTTCCTCCAAACGACGACCCGCCGCGCTCTTCGCGCTCTCCTCGCTCTTCGCGCTCTCCTCGCTCTTCGCGCTCTCCTCGCTCTCGCGCTCTCCTCGCTCTCGCACTCTCCGCGCTCTCGCACTCTCCGCGCGCTATTCGTTGGTGAACTCCTCCACCACGGTCGCTCCCAGCTCCCGGACGATCAGCTCGTAGCCGGAGAGGGCCGACTCGTTGAGGTCCGGGTCGTCGTCCTCAGGGATGTCGTCCTCGGGGGCCACCGGCTCGGGGGCGGGGGCCGTGTGGGCGGGCGCCGACGCGGGTGCGTGCTGGGCGGGGGCGGCGGAAGCGGTCGGGGCCTGTGTCTGCGCCTGTGCCTGAGCCTGAGCCTGAGCCTGAGCCGAGGGTGCTGCCGTGTTCATGGCCGACGGGGCCGAGGAGGCAGACGTCACACCGCCGCTGCCGCCGTAGCCCCCCGGGCCGCTGCCGGGACTGCCGTAGCCGCCGGCGTTGCCGTAGCCGCTCGGAGCGCCGCCGACACCGCCTCCGGCGCCACCGCCGCCGCCGCCGAAACCGCCGGTCGGGGGTGCCGAGCCGCCGGACGGGTCGACGATCGCGTCGATCTTCCACTGGACGCTGAACTGCTCGGTCAGCGCCTGTCGCAGCACGTCCTCACTGCCGCTGCTCGCGAAGTTGTCGCGGGCGCCGGCGCTGGCGAAGCCGAGCTGAAGGGTCGTGCCGTCGAAACCGGCGACGTGGGCGTTCTGGCTGAGCAGGATCCAGGTGAAGCGTCGACGGTTCTTGACCGCCTCCAGGATGTTCGGCCAGAGCATGCGGGGGTCGAGGCCGCCGGACGGAGGCGCGTACGCGGCAGCGGGGGCGGGGGCGGCAGCCGGCGTCGGGGGTACCGCCGGGGCCGAGGCCGGGGGCCCGGCGGGGGCGGGTGCCGGCGGACGTCCGCCACCGCCCGCGGGCGTGGCCGTAGGCCAGCCGCCGGGCCGACGGCCACTGCCCGCCGCGGTGGGAGTGGGCCAGGCGCCGGGGGCGGACCGGGCGGGAGGCCCGTCAACGGGAGGGGCGGCGGGAGCGGGAGCAGGAGCGGGAGCAGGAGCGGGAGCAGGAGCGGGAGCGGGAGCAGGAGCGGGAGGGGGAGTGGGCGTCGGGGGGGCCGCAGGCGGGGCGGCTGGGGGCTGGACCGGCGCGGGTCCGGCGGCAGCAGGCGCAGCCGCCTGCCCCGGAGCCTGCCCCTGTCCTTGCCCTGGCCCTTGTCCTTGCCCGGGGCCCTGCCCGCGTACCGCCGCTCGGGCCGCCGCAGCCCCGCCGCCGGGCGGGATGGGCGCACCCTCGCCCATGGCGGAGCCGCCGTGCGCCTCGGGCCCGGGCACGTACCCCATGGCAGGCATGGCGGGGGACATCGCGGGGGCGCCCTGGACACCGATACCGCCGCCCGGCGAGAAGTTCACGCCGCGCTCGATGCGGTCGAGGCGGGCCATGACGGACCGCTCGTCCCCATAGGCGGCGGGCAGCATCACGCGCGCGCAGATCAGTTCGAGCTGGAGGCGGGGCGACGTGGCGCCGCGCATCTCGGTGAGGCCCTCGTTGACGAGGTCGGCGGCACGGCTGAGCTCGGCGGCGCCGAAGACGCCGGCCTGGGCCTGCATGCGCTCGATGACGTCCGCCGGGGCGTCGATGAGCCCCTTCTCCGCCGCATCCGGAACGGCGGCGAGGATGACAAGATCCCGAAGCCGCTCCAGCAGGTCGGCGACGAAGCGGCGCGGGTCGTTGCCCCCCTCGATGATCCGGTCGACGACCTCGAAGGCGGCGGCGCCGTCACCGGTGGCGAAGGCCTCGACGACGGAGTCGAGCAGCGAGCTCTCCGTGTAGCCGAGCAGGGAGGTGGCCATGGCGTACGTCACACCCGCGTCGCCCGCACCGGCGAGGAGCTGGTCCATGACGGACATGGAGTCACGCACGGACCCCGCGCCGGCCCGCACGACGAGCGGCAGCACGCCGTCCTCGATGGGAATGCCTTCCTTCTGGCACACCTCGCCGAGATAGTCCCGCAGCGTCCCCGGCGGCACCAGGCGGAACGGGTAGTGGTGGGTCCGCGACCGGATGGTGCCGATGACCTTCTCGGGCTCGGTGGTCGCGAAGATGAACTTCAGATGCTCCGGCGGCTCCTCGACGACCTTGAGGAGCGCGTTGAAACCGGCCGACGTGACCATGTGGGCCTCGTCGATGATGTAGATCTTGTAGCGGCTTCCGGCGGGCCCGAAGAAGGCCTTCTCCCGCAGGTCACGGGCGTCGTCCACACCACCGTGGGAGGCGGCGTCGATCTCGATGACGTCGATGGAGCCGGGCCCGTTGCGCGCGAGGTCACGGCAGGACTGGCACTCCCCGCACGGGGTCGGCGTAGGCCCCTGCTCGCAGTTGAGACACCTGGCCAGGATCCGTGCGCTGGTGGTCTTCCCGCACCCACGCGGCCCGCTGAACAGGTACGCGTGATTGACCCGGTTGTTCCGCAGCGCCTGCTGCAGCGGGTCGGTGACATGCTCCTGCCCGATGACCTCGGCGAACGACTCCGGGCGATAGCGGCGGTACAGCGCGAGAGACGACACGCATACGAGGTTATAGGCGACCACTGACATCGGGCCCCACGCACGATCCCGGGCATCGGCCACCGGTGAAACGCAAGCGCCCCCCACGCACCCGCCAGAGCCAACCTACCCTTGCTGCCTTCCGGCCCTGGGGGAGTTCAGTCAGATAGCGCCGCGTGAGGGGCTTCGCACAGGCTACAGGATCTGAGCGGGGGGAACGAGTTCGCGAGCACTCCTCAACGTCTTGTATTGTTTGCGGCGGAGGATTCGCCTAGAGGCCTAGGGCGCACGCTTGGAAAGCGTGTTGGGGGCAACCCCTCACGAGTTCGAATCTCGTATCCTCCGCCAGTGCCTCACCGGGCACGATGTCGAAGGGCCCCACCGTTCGCGGTGGGGCCCTTCGTCGTGCGTGGTCTCAGTTTTGGTCTCAGTTGGCGCGACCGGACGGTCACGATCCTTCACGAGCGAGCCTCTGGTGCGGGTGAGTCCGAGGTTGATCAGCTGACGGCTGCCCCGCTGCGTCACGTGCCTGTTGCCGGAGGCACAAGGGGAGGCTGGACTCCGTTGATCATGGAGGAGAGCTTCGACGAGTCACCATGGAGCCACGAATCCGAGTAGTAGCGAGAAGTCCTCTGGTGGTCGTGCCCACCGATAGCCTTGAGACGAGGGCTCGTGCAGTGAGCCGTGACGAGAGGAACCCATGGCTGCAGCTGCCCCCGACGAGGTCGAGTATGGCGAGGTCTTCACCCGTCGATGGGTCGTCGAGACGATTCTTGATTTGGTCGGCTACACGGCAAACAAGGACCTCACGCAGATGAAGCTCGTTGAGCCGTCGATCGGGTCCGGAGCCTTTTTCGTTCCTGTGCTGGAGCGACTGCTCGAGTCGGCAAAGGTCCACGGCACGGAGCTGTCAGCGCTGGCTGACTGTCTATACGGTCTCGACCTCCAGCACGAGCATGTCGCGACCTGCCGGAAGAAGTCGGCGGACATGCTCCAAGCCGCTGGGGCAAGTCCCGCAGAGGCCCGAACCCTGTCTGCAGGCTGGCTGCGTCATGGCGACTTCCTTCTCGACAAGGTACCGACGGATGTCGATTTCGTGATCGGCAACCCGCCGTACATCCGTACCGAGGATCTCGATGATGAGACCGAGGCTGCCTACCGCAAGACGTGGCGGACGATGCGTGGACGGGCGGACATCTATGTCGGCTTCTACGAGCGTTCACTGTCCATGCTCGCAAGCGGCGGGAGGGTTGGGTTCATCTGCGCGGACCGTTGGATGCGGAACGCGTACGGGAAACACCTGCGGGGCCTCGTGACCTCTCGCTATGCGGTCGAGTCGGTGTGGCAGATGCACGACGTGGATGCCTTTGAAGCAGAGGTCTCGGCCTACCCGGCGATCACGGTACTGGCCAACTCCGAGCAGGGCAGCGCCACGTTCATCGACACCACTGCCGCGTTCGGGGCGGCCTCCGCGAGCGAAGCCCTGGCGTTCGTACGGGGCACAGCAGAGGAGGCTTCGGGCCAGGGATGGCAGGGCGCGCGCCTGCCCAGCTGGTTCGAGACCGACGACTTCTGGCCCGCAGGATCCCCGCACACCATCAAGCTGCTGGAGCTCCTTCAGGAGACGTTCCCGACGCTCGAAGCCGACGGCACAACGAAGATCAGCATCGGGGTCGCGACCGGGGCCGACAAGGCTTACATCATCAGCACAGAAGCCGGCATCGACGTCGAGCAAGATCGGCTGACGCCCATCGTCATGGCCGACGACATCCGCGCAGGTCGCCTCACAACGCCTTCGAAGATGTTGCTCAACCCATGGGACGACGAAGGCACGCTCGTGGATCTCGCGGACTACCCGAAGTTCGAGGCCGCACTCGCCTCGCACCCGAACGTCAAGAAGCGGTTCGTCGCGAGGAAGAGCCCGAGCACGTGGCACCGCACCATCGACAAGGTCTACCCGGGTCTCGCCGAACGACCGAAGTTGCTGCTTCAGGACATGAAAGCCCAGATCACGCCGGTACTGGAGCCTGGCGGCTACTACCCGCACCACAACCTGTACTACATCGTCTCGTCGACGTGGGACATGGAGGTGCTTGGCGGGCTGCTGCTCTCTCGGATCGCAGAGGCATTCGTGAGCGCCTACGGCGTGAAGATGCGTGGCGGCACGCTGCGATTCCAGGCGCAGTACCTGCGGAAGATCACCGTCCCGCGCCCCGAAACGATCCCCGACGACATCGCCTCCAAGCTCCGTGAGGCGTTCCGCGCCGGCGACAGGGCGGCCGCGACGCGTGCGGCCGAAGAAGCGTACGGGCTTCCTGTCGGCAGCATCTGAGCATCCAATTAGAAGAAGAGGGCCATGAGCGACCTGACACCTGTCGAGACCTGGCGCGCCGCTGTTCTCGGCTACTGGACCGGCCTGGACTTGCAAGCCGCGAAGCAGGGGCAGGCGACCGGAGTCAAGGACACCGGCAACCGTGCAGCCGTCACGGGTGGCAAGCAGATGGACGCGATGCAGGAAGCCGTGGCGAAACTATGGCGGGATGATCCGGACATCACCCTTGAGGTACGCACGACCGGTAAGAACAATCTGCCGGCGTACTTCCGCCCGGCGAAGAACTGGGATCTCTTGGTGCTCTACCGCGGCTCCCTGATCGCGGCGATGGAGTTCAAGTCCCAGCGAGGCCCCTCGTTCGGCAACAACTACAACAACCGGACCGAGGAAGCCCTCGGGCTCGCGGCCGACTCCCAGATGGCCGTGGAACGCGGCCTGTTCGGCAAATTGAAGCCCTGGTTCGGTTTCATCATGCTCGTGGAACGCGCGCCGGATTCGTTGCGCGAGGTCAAGGTGCCTAAGAACATGCCGTTCAAGGCTGACCCTATTTTCGAGGGGGCCTCGTACATAGGACGGTACAAGATCTTCTTCGAACGCATGGTCAAGGAAGGCAACTACGACGCTGTTGCTCTGCTCACCGCCGAGGCGGGCAACGAAGACTTCGTCGAGCCGTCGGTGAGCTTGTCGTTGGCCAATCTCGAGGCAGCCATCCGTGCACGCATCGCGTACATCAAGACGCTGCCGGACGATGTGTTCGACCAACTGACGCACTGAGGCGCGGCTACCTCGGCGACAGCAACTCGTGCCAGGAACGTTCGCAGTGCGGGGTAACCATGCCGCAGCTCAGGTAGATGCCGTTGGCCAGGACGGGCCGACTTAACGCGAGGCCGTCGAGCGGCGGCGGAGCCACGCTGGCCAGCCCGCTCGGCGGCTACCCGGGCCTGTTCACCGGGCTCGCGCTCGCCTCCGCCGCGGCAGCCCTCCTTACGCTGGGAGGTGCACCCAGCCGCCCCAGCCAGCGCGCGATCACACCCATACGGCTTCGAAACGGCCGATGGGCTGCACCAGCGCTGGTGCAGCCCATCCCGTCGACATCGACTACCACTCGTCGCTGTCGCCGTACTTGCCCGGATCCCTCGCACGATCCACAGCCTGCGCACACGCCTCGACGAAGGCGGCGGCCACGGCTTCCTTGTCCGTACCGCGGACCTGGGCCTCGACCTCCTGACCAGGACGCCGAGTGGTGTGCCAGCGCAATGACAAGTCCGTGTAGAGGTCAGCCTCGAACTCCCAGGCAGCCACCGACCATTGCTCGGAGCCGCCGACGTTCAATCGCTCTCCGCCAGGGGCGAAGAGGGCATGAGCGTGGAAGACGAGCTTGCGGTCGGGCATCCGGTCACGGATGGCCCGCATGCCGCCCGGCCCCTCGTCCTCCCACTTACCGCGATCCCACTCCTCGACCTCCGCAGGGCGGTCAGGCCGGCCGGAACCCCACTGCTCGACGAGCGCCTCGGCGTGCTCGCGGCGCAGGAACGGAACGCGCCGCTCACCGAGGCGAGTCACGTAGACCACCTGGTCGACCGGAGCGGGAAGACTCTGGTTCAGGCCGGCCGAGGAACCTCCGATGGACGGCTGAGACCGGGCCGGCGTGCCCCAAAGCAGGCCACCGATCTTCGCGGCGGTCTGCTGGAGCACAGGGGCGGTGAGATGCTGATACCTGTGACGCATCCGGGCGGACTTGCCGGGCTCCCAGCCCATGAGGGTGTCGACGACCGTGTCGGTGACCCCGAGGATCAGCAGCACGGTCGCGGCAGTGTGGCGGGCATCGTGGAGGCGGCCGTCGCGGACGTCGGCAGCCTTCAGCAGCGCCTTCCACTTGTGGAAGTCGGTGTTGGGATTGAGCGGCTCGCCGATCGGCGAGGTGAACACGAACCCCTTCTCCACCCACAGGTCGCGGGCGAGCGTGCGTTCGCGGTCCTGCTCCTGCTTGTGCAGCCGCAGCAGCTTCATCAGCTCCTCAGGCACACCGATAGGGCGTTTGCCCGCGCGGGACTTGGTGTCCTTGGTCTCGCGCCGGACGCTGATCTTCTGCGGACAGTAGCCAGGCTTGCGACCGCACTTGTCACCGCAACCGTGCTTGTAGCGGGGCCGCAGCCGTCCACGTCGTACGCGAATCACACCCCCTTCGCCGTTGTCGACAACGACGTCCTCCCACTTGAGGCCAAGGACCTCGCCTTGGCGCAGGCCCAGCGCCAAGGCGATGACCCAGCGTGCGGTGTTGCGGTGCTTCCCCGCTTCGAGGAGAAGTCGCTGCACCTCCTCGACCGAATACGGCTCGACCTCCTCCTCTTCCAACTTGGGAGCCTTGGCTACGGAGGCCGGATTGGTGGTGAGATGGCGACGGCGAACGGCCTCATTCAGGGCCGTACGGATGGTGCGGTGCGCCTGGTGGGCGGTTCCGGCGGCGCTGCCGCCGGCCTGCATCTTCTGGTAGAAGCGCTCCAGATGTTCGGGCTCCAGCTTCTCCAGGCGGTGGGCGCCCAGACCGGGAACGAGGTGGTGGTAGACCGCCACGCGATAGCCATCGATGGTGTTCTCGCCGACGCTCGGCGCGGCGATGTTCTCGACCCAGTGGGTCAGCCACGTCTGGACCGTCCAGATCTGGCCGACCTTGCGGACACCGGTGGAGTCACGCTGCTTCTCCAGCTCGCGCACGACCTTGGTGACGTCGGCGCGGGTCTTGCGGCTGACGTGGCGGCGGTCAGGGGTGCCGTCGTCCTTGACACCGACGGTGACCCGGCCGTGCCAACGGCCGTCCTTGCCGAGGTAGATGGTGGAAGCGCCGTTGGGTTGGCGGAGCTTCTGGGACTTTCGGGGCTGTGCCATGCGCGCCCCGCTCAGGCTGCGGCGCCGAAGTCCGTGGCCCGGTAGCGGCGAGCCAGGAACTCTCCGACCGCCTCGGCAGGTATGCGGCGCAGGCTGCCGATCTTGACGGAGGGGATCTCCCCGGAGGAGACGTACTCGTACATCTTCGTCCGGCCGATGCCGAGGCGGCGGGCGGCCTCCTCGACGGTGAGCCCGACGAGGGTGGGGTCGCCGGGTTCGTCGTCCCGGTCGGCCATCAGGGTGCGTAGGGCTCCCTCGGGAACGCCGAGCAGCAGGGCGAGCTGGGTGATGGGCAGGGGGAACTCGGGCAAGAGGGCTCCTCACCCGGTCACGTACGGAGCGCCAACTCCGGTCGGACCGGTCGTGGTGGTGGTTGGTTGGGCGGTTGCGCAGACGCGCGAAGGCGCCGCAGTGGAGGGCCCTGGGTGTTCGCAGCACCGAGGGCCTCGCGCCGGGGTCGACTACTCGTCGACGTCAGCGTCGGCGGCGGCCGACGGGTTGAAGGCGTCGCCAAGCCAGCGGATCAGCCGGGAGCGGACGCCCTTGTGACGATGGAAGTCGCCGTTGGAGGCCACGTCCAGTTCGTGGGCGAGCATGTTGCGGACCATGGTGTCCTGGTCCGGGTTGGCCTTGGTGTAGTCCCGGAGCTGGTCCTGGATGGCGTCCAGGGACTTGCCCAGGGAACGCCATTCCTTCCATAGCTCGACATACTCGCCGACCAGCCGCCGGATGATCGGGTTGGCTATCTGCCCTGGCGGGCTGGCGAGTTCATCGAGGGTCATGTCGAAGACCTTGCAGAAACCGAGCGCCTCGTCGGTGTTGACCCGGCGGCGCGGCTTGCCGCTCTCGATGCGCCAGATCGCGGACTGACCCACGGGGTGGCCGGCCTCGGCCATCTTCTCGGCCAGGGTCACCACGCTCCAGCCGCGGGCCTCGCGCTCCAGCTTCACTCGCTCGGCGATGTTGTTCTCAACAGGGGGCCGCCCCTGTACCGCGCGCGGGTCGTCGTCGCCCTTGCCGCTGGCCATGTTCACCTCCTCGTCGTGCGGGGCTGGCCGTACGGATGCGGCCTAGGGTGAACTAGCTAACACCATTCCGGAGCCAAATGCAACTAGATGTTTCCCGAATGCCTGGGGTAGGCTTAGGGCGTCCGGCGGTGAACGCGGCCGGACAAGCAGAAACCCCCGGTGCTGGAACACCGGGGGCGAAGCGGAAACCCTCACAACCGCCCAACCATGACGATCTGTGCCGGTGGCCGGAGTTGGCGCTCCGTATGGCCTGCCGGGAGAGGAGTCCTATGGCCCACAGTACGGGCCTGCCACACCATTTTCCATCCCACCAGCCATCGGACGGAGACCCCGAAGCGGGCCTCCGCGGCCCGGGCGAGCCCCTGTATGCCCTGGCTGCCGAGCAGGCCGTGCTCGGCGCGTGCATGCACCTGAGCGAGGCCGTGGATGTGGTCCGGGGCATCCTGGATGCCACCGACTTCTACCGGCCCGCGCACGAGACGGTCTGGCGCATGCTCCTCGCCCTGCGGGGCGACGACCTGCCCACCGACCCCATCGTGCTGAGCGAGCGCCTCGACGCGGCCGGGGATCTGAACCGAGTCGGCGGTGCGGTCTACCTGCACCAACTCGCCAGCGCCTCGCCCTCGGTCGGTGACGCCGAGCACCACGCGCACATCGTGCGCCGCCAGGCCGACCGGCGCCGCCTGCACGCCCTCAGCGTGCGCCTGCGGCAGCAGACCGAGGAGCCGGGTGCCGATCCGGACGTGATCCGCAGCGCCTTCGAGGCGGACCTGCGCGCGGAGCGCGAGCGGGCCCTGGCCTCCGGCAGCGGACGGCTGTCCCGCTACATTTCCGACGGCTGGGACTTCGTCACGAAGACCGGCGCGGACGCCGAGCCCCTGTGGGGTACACGCGACCAGACCGCGTGGGCCTCCGGCGAGTGCCTGATGATTGTCGGCGCACCGGGCGTAGGAAAGACGACCCTGGCCCACCAGGTCGTCTTCGCCCGTCTCGGCCTGCAGGGCAAGGTCCTCGACTTGCCTGTCGCCGAGAGCAAGCGCGTGCTCTACCTGGCGATGGACCGGCCGAAGCAGATCGCCCGCGCCATGGCCCGCCGTGTCGACCCCCACGACGAGCAGCGGCTACGCGAACGGCTCGTCGTCTGGGAGGGCCCGCTGCCCGCCACGGTCGACAAGGAGCCCGACCTGCTGGCCGACCTGGCGGCGGCACACGGCGCCGACACGATCGTGATCGACAGCCTCAAGGATGCCGTCAGCACGATGGTCGACGACGGTCTGGCAGTCGCCTACCACAACGCTCGTATGCGCGCCCTGCGCAATGGCGTCGAGGTCATGGAGCTGCACCACCAGCGCAAGGCCGCAGCCGACGCGCCGCGCGGCCAGCGCCCCGCCCTCGACCGGGTCTACGGCTCCACCTGGCTCACCTCCGGTGCAGGCAGCGTCCTGTTCATCGAGGGGAAGGCAGCGGACCCCGCCGTCACGATCCACCACCTCAAGACCGTGACGGGCGAGATCGGCCCGCTCAACGTCGTCCACGACCACCAGCGCGGAACCACCATGGTCGAACCGACGCTGGATCCCGTGGTCCTCCTCCGCGACGCCCCGAACGGGCTGACGACCCGCGACCTGGCGATGCGTCTGTCCGGCGACACTAACCCCGAGCGCGCCGACGTGGAGAAGGCCCGCCGCCATCTGGAGCGCCTCGTCGGCACCGGCCTTGCCATGAAGGCCGACGGAGCGGCCGGCGGAGCCGGAGGCGGGCAGCAGGCCCGCTACTACGCTTCCGCTCGCCACATCGGCGTCGTCGGCTGAGGCCCCGCCGACAACGCTCGGAAGCGATCACGCGACCGTACACGCGCCCATGGCGCGCACACGCCCCGGAAAACCGCCCACGGCGTCCACGCTCATCGCAAAACCGCAGGTAGAACGATCACGCGAGCGTCCACGTCGTACACGTGCCCGAGCGATCACGCGCGTGGCCCCCTTTAGAAGGGGGCCCGCGTGTACGCCCCCTCCGTGAACGCCCCTCGACCCCTCGCCTTCCTCCCCTTGGAGATCGTCTGCATGACCCTCGGCAACACCGCACACATAAGCGCCGGCACCGGCGCCTTGTCGCCCCTGCCCCACTGGAGCACCGCAACTGCGGCTACCGCAGTCCTGCTGCTCGTCATCGCTCTGCTCGCTGGATGGCGGCGGCGGCGGCGAGTCGGGAAGTCCGGCGTCGGGCAGCGACGTGGCACCGCCGCCGTCCGGGTTGCCGCTGTCGCCGCGATCGGCTGCACCGCGTACAGCGCGGACACCAGCTGGCGGTTCGCCGCCGACTACCTGGACATGGGCAGCACCATCGAGCGTGCCGCGATGTTCGCCGCCGCCGAGCTCGCCCTGTTCGCCACCGCCCTGCTCGCCCGGCAGAACCTCAATGGCCCGAAGCAGGCACCCGGCCTGCCCGGAACCCTGACCTGGGTCATCACGGCCGTCCAGATCCTGCCCGCCTACGCGGAGTCCGGGCTGCTGGGCGGCACGGTGCGGGCCGTCGTCGGCCCGGTCATGGCGGCGATGCTCTGGCACCTGGCCATGGGCATCGAGCTCCGCCACCGCAGCCCGCACGCCGACTCACACAGCCTGGCCGCCGTCCTCGCCCGACAGGGACGTGAGCGGCTGCTGGCCCGCCTTGGGATCGCCGACCGGGACGCGGACGCCGCCCGGATCATCCGCGAGCGAGCCCTCGACCGGGCCGTCGCTCTGATCCTCCGGGCGAAGGCCATGCCACCCGAGCAACGCGCCAACCGGCGGGGCCGGCGCCTCACCCGCCGCCTGCACCAGGCCCTGGAACAGGCCGACGTCGACCGCGACGCGCGCCAGGACGAGCTACTGCTGCGCAAGCTCGGCACCCGGCAACAGGCCGTCGCGCTGGCCTCCATCCTCCTGCCCCCGCGCTGGCCCGCCCCCGCCTCGGGCACGACGGGCGGCTCCACGCCCACCCGCCCGCGCGCCACGGCAACGAAGCGGGCAGAGGATCCGGCCCGTCCGCCCGAGAACGATGCGGGCGATGACACCGCCCACCGGGCAGCCCGCACGGAGCCCGAAAACCGCCCGCAACGGCCCGCCCACACCGCCAGCAGCCCGGAGCCGAAACCGGGCAAGGTGCCGCCGGATACCGATCCGGGCAGGACTAGGCGGGCGCAGCCGAAGTGCCCGGGCCACAAGCCGCGCGCGACTCGGGAGGTCCTCACCGACTACGCGCACCGCATCCACCACAAGGCCGGACGCCTCTCCCGCGACCTGCTGGAAGACGCCGTGCGCGAAGACGGCTACAGCGTCGCCAGCGACACCGCCGGAGAGGTCGTCCGCACCGTCAAGGCCGAGCTGAAGGCCGCTCGCGCCAGCCACCCCCACTGAGCCGGATCCACCCACAACGCCCAAGGAAGACCGCGCAATGCACGACTCGAACGACGAACTCCTCACCCCCCAGCAGGAGATGACCATCGGCCTGAACAGCGCAGCAAGTTGTCCCGGGAGCAATGCTCCCGGAGTTCCCGCCCCGGGGGTGGCGGGAACAGGCCAGCGCCAGGGGGCGCCGGACCGTCAGGCAGCGGCCGAGGACGGCCCGCAGCCAGGAGGGAATCGGCACGCCGAGTCCCTGTCGCGCAAGCGTCAGCGTCCGCGTAAGGAGAAGCTGCGTCCGCACCAGCCCAGCTGCCGTATGAACGACGCCGAGCTCAAGCGTCTCACCGACGCAGCCACCCACTGCGAGATGTCCAACGCCGCCTTCCTCGCCTACGCCGTCGACAAGGCCGCCCGCGACCTGACCCGTACCGCCGCGGAGATCGCCACCGAACGCGAGGTCATCAACGAACTGTTCGCCGCCCGCCGGCACCTTGGCCGCATCCACGGCCTGTTCAACCAGGTCGCCAAGGCCCTCAACTCCGGCGCCGACGCACCCCGCCTCGACGCCACGGCCGAGGCGGTGCGGATCGCGGCCCTGCGCATGGACGATGCCGCCGATGCGCTGCTGGCCCACCGTGACGGCGGTGCCGCTGAGTGATCCCCAGCATCCACAAACGCGGCAGCGAGACGATCGGGCTGATCCGCTACCTGTACGGCCCCGGCACCGACGAGGAGCACATCGACCCGCACCTGGTCGCCGCCTTCGACCCACTCACCCCCGACCCCGGCCGCGACCCCAAGGCCACCTACGAGCAGCTGCAGCGGCTGCTCGACCAGCCCGTCAACGCCCTGCCAGCCCACCGGCGTCCGAAGAAGCACGTGTGGCACCTGTCCGTGCGGGCTGCCCCCGATGACCCGATCCTCAGCGACGAGCAGTGGGGCGACATCGCCCGCCGCACGGTCGCCGCGACCGGCATCGCTCCCGACGGCGACGACAGCGCGTGCCGGTGGGCCGCAGTCCGGCACGCCGACGACCACATCCACATCATCGCCACCCTGGTCCGCGACGACGGCCGCCGGCCCCGCCTGCACAACGAGGCCCGTCGCGCCCAGACCGAATGCCGCCGCATTGAAGCCGACTACAACCTGCGCCGCGTCGCATCCGGCGACGGCACCGCCGCCAGGCGCACCACCAGCGCCGAACGGCACAAGGCCGAACGCCTGGGCCGCGACCGCGCCGCGCGCGAGGAACTGCGCGAAACCGTACGCCGGGCGGTCGCCGGCTCCGCCTCCACCGACGAGTTCCTCGACCGCCTCAAGGACGCCGGGCTTCTCGTGCGCACCAAGGTGCTGCCCTCCGGCGACCTGAAGGGCTACACGGTCGCTCTGCCCGGCGACCGCAACAAGGACGGCGAGCCCATCTTCTTCTCCGGGTCCAAGCTCGCACCCGACCTGTCCCTGCCCCGCATCCAGGAACGCTTCACCACCAACTCCGCCTCACCGGAGACCACCGACAACGAGCAGTCACAACGCCCTGCCGCGCCCTCGGCACCCGCCACGGCCCGGCGCACCACCACTCACGCGGCCTGGGCGGCACTGCTCGTCCTCGACCACAGCGGCGACGAAGGCACGGCTGCAGCTCAGATCGCCGCCACCGGCGAGGTCCTCGATGCCCTCGCCAAGACCTCCGCCCTCCACACCCGCAACGAACTGCGTCAGGCAGCCTGGGAGTTCGAGCGAGCCTCCCGCTCTCATACCCGAGCCGAGTTCCGCCACGCGCATGGCCTGCGCCGGGCAGCCCGCGACCTGGTGCACAGCGGGCCCGCGTTCGGCCGGGGCGAGGACGGGGCCGGCACCGCGATGGTCCTGGACACGCTGATCTTCCTCGCCATCGCCGCCGCCCACTGGCACGCCAAGCGGCAGCACGCCCAGCAGGCCGAGGCCGCCCGCCGGGCCGCCGCACACCTGCGGTCCGCCTACCAGCAGGCAGCCGCCGAACCGCTCGCCGTGCTACGCGAACGGGGCCGCCGTATCGCCCCGCCCCTGCGCCGCCACCACGCCACCACCGTGCGCGCCGCCCTGCCCGACCTCGCCGAAACCCTCCTTGCCGAGCCCGGCTGGGACGCCCTGGCCGCCACCCTCTCCGACGCCACACAGGCGGGCCACAACCCGCAGGCTCTCCTCACCGAGGCCGCCGCCCGCAGGGAACTGGACACCGCCGACTCCATCAGCGAAGTCCTCGTCTGGCGCCTGCGCCGCATGACTGACCTACCCGCCTACGACCCAGCCACCACCCAGGCCGGCCGCCTCACGGACCGCCAGGCCATGACACCACCCCTCACAGCGCCTTCAACATCACGCACACCGCGTCGCTGATCGGGGGGTGCCTCTATGTCTTCCGTCAAGGCGCCCCTGACGGGTTTGGTGTGGTTCGGGGTTGCTGGGGTTATGCGGCGAGCTCGACGTCCGTCG
>NZ_JBITCT010000053.1:0-69371 GCF_044453465.1 Streptomyces sp. NPDC051677
ACGGAGGAACTCCCACTCCTGATCAGACAGTTCATGGCGACGTATCACACGACCATGATCCACTACTCAAGATCAATTGAAGACACGGCCTAGGCGCTTCGCTGGAAGGCCGGTGCGTTTTCGGCGGTGAGCCGCAGGGTCCGTCACATCGCTGACGGGTCCTGCGGCCCCCGACCCGACAGGACCTCGCCGTACGCCTGCATCAGGTCCGGCAGTCGCAGGGTCGACAGGTCGTCCCGGGTCAGCATGCCCGGGTAGGTCGACAGCCGCAGATCGCGGTACGCGCAGCTCTTCTCGTACAGGGTCCGCAGGAAGCGCCCGTTGCCCAGCTCGTCGATCCACCCCTGGTCGACGACGTGCCCGGCGATCGAGCGCAGCTCGTCCAGGGCCTCCTCGTCCCACACGTCACCGTTCTCCGCGGCCAGCACCTCGCCGATGGAGGTCAGTTCGAGGGGTCGGTAGGAGGGGAAGTCGACGCGGGTGGTGAAACGGGAGGACAGCCCGGGGTTCGCGGCGAGCAGACGGTCCATGCCCTCCGGGTAGCCGGCCAGGATCACCACCAGGTGGTCCCGGTTGTCCTCGGCCCGCTTCAGCAGCACCTGCAACGCCTCGTCGCCGTAGGCGTCGCCCTTGCCGTAGCCGGAGTTGGAGAGCGAGTACGCCTCGTCGACGAAGAGGACGCCGCCGAGGGCGGAGTCGATCAGCTCGTTGGCCTTCACGGCCGTCTGGCCGAGGTACTCGCCGACCAGGTCGGCGCGCTGGGCCTCCACGAGATGGTCGCCGCCCAGCAGCCCCAGGGCGTAGAAGACGCGGCCGAGGATGCGGGCCACCGTGGTCTTGCCGGTGCCGGAGGGCCCGGAGAAGACGAAGTGCCGCTTCGGCGGCTGGACCGGCAGGCCCTGCCCGGTCCGCAGCCGGGCCATGTTGAGCTGTGCGGACAGCGCTTTGACCTGGCGTTTCACCGGCTCCAGGCCCACCATGCGCTCCAGCTCGGCGAGTGCCTCCTCGAGTAACACGGGGTCCGTGGGCCCGGCCGGCAGCGGCGAGGGGCCGCTGTTCTTCTCTCGCACCGGGGGCTCGGCCACCGGCGGCAGCGGGACGACCGGCGGCAGGTCGGAGGGCTCGCCGAGCCTCAGGTCCCGGCCCTCCGCGCCGAACAACGGGTCGAAGCCGTCCGGGCCGTCCACCATGTCCTGGCCGACGCCGATGAGAGTGATCGCCGCGAGGTCGGCCGTGTCGTCGTATCCGTCGCCCTCGGCGATCGCGGCGAGCCGGGCCGAGGTGTCCATGAAGGCGGCGTCGACGCGGTGCACCGCCCGGTACAGGGGGAGGGCCGCCGCCGAGCGGCCGGTGCCCTCGTGGGCCCGGGCCAGCCAGTACCGCAGCTCCTTGCGCTGCGGCTGCTCGCTCCGGCAGCGCATCAGCGCCGCCGAGAGCAGCGGCTCGGCCTGTCCGTACATCTCCAGGCGCACCCGGGCCATCCCGCCGAACAGGCCGGCCTCGATGCCCAGCAGCGGATCGTCGAGCAGCGGGTCGGTGTGCCGGACCAACTGCTCCCAGTCCTTGACGAGGTAGGCGCGGCAGGCGTGCAGGAAGCGGACCTGGTGATCGGTGTCGACGGGCGGGAGTCCGGCGAGCGCCCGGTCCAGCTCGGGCACATGGCGGCCGTCCAGCCAGTGCGAGGCGTGCGCGAGGAGCAGATCGCGCGCACTCTCCAGCACGGGCTGTACCCACCAGCCCAGCCAGTACCAGGAGTTGAGCGTGCGGCGGTGCCGGGTGCGCTGCTCGCCGAAGCGCTCGCGGTGCCGGAACATCCGCAGGAGTGCGGTCGTCGTGTCGACGCGCAGCGCGTGCAGCCCGAGCCAGCCGTCGGCCATCCCGGGATCGATCCGCACCGCGGTGCGGAACTCCTCCTCCGCCTGCGGATAGGCGCCCATCGTGTAGGCGTCCACGCCTCGCAGCCAGGCGAGGTCGGCCGCGTCGGCCGGGGCCTCGGGGCCCTGCGTGCCGAAGTCCATCACGTCCCCCACAAACCGTGCCCCCGTCGGTGTGCCGCCGAGTTCTCGCCCGTCGGCTGCCTTGGTCGAACCGCTGTGCCGCGGACCGGAGTTGCAAGGTGCGCGCAGCAACTGTCCAGGTCGCACCGAGGGCATCGTACCTGCGTGAGCGTCGCCCGCCGTAGGGTGTCGTACCAGCCGCTCGGCGCGCTGGGAGCAGACGGGGCGCATCCCGCGCGGTGACCCTGGGTGAGCGATCCGTGTCGCGTCGCGTCCGGAAAAGGGACGGGGGACGGGCTGCGGACAGAACGAAGCCCCCGATCACGGGGGAACAACCGGGGGCTTCGCGTCTGAGGGCGGCTTCGAATGCCGCACATTGAGAACGTAAGTCCTGTACGGGCCGTCGGTCAAGCGGAGTTGAAGCGGTTGGCGAAGTTCGAACGTACGGCTCTTCACAGGTTCACCACATCGCGGGTGGTCCCTCACGGTGGGTGACATCCTGGTGCGGACCAAGCTCTCCCATCGGCCCCGGCAGCACCTCGTACCCCTGCTTCAACTGCCGCACCAGCAGATCGGCGTACGGTCGCGACGGATCCTCGGCGAAATGGCGGACTTCGGCCGGAACCCACCCGTCCCAGAACTCCCGCTGCTCCTCTCCGTCCCGCGAGCGGCCACGTGCCCATGCCTCCTCGGGCGGCACGTCCATCCACAGCAGGCACGCCAGAAACGGCCGCAGGGCGCGGCGGCCCGCGCCGACTCCCTCGACCAGGACGACGGGGGCGGCGGGCAGCGGGCGGGGCGGGCCGAAGCGGCGGGCACGCCAGTCGTAGGCGGCGTAGTGCGCGCTCTCGCCGCGGCCGAAGGGCTCGATCACCTGGGGCAGCAGCCGCCCGGTCCACGCGAAGAGCTCGTCGTGGCTGGCGATGTCGTCGAGACGGAGCACCGGCGCGCCCCCCAGCGCCTCGGCGAGCTGCCCGGCGAAGGTCGACTTTCCCGAACCGGCGTGCCCGTCGACGCCGATCAGACGGACCGGCCCGCAGGACGGGGGCAGACGGCGGAGCCGGGAGGCGAGCTGGCGGATGGCGGGTCCTGGGGTGCGGAGAAGGGGCATCGGTTCGGCGCGAAAGTCTACGGCCGGGGTGTCGCTCGCCGCGCCCAAGCCGGTGACACGACCCCCTCTTGGCGGGCGTGGCACGGCGGAGGTGCTGGAAGGCGTGCCCGCCCCCGTCCATAGTGGGCGCACAGCCGTGCCGACACCTCGGGGGTCATCTCGCCCATGAGCAGAGCCGAACAGCCGTCCCGCAGAACGGTCCTCGCCGCCGCGGTCGCCGCTGCTGTGGCGGGGGGCTCGGCCCCGGCCGCCATGGCCGCCGACCCGGCAGCCGCCGCCGCGGACACGGGGGACGCCGAATCGGCCCCCGCCCGATCCGTCGACTACCGCGCCTGGACCACGTACGCCGACTGGCGCACCGGCGCCGCCAAGGGCACCCGCGCGGTGGCGGGCGCCCGCCCCGGCGTCGCCATCGCGACCCCGCACGGCGCCGTCGACTACACCGACCCGCACACCAAGGCGACCGCGGCCTGGGAGTACGCGACCTGGACGTCCCCGCTCCACCGGCTCGCCGTCCCCTCGACCGAGGTGATCGCCTCCTGGAACGCGAGCACCCCGGCCGGGACCTGGCTCCAGATCGAGCTGAAAGGCGCCTACTCCGACGGCACGGACACCCCCTGGTATGTGATGGGCCGCTGGGCCTCCGGCGACCGGGACGTCAAACGGACCTCGGTCGACGGCCAGAAGGACGGCAGAAGCACCGTCTGGACCGACACCCTCGCGATCGACGACGCCTCGACGGGCCTGCGCCTCGCCTCCTACCGCCTCCGTCTCACCCTGTACCGCCGCCCCGGCGCCGACCTCACCCCGACGGTGTGGCGGCTGGGCGCGATGGGCTCCGCCGTCCCGGACCGTTTCACCGTCCCCGCCTCCGTGCCCGGCCTCGCGCACGAGCTGACCGTCCCGCGCTACTCGCAGGAGATCCACCGGGGCCAGTACCCCGAGTACGACAGCGGCGGCGAGGCCTGGTGCAGCCCCACCTCCTCGCAGATGATCATCGAGTACTGGGGCGGCCGGCTCACCCCGGAGCAACTGGCATGGGTCGACCGGTCCTACGCCGACCCGCAGGTGTGCCACGCGGCGAGACACACGTACGACCACCAGTACGCCGGCTGCGGCAACTGGCCGTTCAACGCCGCCTACGCGGCCACCTTCAAGGACCTCCAGGGCGTGGTCACCCGGCTCGGCTCCCTCACCGACCTGGAGACGCTCATCGCTGCCGGGATCCCGGCCATGACCTCCCAGTCCTTCCTCAAGGAGGAGCTCACGGGAGCCGGGTACGGCACCGCCGGGCACCTGATGACCGTGATCGGCTTCACGGCCGGGGGCGATGTGATCGCCAACGATCCGTTCTCGGCGGACGACGCGGCGGTGCGGCGCGTGTACCGGCGGCGGGAGTTCGAGAACATCTGGCTCAGGACCAAGCGGTACAACGCGAGCGGCAAGGTCGTCTCCGGCTCCGGGGGCGTCTGCTACCTCTACTTCCCGGCGCGTCCGACCGCGCGCCAGTGCGCGGCCCTCACGGCGGTGGGGGTGCCCGTGTGAGCAAGGTCTCGGCCGCAAAAGCCCCGACGGGTGGCAAGGTGGACGGATCGGTGGGGGGAGTCCACCCTGACGTCCGACCTCAGCGAGACACCATGACCGCACAGACAGCCACCGCCGCCCGCGCCCGCACCGGCGGCCCCGACACCGACGGCCCGAAGATCCTCGAGCACGTCATGGGCTGGGTCCTCGTCGCGGTCGTCGCGATGCTGGTCACCCAACTGGGGCTGCTCTGACGGGTGTGATCTGACGCACGGTTGACCTGACATACTGCGGATGTCCCGCCGACCGCCCGAGACCAGGGTCGAAATTGAATATCAGCGAACAGCGCGAAGTTGCCCGTCCCCGGGCACGCGGCACCGAGCGCTCACTGGCGCGCCGCGCCGAACTCATCTCCATCGGACGGAAGTTGTTCGCCGACACGTCCTACGACGCGCTGTCGATGGACGACATCGCCCGCCAGGCGCACGTCGCCAAGGGGCTGATCTACTACTACTTCCACTCCAAGCGCGGCTACTACCTGGCGATCATCCAGGACGCCGTCGCCGACCTGGTCACCTTCGCGGCGAGCGGCCTCGAACTGCCGCAGGTGGACCGGGTGCACCGCACCATCGACGGCTATCTGCGCTACGCGGAGCACAACCAGGCCGCCTACCGGACGATCGTCAGCGGTGGCGTCGGCTTCGACACCGAGGTGCACGCGATCCGGGACGGGGTGCGCGCGGCGATCGTGTCGACCATCGCCGAGGGCGCGTACGGCCGCAGCGACATCCCGCCGCTGCCCCGCATGGGCCTGCTCTCCTGGGTGTGCGGCGTCGAGGGAGCCACTCTTGAATGGATCGACCGCCCCGGACTCTCCCGCGAGGTCATGGGCGATCTGCTGGTGAAGACCCTGGGCGGCTCCCTGCGCGCCATCGAGGAACTCGACCCCTCCTTCCCGGCCCCGAAACCGGCCCGCCGCGAGGACTGACGCACGTCCGTGCGTCTCCTCCTTCCTTCTGCCCGTGCGGCGACGGCGTTCCGCGCGCATACTCACAGCGCGAAGCCGTCGGTCAGACAGCAAGGAGGAGGCCGCCATGCCCGACCGCGCGCCGCCCCCGGTGGACCGGCCGCTGCCCACGGCCGAGGCCCGGGACCTCATGGCCCTCGTCCGTGACATCGCCCGCCGCGAGGTCGCGCCGCCGGCCGCCGAGGAAGAGGAGGCCGGCCGCTTCCCGCGCGAGCTGTTCACCCTTCTGTCCGCATCGGGGCTGCTCGGTCTGCCGTACGAATCCGCGTACGGCGGCGGCGACCAGCCCTACGAGGTCTACCTCCAGGTCCTCGAAGAGCTCGCCGCGGCCCGCCTCACCGTCGGGCTCGGCGTCAGCGTGCACACCCTGGCCTGCTACGCCCTCGCCGCCCACGGCACGCACGAGCAGCGGGCCGCGTACCTGCCCGCCATGCTCGGCGGCGGGCTGCTCGGCGCCTACTGCCTGTCCGAGCCGTCCTCCGGCTCGGACGCGGCCTCGCTGCGGACCAGGGCCGTGCGGGAGGGCGACACCTGGGTGATCACCGGAACCAAGGCCTGGACCACGCACGGCGGGATCGCCGACTTCTACACCGTCATGGCCCGCACGGGCGGCGAGGGCGCCCGGGGGATCACCGCGTTCCTGGTGCCCGGCGCCGCCGCGGGCCTGAGCGCCGCGGCCCCCGAGCGGAAGATGGGACTCAAGGGCTCGCCCACTGCCCAGGTCCACTTCGACGGCGTACGGATCCCCGACGCGCGCCGCATCGGCGACGAGGGCCAGGGCTTCGCGATCGCCCTGGCCGCGCTGGACTCCGGGCGGCTCGGCATCGCCGCCTGCGCGATCGGCGTCGCCCAGGCGGCCCTCGACGAGGCCGTCGCCTACGCCAGGCAGCGGCGGCAGTTCGGGCGGCCGATCGCCGACTTCCAGGGGCTGCGCTTCCTGCTCGCCGACATGGCGACCCGGATCGAGGCGGGCCGGGCGCTCTGTCTCGCGGCCGCGCGACTGCGGGACGCCGGCCGGCCGTTCGCCCGGCAGGCCGCCATGGCCAAACTCCACTGCACCGACGCCGCCATGCAGGTCACCACGGACGCCGTCCAGGTCCTTGGCGGATACGGCTACACCGCGGACTTCCCGGTCGAGCGCTACCTGCGCGAAGCCAAGGTCCTGCAGATCGTCGAGGGCACGAACCAGATCCAGCGGATGGTCATCGCCCGTCACCTCCTGGGTCCGGAAACCCGCTGAACTGCCCCGGTCGCACCTGTGGAGCCGCCAGCCGCACCCACTCCGGGTCGTGGCGCCCCGGCAGCGTGCGGCCCCGGTCGGCCCAGATGTGCAGCAGCTCACGGTAGATGGGCGGGTCCTGCGGGGGCGGCGCAGCCGGCGGAACCGATTCTGCGCGGAGGGACCGGGGGCGCACGGGGACGAAGAGCTGGCGGTGACGCCCGGGCGCAGCCGAAGAGATGGGGGTCATACCGGGGCAACGCGGAGGTATGACGACAGGTCACCGAAAGATGCGATCGAGCGCCAGTTCGGGACGTGCCCCACGGTTCCGGGCCGATACGCATCTGTTCACCCAAGCGATGTCTGACGTACCGTCAAATCCCTTGCCCCCAGGGAGGTGTGCTCATGGGCGACGACCGCCCCGTGCCGCTCGACGAGTACCCCGTGCACCAGGCGCCCCTGTCGATGAAGCACGTCGCGACCGGCGACCGCAACGCCTACGACCGCTGCATCTTCCACGTCCTCGACCACCAGGGCCGCGCCCTGCTGATCGCCGGCCTCGGGGTCTACCCCAACCTCGGAGTGATCGACGCCTACGCCACCCTGCGCCTCGGAGATCGCCTGCACGCCGTCCGCGCCTCCGACGCCCTCGGCGAGGACCGTATGCGGCTGGAGGTCGGCCCCCTGCGCATCCGGGTCGAGCGCCCGCTGCGCGACTTCGTGCTGAGCTGCGCGGCGGACCCGGACGACCCCGACGGACTGTCGTACGAGATCCACTGGTCGGCGGACTTCCCGGCCCTGTGGGAGCCGCACCACCAGCAGCGGCGCGGCGGGCGGCTCACGCTGGAGGGGAAGCGGTTCGTGCAGGCGGGCCGGTGCGTGGGGTGGCTGCGCGCCGGCGGCGAGCTGACGCGGCTGACGGCCGGCGCGTGGACCGGCACCCGCGACCGCAGCTGGGGCGTGCGGCCCGTGCCCGGCGAGGAGGGCGGGCGGCTCGCCCAGGACCATCCGACCGAGGGCTTCCACTGGATCTGGTGCCCGGTCCGCTTCGACGACCGCTTCCTGATGGTCATCATGCAGGAGGACGCGGACGGATACCGCTCCCTGAACGACGCCACCCTCGTCCGCCCCGGCCGCCGCGACCGCCAACTCGGCTGGCCCCAGGCGGAGATCGCCTACCGGCCGGGCACCCGCCACCCGGAGCGCGCCCTCATCCACCTCGGGGACGTCCGCAAGCCGCTGGAGCTTCAGGCGGAGATCCTCACCTCCTCCCCGCTCGCGATCGGCGCCGGCTACCCGCCGGCCGACGACTGGCAGCACGGCGCCTGGCGCGGTCCCGGCTGGACCGACCGCCGCAGCTACGACCTGTCGAGCCCGCACCCCTTGGCCGGATACGGGGTGACCGACCACGCCGCCCGCTTCCGCCTCGACGGCCGGACCGGCCACGGGATCTTCGAACACGGTTCGTTCGGCAGACACGGCCCGAGCGGCTTCACCGGCTTCGACTCGGTCGCGCCGTAAGGCAGTTGCAGCTCGGCCCCCTTGGAGGTCACATGGCCACGGCACCCCGTCCCCGCACCAGCACCCGCGACCCCGAGGAGGTCGCCGGCCGGCTCACGGCCTGGCTCGCCACCCGCCTGCCCGGCGCCCGGGCCGCCGCCGTCGCCGCCCCCGCCTCCAACGGGATGTCCAGCGAGACCCTGCTCTTCGACATCGAGCACCCGAGGCGGCTTCAACCTCCCTTCCGGGCCTGCGCGTTGAGGCTCGCGGCCGACCCGTCTGCTTACCCGGTGTTCCCGGGGTACGACATGGTCCGCCAGTACCGCACGATGCGCCTGGTGGCCCAGCACACGGACGTGCCCGTGCCGCGCGTGCTCTGGTTGGAGGAGGACCCCGAGCCGCTCGGCGCGCCGTTCTTCGTCATGCAGCGCGTCGAGGGGCGGGTACCGCCCGACGTCATGCCGTACACCTACGAGGGCAACTGGCTGCACGCGGCGAGCGACGCCCAGCGCGAACACCTGGAGGCGGCGACGATCGGCCTGTTGGCCCGGCTGCACGATCAAGTGCCGCTGGAGAAAGCCGAGTTCCTCACCCTCCCCGGTGATGGTGACGCGCTCCACCGCCATGTCGCGGCCCAACGCGCCTACTACCACTGGGTCGTCGACGGCCTGCCCCGCTCACCGCTCATCGAGGACGCGTTCGCCAGGCTCGCCGAGCTCTGGCCGCGAGAGCCCGGCACACCGGTGCTCACCTGGGGCGACGCCCGCATCGGGAACGTGATCTACGACGGCTTCGAGCCCGCGGCCGTCCTCGACTGGGAGATGGCCGCCCTCGCCCCGCGCGAGGTGGACCTCGGCTGGACGCTCTACCTGCACCGCTTCTTCCACGACCTCACGGTCGCCTCCGGCGGGCGCGGACTGCCCGACTTCCTGCGCCGCGAACGCGTCGAGGAACGCTATGCACGACTGACCGGACACACCCCGCGCGACATGGAGTTCTACATCCTGTACGCCGCTCTGCGGCAGGCGATCGTGATGCTGCGCATCGCCCACCGGCAGGCGTACTTCGGCGAGGCCGTCGTCCCGGCCGATCCGGACAGCCTGATCCTGCACCACGGCAGCCTGCGGGCCATGGTGCAGGGCAGCTACTGGAGTTGAGCCGGTGAAGCGAGCGCGGAAACGGCGCTCAGGCGGCGGCGCGGCGCAACGTCGCCACGCGCATCGGGCGTGAGGCCGGGCCACCGACGTGCGAGAAGGGCTGCGTCCGCCAGTCCAGCCCCTGAGGGAGCGTCAGCAGAAGTGCGGTGTCCTGCTCCTGAGGCTCCACGGACTCGTCCGCGGGCCGGGCCTCGGAGGCCGCGCGCCCTGTTCCGGCGCAGACCGTGAGCCCGAACGGGTTCCACGGCGAGGCGCACAGCGCGTGCTCCGGCAGGCTCTCCTCGTCCGCCAGCAGCGCGATGGGCTGCGCGCAGTCCGGGCAGATCACCCGGTACATCTCGAAGGTGTCGTACGCGTCGAAGCCGTCGGCCTCGTCGGCGTCGAAGCTGTCGGAGTAGTCCAGGTCGGCGGGTTCGACGCCCTCCGGCTGGGGCTCGACGACCGACTGGAGCCGCTTGGGCGCGGTGCGACCAGGGCGCTTAAGACTCTGCATGGGATTCTCCCCCTCGGGCTGGGCCGTGAAGGCACTGCGGCCACGACCACAGCAAGCACTTCCCACCCCGTCTCGGCGGTAATCGCGAGGCCATCACGAAGCCTTGACGAGTGCTGTGGCATTCGTCACATGCCGCATGCAGGTGCCGGGCGCCGCTCTCCTGTAAACCGGGTATGACCTGGGGCGCATAGGTATACGCGGAGATCAGGCGCACTGTAAGTTCTTGCGTCATGGAGGAGCTGGACCGACAAATCGTGCAGTTGCTCGTCAAGGACGGGCGGATGAGTTACACCGATCTGGGCAAGGCCACGGGCCTGTCCACGTCGGCCGTGCACCAACGGGTGCGCCGGCTGGAACAGCGCGGCGTCATCCGTGGGTATGCGGCCGTCGTCGACCCCGAGGCCGTCGGGCTTCCCCTGACCGCCTTCATCTCGGTGAAACCCTTCGACCCCAGCGCCCCCGACGACATCGCGGACCGGCTGGCCGGCGTACCCGAGATCGAGGCCTGCCACAGCGTGGCCGGTGACGAGAACTACATCCTCAAGGTGCGCGTGGCCACCCCGCACGAGCTGGAGGAGCTGCTCGGGCGGCTCCGGGCGCTCGCGGGGGTGTCGACGCGGACGACGGTCGTCCTGTCCACCCCGTACGAGGCCCGGCCGCCGCGGATCTGAGGGGTCCCCCGTGCCGGGCGGCCGGGGAGAGGCGCGAGACTGTTGCTCATGAGTGAGCGCGCCCCCCAGTCGAAGACCGTCCTGCTCCGCCGAGGAGAGGTCCACAGCCCCGCCGACCCGTTCGCGACCGCGATGGTCGTCGAGCGCGGCCAGGTCGCCTGGGTCGGCTCCGAGGGCGCCGCCGACGCCTTCGCGGACGGCGTCGACGAGGTGGTCGACCTGGACGGCGCGCTCGTCACCCCGGCCTTCACCGACGCCCATGTGCACACCACCTCCACCGGCCTCGCGCTGACCGGCCTCGACCTGTCCCGCGCCCCCTCCCTGGAGGCCGCCCTCGTCCGCGTACGCGACTTCGCGGCGGCCCGACCGCAGGACAAGGTGCTGCTCGGGCACGGCTGGGACGCCTCCCGCTGGCCCGGCGGCCGCCCCCCGACGCGCGCCGAACTCGACACGGCCACCGGCGGCCGTCCCCTCTACCTGTCCCGCATCGACGTCCACTCGGCGGTCGTCACCACGGCCCTGCTCGACCTCACCCCCGGCCTCGGCGCACCCGACGGCCCACTCACCGCGGGCGACCACCACGCCGTCCGCGCCGCCGCGTTCGCAGCCGTGACGCCCGCACAGCGCACCGAGGCCCAGCGGGCCGCCCTCGCGCACGCCGCCTCCCTCGGCATCGGCTCCGTCCACGAGTGCGCCGGCCCCGAGATCTCCTCCGAGGACGACTTCACGGACCTGTTGCGGCTCGCCGCCGAGGAGAGCGGCCCGCGGGTCGTCGGCTACTGGGCCGAGCAGGATGTCGACAAGGCACGGCAGCTGGGCGCGCTCGGCGCCGCCGGCGACCTGTTCGTCGACGGGGCCCTCGGCTCGCACACCGCCTGTCTGCACACCGCTTACACCGACGCCGGCCACACCGGCACCGCCTACCTGGGCGCCCCCGAGGTCGCCGCGCATGTGACGGCCTGCACCGAGGCCGGCCTCCAGGCGGGCTTCCACGCCATCGGAGACGCCGCCGTGACCGCCGTCGTGGAGGGTGTGCGCGCCGCCGCGGAGAAGGTCGGCCTCGCCCGGATCCGCGCCGCCCGCCACCGCGTGGAGCACGCCGAGATGCTCACGCCCGAGACGATCGCCGCCTTCGCCGAGCTCGGTCTCACCGCCTCCGTCCAGCCCGCCTTCGACGCCCTGTGGGGCGGCGAGGAGGGCATGTACGCCCAGCGCCTCGGGGCCGAGCGGGCCCGCACCCTGAACCCCTTCGCGGCCCTCCTGCGCGCCGGCGTCCCGCTCGCCTTCGGCTCCGACAGCCCGGTCACCCCCCTCGACCCGTGGGGCACGGTCCGCGCCGCCGCCTTCCATCGCACCCCCGAACACCGGGTCTCCGTACGCGCCGCGTTCACGGCCCACACACGCGGCGGCTGGCGGGCGGTCGGCCGCGACGACGCGGGCGTCCTGGTCCCGGGCGCACCCGCCGACTACGCGGTCTGGCGTACGGAGGAACTGGTCGTCCAGGCCCCCGACGACCGGGTCGCCCGCTGGTCCACCGACCCCCGCTCCGGCACCCCCGGACTGCCCGATCTGACCCCCGGCGCCGACCTCCCGGTATGCCTGCGGACGGTGGTGGGCGGCCGGACCGTGTTCCTGCGGCCGAGCGAGTGATCTCCCGGGGTGGCGCGGGGCGGATCACCCGTCCGCCCGTCGTCGCGCGACCTGCGTCTCCTCCCCGCTGACCAGGGCATTGGCGAAATACGCGCAGGTCGAACGGCTGTTGACAGCCGACGGCGGGAGGCCGGTAGGTTCGGCGGAGTCCACCACCGGACGCCCCGCCGGCGAACGTCCGTGCACTCGCCGCGGCGCCGCTGGGTCAGGGGCGGAGTGCCGCACCGGCGCACCGCCACTGGCAGCCAGGCTCAGCGCCCGCGCCGCAGCGAGGGAATGTCGGCCGGTCGGGGAGGTGTGACCCGGGTGGGGCCCGGGCGCTCAGTAGACAACGGCATTCGGTCGACCCGCAGCCAGCGGGTCCCGGGCCGGCCCGAAGGGCGCCGGGCCCCCATCCGCAGCGGGCTTGCACGCACCCGTGCGGGGCAGGTGCGTACATACGAGCTCAAAAGCACGTACATACCCGGCTCTCGCCTGTTCGACACCAGGAGTCGGTCGTCCTGTCATGTCAGCGCAGGCGAGGGCCACTATGGTGGTCCCCTGCGTACGGACACGAAGGGGCAGCAGTGAACGACGGCGACGGGACCCTCGCGGCACAGGACCGAGGGAGGCAGTTCGGCCCGCTCGGCACCGCCTTGGTGATCATTCCGACCTACAACGAGGCGGAGAACATCAAGAGCATCGTCGGCCGGGTCCGCGAGGCTGTCCCCGAGGCCCACGTCCTCGTGGCCGACGACAACAGCCCCGACGGCACCGGCAAGCTCGCCGACGAACTGGCCGTCGGGGACGACCACGTGCAGGTGTTGCACCGCAAGGGCAAGGAAGGCCTCGGCGCCGCCTACCTCGCGGGCTTCCGCTGGGGCCTGGAGCACGGCTACGGCGTGCTGATCGAGATGGACGCCGACGGCTCGCACCAGCCGGAGGAGCTGCCTCGTCTGCTCACCGCGCTCAAGGGCGCCGACCTGGTCCTGGGCTCCCGCTGGGTGCCGGGCGGCCGGGTGGTGAACTGGCCCAAGTCCCGCGAGGTCATCTCCCGCGGCGGCAGCCTCTACTCCCGCCTCGCCCTCGACCTCCCCCTGCGCGACATCACCGGCGGCTACCGCGCCTTCCGCCGCGAGACCCTGGAGGGCCTCGGCCTCGACGAGGTCGCCTCCCAGGGCTACTGCTTCCAGGTCGACCTGGCCCGCCGCGCGGTCAAGGCCGGCTTCCACGTCGTCGAAGTCCCCATCACCTTCGTCGAGCGCGAGCTCGGTGACTCCAAGATGAGCCGCGACATCCTCGTGGAGGCGCTCTGGCGGGTCACGGCGTGGGGCGTGGGGGAGCGGGTCGGCAAGATCACCGGCCGTTCCGCCGACCAGCCGTCCACCAAGCCCCTCAGCGCCACCGACCCCCACAAGGCCGCGGAGCCCGGCAAGGGTGCGGAGCCCGGCAAGGGTGTGGAGGCTGGCAAGGCCGCGGAGCCCGGCGAGGGTGCGGAGTCTGGTGAGGCTGCGGAGCCCGACAAGGGTGTGGAGGCCCCCAAGGGTGCGGAGCCCGGCGAGGCCGCGGAGGCTGGCAAGGCCGCGGAGCCCGGCGAGGGTGCGGAGTCTGGTGAGGCTGCGGAGCCCGACAAGGGTGTGGAGGCCCCCAAGGGTGCGGAGCCCGGCGAGGCCGCGGAGGCTGGCAAGGCCGCGGAGCCCGGCGAGGGTGCGGAGTCTGGTGAGGCTGCGGAGCCCGACAAGGGTGTGGAGGCCCCCAAGGGTGCGGAACCCGGCGAGGCCGCGGAGCCCGGCAAGGGTGTGGAGGCCGCCAAGGGTGCGGAGCCTGGCGAGGCTGCGGAGGTCGGCAAGCGTGCGGAGGCCGGCAAGCGTGCGGAGCCTCACAGCGGCGGCTGAACGTCCGCTTATGCCGCTCTGAGGCGCGTCCGGGCACACTGGGAGCATGACGACTGGCGCTCCGATCCCGACGTACCCCGCTTCCGCATCAGCATCCGCCCCCACCCGTCCCCGCCGCTCCCGTCTGCGGACGTTCCTGCCGCTGGGGCTCGCCGCATGGCTGGTGCTGGAGATCTGGCTGCTGACCGTGGTGGCGGGCGCGGCCGGCGGATTCACGGTCTTCCTGCTGCTGCTCGCCGGGTTCCTGCTCGGCTCGGTGGTCATCAAGCGGGCGGGCCGACGAGCCTTCCAGAACCTGAACGAGGCGCTCCAGCGCGGCACTGCACCCACCCGGGGCGGCGGCAACGGTCTGATGATGCTCGGCGGCCTCCTGCTGATGATCCCGGGCCTGGCCTCAGACGCGCTCGGCCTGCTCCTGCTGCTCCCGCCGGTCCAGAAGGCCGTGGGCGCCTACGCGGAGCGCACGGTTGACCGCAAACTCCGCGAGGCCGGCTCGGGCAGCCTGGGCGACGCCTTCCAGCAGGCTCGCATCCACCGCCCGGACGGCAAGGTGATCCAGGGCGAGGTCATCACGGACGAGCAGTAACGCCAGCCAGCCTGTCTCCGGCGTCCGAGGGCGCCGGAGACACCGCATGCCGGAGCGCAGCACAATGACCGCGGGCGCCGTACGCATATCTCGCGTACGGCGCCCGCGGTCATTGGCGCGCGTTTCTTGCCGGCCTCCCGCTATGCGGACTTGCGGCTGTCCCGGGGATGCACCGCAAGGTTCATCGCCCCGGACCGCAGAACGGCCAGCCGCTCCTCGAGGACCTCTTCCAGTTCCTCGCGGGTCCGCCGCTCCATCAGCATGTCCCAGTGCGTACGCGCGGGCTTGGCCTTCTTCTCCTCAGGGCCGTCGCCGTCCACGAGGAGTGCAGGGGCTCCACAGACCTTGCACTCCCACTCCGGCGGAATCTCCGCCTCGACCGAGAAGGGCATCTCAAAGCGGTGCCCCTTCTCGCATGCGTACTCCACGGCCTGGCGCGGGGCCAGGTCGATGCCGCGGTCCGTCTCGTAGCTGGTCACCACGAGGCGCGTGCCGCGAAGAGCTCGCTCACTCATGAATCGTGCCTCCCGGGCTTGTCGCCCACAGGACAGGTGTCGCTGTCGTCGTCATCCGGTCAACGTCCGGTCGGCGGTAAAGATTCCCGTTCCGTGTCCCGTTCCGGGTCGTGTGTCGCCGTCGTAGCCGCAGCCTTGTCAACCAGTGCAGTACCCACCGGCGCCCGGTTTGTCACATCTGAAAGGAGATGTCACCCAGCGTTTCGGCATCTTTGACGCGCAGTAACGGTACGCCTGGCAGGCCAAACGCGTACACTACCGCCCTTTCGCCTTGAGCGCTAAATCCGCTCGGGTGCCGGGTTCCCCGCGTTGTCGATCGCCTGCCGCACCGGCACCCGCGCGAGCAGGAGAAACCCGATGACGAAGAAGGCCACCAGCGAGACGATCGCGTCCCGGTAACTACCGGTCAGCTGGTACGTAAAGCCGAACAACAGTGGCCCCAGCCAGCTCATCCCCCGATCACTCATCTCGTAAGCGGAGAAGTACTCGGCTTCCTTGCCCGGCGGGACGAGATGGGAGAAGAGGGAGCGGGACAAGGCCTGACTGCCGCCGAGGACCAGTCCGATGGCGGACGCCAGCAGGAAGAAGCCCACCGGCGCCCCGGCCGGCAGGAAGTACCCGGCGCCCAGGGTGAGCGTCCACGCCACGAGCGAGCCGAGGATCGTGCGCTTGGCGCCGTACGTCCGGGCCAGGCGCCCCATCCCCAGCGCGCCCGCCACGGCCAGCACCTGCACCAGCAGGACGGCGCCGATCAGCGTGGACTGGCTGAGGCCGAGCTCCTCGGAGCCGTAGACCGACGCCTGGGAGATCACGGTCTGGATGCCGTCGTTGTAGACGAGGTACGCGAGGAGGAAGGCGAGGGTCAGCGGGTGACGGCGCATGTCGCGGACCGTCGCCGTCAGCTGCCGCAGCCCCGGAGCGCTCGCCTCCGCCCGTGCGGCGGTCGGCCGGTCGCGCAGCCGCAGCAGCGGAACGAGGGTGAAGCCGCCCCACCACAGGCCGGCGGAGGCCAGGCAGATGCGGACGGCCATCGACTCGGAGACGCCGAAGGAGTCGTGGGCGAGGTACAGCACCAGGTTGACGACCAGGACCAGTGAGCCCGCGGCGTACCCGAAGGCCCAGCCCCTGGAGGAGACCGCGTCGCGTTCCTCGGGCGGGGCGATCTGCGGGAGGTAGGAGTTGTACAGCATCATCGCCACGGACTGGGCGGCGTTCGCCACGATCAGCAGCACACCGCCCAGCAGGTAGCGGTCGCCGCCGAGGAAGAACATGCCGGTCGTGGCCGCGGCGCCGACGTAGGCGGCGGCGCCCAGCAGCGGCTTCTTGCGGCCGGAGCGGTCGGCGGCCGCGCCCACCAGGGGCATCACCAGGACGGCCACGATCACCGACAGGGACACCGAGTACGCGAAGAAGGAGCCCGCGCGGACCGGGACGCCCAGGGGGTGCACATATCCGCCGGAGTCCGCCGCCTCCTTGGCGACCGACGTCAGGTACGGGCCGAGGAACACGGTGAGCACGCTCGTCGAGTAGACCGAGCAGGCCCAGTCGTAGAAGTACCAGCCGCGCTGTTCGCGCCGTCGCTCGGCGGCCTCGTCGAAGGCCGCCGCCCGCACGGTGTCGGTGCCCACCCGTGCCCTCGCTTCCCGCTGCCGGAACCGCGCGCGGGCGGTGGCCCAAGGGGTCAGGCCCAGACGCCCCGGTCCTCCATGACCTTGCGCAACGTGTCGATGTGATCGGTCATGATGCCATCGACTCCCAGGTCCAGGAGCCGGTGCATCCGATCCGCGTCGTTGATCGTCCACACGTGCACCTGCAGCCCGCGCGCGTGGGCGGCGCGCAGGAAGCGGGGGTCCACGACCTGGATGCCCGACTGGGTCTCGGGCACCTGGGCGGCTATCGCCGAACGGCGCAGCGCCGCGGGCACGCCCCAGGACCGCAGCCGCAGGTTGAGCACGCCCCGGGTGCCGTACGACGTCGCCAGGCGCGGCCCCGCCAGCCGCTGGGCGCGCACCACGCGGGCCTCCGAGAACGAGCCGACGCAGACGCGGTCCCACGCGTCGGTGCGTGCGATCAGATTGAGCAGAGGGTGCAGCGCGGGCTCGTCCTTGAGGTCGACGTTCCAGCGCGCCTCGGGGAAGGTCTCCAACAGCTCCTCGAAGAGCGCCACCGGCTCCTTGCCTCCCACGCGCGCGCGGCGCACATCCGACCACGGGAGATCCGCGATGCGACCGGCGCCGTCGGTCACCCGGTCCAGCGTCGCGTCGTGGAAGGCGACGAGCTTGCCGTCCCGGGTGGCGTGCACATCGGTCTCGAGGTAGCGGTAGCCGGTCTCGATCGCGCGTCGGAACTGCGCCACGGTGTTCTCCAGACCGTCCGCGGCCCCGCCGCGATGCGCGAACGGGATGGGCCCCGGATGGTCGAGGTAGGGGTGGCTTATGAGCGTGGTCACGGACGCAGTATCGCTCCCCGGGGTGTCCCGGTGGCAACGACCGTGCTGCCGTCGGATGCCGTGGGAACGGCGAACACCCGCAGGAACAGCTGCGCGAGCGGGCCGATCGACACCGCGTAGAGCAGCGTGCCGACGCCGATGGTGCCGCCGAGGGCGAACCCGGTGACCACGACCGCGGCCTCCACCGCCGTCCGCATCAGCCGGATCGAGCGCCCGGTACGCCGGTGCAGCCCCGTCATCAGCCCGTCGCGCGGACCGGGGCCGAAGTCGGCGGCGATGTACAGGCCGGTGGCCGCGCCGTTGAGCACGATGCCCGCGACCAGCAGCGGAACGCGCACGGTCAGCGGGTGCGCCTCGGGGACCAGCGCCAGGGCGCCGTCCATCGCGAGGCCGACGACGAAGACGTTGGAGACCGTGCCGAGGCCCGGGCGCTGGCGCAGCGGGACCCACAGCAACAGCACCCCCGCGCCCACGAAGATCGACACGACGCCGATCGTCAGGCCGGTGAGCTCGGCCAGCCCCTGGTGGAGCACGTTCCAGGGCTCCAGGCCGAGGCCCGCCTCCACGAGCAGGGCCGAGCTGGCGCCGTACAGCGCGAGGCCGGCGTACAGCTGCACCAGCCGTCGTGTGAGATGTCCCCGCGTCGCCAAGAGGTGCCCCCTGTGGTCGTAGTGGCCTGACTCGTGACACTCTGTGGCTTGGAAGCGAACGTCATCCATGGCCAATTCGGGGAAGGTGGACTGATCACCATGGCGCAGTGGACCTCGGCGGTGGGGGCCGCACAGCTCGCGCGGCTGCTCAAGTCCCAGCAGGACCGCCCCGCGGGCCCGGGTGCGCGCCGCCCGCCCGCCTATCGCGCGCTCGCCGACGGCGTCCGGCTGCTGGTGCTGGAAGGCCGCGTCCCGGTCGCCGCCCGGCTGCCCGCCGAACGGGAACTGGCCCTGGCCCTGTCCGTGAGCCGTACGACCGTCGCCGCCGCCTACGAGGCGCTGCGCGCGGAGGGGTTCCTGGAGTCCCGGCGCGGCGCGGGCAGCTGGACGGCCGTCCCGGCGGGCAACCCTGTCCCTGCGCGCGGCCTGGAGCCCCTGCCGCCCGAGACCCTCGGTTCCATGATCGACCTGGGCTGCGCGGCCCTGCCCGCGCCCGAGCCCTGGCTCACCCGCGCCGTGCAGGGCGCGTTGGAGGAGCTGCCGCCGTACGCCCACACGCACGGCGACTATCCGGCGGGCCTGCCCGCGCTGCGCGCGATGATCGCCGAGCGGTACACCGCGCGCGGGATACCGACGATGCCCGAGCAGATCATGGTCACCACCGGGGCTATGGGGGCCATCGACGCCATCTGTCATCTGTTCGGCGGGCGCGGCGAGCGCATCGCCGTCGAGTCGCCCTCCTACGCCAACATCCTTCAGCTGATGCGGGAGGCGGGCGCGCGGCTGGTGCCCGTCGCGATGGCGGAGGGGCTCGCCGGGTGGGACATGGACCGCTGGCGCCAGGTCCTGCGCGAGGCCGCGCCGCGCATCGCGTACGTCGTCGCCGACTTCCACAACCCGACCGGCGCGCTCGCCGACGAGGACCAGCGGCGTCGGCTCGTGGAGGCGGCCCGTTCCGCCGGGACCGTCCTGGTCGCGGACGAGACGATGAGCGAACTGTGGCTCGACGACGATGTCGAGATGCCGCGGCCCGTGTGCGGGTTCGACCCCGCCGGGTCGACGGTGATCACGGTCGGGTCGGCGAGCAAGGCCTTCTGGGCCGGGATGCGCATCGGCTGGGTGCGCGCGGCTCCGGACGTCATCCGCAGCCTGGTCGCGGCGCGCGCCTACGCCGACCTGGGCACCCCCGTGCTGGAGCAGCTGGCGGTGAACTGGCTGTTCAGCACCGGCGGCTGGGCGCAGGCCGTCGAGCTGCGCCGCGCCCAGGCCCGGGTGAACCGGGACGACCTGGTCGCGGCGGTGCGGCGGGAGCTGCCGGAGTGGGAGTTCGCCGTGCCCAAGGGCGGGCTGACTCTGTGGGTGCGGGCCGGCGGGCTCTCCGGGTCGCGGCTCGCCGAGGCGGGGGAGCGGGTGGGCCTGCGGGTGCCGTCCGGACCCCGGTTCGGGGTCGACGGCGCCTTCGAGGGGTACGTGCGGCTGCCGTTCACCGTGGGCGGCGCGGTCGCGGAGGAAGCGGCCACACGGCTGGCCGCCGCCGCACGCATCGTGGAGAGCGGGGGGACAGCGGGCGGCGAGGGGCCACGCACGTTCGTCGCGTAGTCGGTGGGCGGGCGTCGGGGCGCTCGACCGCCCTCGGCGATCACGGCGTCCGCCGGCACGGGGAGTGTGGGTCGGCGGTCAGTGCGTTCGATAGCGGAGAGCAGCAGACGCGGCGGGCGGCGAGGGGCCACGCACGTTCGTCGCGTAGTCGGTGGGCGGGCGTCGGGGCGCTCGACCGCCCTCGGCGATCACGGCGTCCGCCGGCACGGGGAGTGTGGGTCGGCGGTCAGTGCGTTCGATAGCGGAGAGCAGCAGACGCGGCGGGCGGCGAGGGGCCACGCACGTTCGTCGTGCAGTCGGGGGCGAGGCTGCGGTCGCTGCGCTCGGTGTCCCTTCCGCAATGGCGGCGTCGGTGTCCGTCGGGGCGGGAAGTGTGGGTGCGTTCGATGTCGGAGGGCAGCGCGCGCAGCGGGGGGCGAGGATGCGGTCGCCTGCCTTTGGCGTCTCGTCCGCGACGGCGACTTCGGCGAGCACGGCTCGCGTCGGTGTCGGCCGCGCGGTCGGCGGTCGTCGTGTTCGATGGCGGAGAGCGGAGAGCGGAGAGCGGGGTGCGGGGTGCGGGGTGCGGCGGGCGGGTGTGGTGCCCGCCCGCGGGGTGCCGGCTGGTGCTCTACTCCGCGACCACGGCCTCGACCGGTACCGGCGGGGACTGCGTGTCGGCCGGCGTGGAGCGCGGCGGGAGCAGATCCAGCACCGCCCTGCGGTGGGCGTCGCTCGTCGCGTCGTCGTACGGATCCGGAGTGGCCGGCACCTGCAGCCGGTGCACCGGGCCCGACCCCAGCCGGGCGTATCCGCGCCCCGGCGGGACCTGGTCGACGGGTGTGGTGTGCGGAGGTGCGCCGAGCACCGTCTCCAGCTGCCCTCTCGACGCCGGCCCCAGCACGACACGCGCGCGTGTGTGCTGCCGTACGGCGTCGCTCAGGGAGTCCAGGGCGTCGAACTGCTCGGCCATGACCACCGTGACGGCGGCCGCGCGGCCGTGCCGGAGGGGGACCTGAAGGAGGGACTGCGGGTCCTTGCAGCCGTCCGCCTCGGCGAGGTGGGTGAAGGCGGTGGGGCGGTCCAGGACGATCCACAGGGGTCGCTTGGTGTCGTCCGGCGGGGCGTGGCCCGACTGCCGGGCGTGGTTGGCGGCGATGAGCCGGCGCTCCGTCTCGCCCGCCGCCCACTCCAGTGCGGCCAGCGCTCCGGTCAGTCCGACCTCGATGCCCAGCACCCCGTCCCGCCCGGCCAGGCAGGCGTACTCGCCGGTGCCGCCGCCCTCGACGATCAGGACGTCGCCGTACTGCAGGGCCTGCAGGGCGAGGGAGCGCAGGAGCGTCGACGTACCGCTGCCGGGTTGGCCGACCGCCAGCAGGTGCGGCTCGGTCGAGCGGATGCCGGTGCGCCAGACGACCGGCGGGACGTCGCGCCGATCCTCGCCGAAGGCGAGCGGGAGCGTGCGCTGCACCCGGGAGGGGTCGGTGAAGCCCAGGACCGTCTCGCCGGGCGCGGTGACGAAGCGCTGGGCGGAGATGTCGGTGGGGAGGGGGGTGAGGACGCTGACCGTGAGTTCGTTGCCTTCCTCGTCCCAGACGAAGAGGTACTCGCGGCCGCGGCCGGACTTCGCGGCCAGGAGCTGTTCGATCCGCGCGCGGGAGGCGGCCTCGCCGTCCGGGAAGTAGGCCGGATAGCGGATCACGAGGTGGGTGACGCGGTCCGCGTCGTCGAACTCCTGGGTGGGGAAGACCTTCTCCCAGTCGCCGCCGTGGGCGTACAGGGGAGAAGGGTCTTCGGCCGTCGAGAAGTACGGGACCAGGGCCTCGTACAGGACCTGGAGTCGCTGGATCTGCGATTCGTCAGGGCCTTCGGGAGCCGGTGGGGTGCGGTCCCTGCCCTGCCAGGCCGCTGCCGCCATCAGGGTGACTACGGCGAGCAGCGGGCCGTACGGCACGAGCGCCACGATCAGGATCACCGAGGCCGCCAGGAACAGCAGCGGCCCGCGCTTGTCCTTGGGGGTCTCGGCCCACCTGCGCCGCCCGGCCGAGGCCAGCCGGCGCAGTCCGCGGGTGATCGTGATCAGCGGATGGAGGACATCGGTGGCGCCGTCGGCCGCCGTCCGGGCCAGCTCCCGGCTCCGGGCGATCTGCGCGCTGCCTGTGCTCAGGATGCGGGGAAGGGGGCGCCGGGCCACTGCTGTCTCCTGTAGGTGCGTACGGACGGGACGTGCGGCGTCAGAACTTGATGCCGCCGAGGAGGCTGGCCAGGCTCTCGCCGCCGGCCTTGATGCTCGGGGCGATGGCCGTGCTGGCCATGTAGAACCCGAACAGGGCCGAGACACAGGCGTGCGACGCCTTGAGCCCGTCCTTGCGGAAGAAGAGGAAGACGATGATGCCGAGCAGGACCACGCCTGACATGGACAGGATCATTTGGTTCTCCTGGTTCGCGGGGGACAGTCACCATGAGTACTTCCAGGCTCACAGGATGTATCCATACGATAAAAGGTGCAACTGGGTGAAATCCGGCAGATTTCCCCCGCGTGGCGGTAGCTGTGGTGGGCTGCCTGAGCAGGGAGATTGCGTCGAACGGGGCTGCCCGTGATCTTTGCCGCCGACGGGACCGGCCATGTGTCCGACGAGCCAGTACGCTGGCGATTCACCTGAACGGTTGTAGCGAGAGGCGGTCCGGTTCGATGACTGAAGCCCCCGACCCCGAGGTCGTGGAGCTGGCGACCAAGATCTTCGATCTGGCCCGCCAGGGGCAGACCGAGGAGCTCGTGGCGTACGTCGACGCGGGCGTCCCGGCCAACCTGACCAACGACCGCGGCGACTCGCTCATGATGCTCGCCGCGTACCACGGCCACGCCGAGGCGGTCCGGGCCCTGCTGGCCCGCGGCGCCGAGGCCGACCGGATCAACGACCGGGGCCAGACCCCGCTCGCCGGGGCCGTCTTCAAGGGTGAGACGGACGTCATCCGGGCCCTGCTGGAAGCCGGCGCCGACCCCTCCCAGGGCACGCCCTCGGCCGTCGACACGGCCCGCATGTTCGGCAAGACCGACCTGCTGGAGCTGTTCGGCGCACACTGAGGCCGAACCTCCTGAGCGGGTCAACAGAAGTTCCTGACCAGGTAAATCAACGACCACGGGGGAGGCGGTACAAGGCCGCCGGAAATTTCGGTCGCGGCAGGTAGAACAGCCGGGTCATCATGACGTCGTGATTCACGGACGCGATGGCTGGGCAGGTGTTGCCGCACCGCGCGGGCCGTGACGCGGTCCGCATGGGCCACCTACGAGAGGCAGAGGAAAATGGTCTACAGCAAGCAGGAAACGGCGGGCGCCCCGACGTGTTGTCACGCGGCCAGGTAGTGCACGTCCCCGGTTGCGTCGACGCTTGATGTGAGGCTGTTTCCCATGTTCGATCCGGTCATAGCGCCCAGCGGTACGCTGCTCGGCCTGCTCCAGAGGGGCCGCGGCGACGGCACGCTGCACGCGCTCACCGCCCCGCGGGCCGAGGCGCTCGCGGCGCTGAACCACTGTGTGCTGCGGGATCCCCGCCACGACTGGCAGGTGGAGAACCGCTCCCTCTACTACGCCCGACTCTTCCTCGACCTCAACGGCGAGCTGGACGAGATCGAGGCCCACCTCTTCGACGTCGAGGACGTCTTCGACACCGAGGAGTCACGCACGGGCCTGGCCCTGGCCGTCCTCGGCCACCTGGCCTCCTACGGCCGGCGGGACGCCCTCGCACTGCTGCGCAGGTACGCCGCCACGGGCGCCAACTGGGCCTGGGCGCTGGACGAACTCGCCCTGCGGGACGACGACGCCGGACTGCGCTCCCTGGCCGCACCCGTGCTTGCGCGGTTCGCCACCGACGCCGAGGGCGAGGCCGAACTGGCCGCCGCCGTACGTGACGCCTTCGAGCCACGGCCCTGGCGGCTGTGGGCCGAGGATCCCCGCGACCACATCTCCACGCGCGTGCGTGCCGCTCATGAGGCCGGCTGTTTCGACCGCTGGCAACGTCAGATGAGCCCCGGCGGACCCCGCCCCGGCTGGAGCGTGGAGGCCGTGTTCGAGTGGGCCCAACAGGGCGTCGAACGCGGAGCCGCCCTCCATGTCCCCGCCGCCCGCTGCCTCTCCGCCGTGGCCGGGCCCGAGGACCGACCCGAGATCGTGCAGGCGGCCAAGGACGGCGCCGAGGGAGCCCGGTGCACCGCCCTGCGCTACCTGGCCGACTGCAATGATCCCGACGCCCCCGTCCTGATCGAACAGGCAGTCGCCACCGGCTCGACGGCCGTCGTGGAGGCCGCCGTCGACGCCTTCGAACGGATGCGCAGCGTCGCCGCCGTGGACCGGGCCCGCGGCTGGGTCCACCGGCCAGACGCCCTGGGCGCCGCCGCCGGCCGCATGCTCGCCTGCAGAGGCGGCGCCCAGGACAGCGACCTCGTCCTCGGCGCCCTGCGCGAGGCCGTACGCGGCGAGGGCTGCGACGCGCCGAGCCTGTGGACCCTCGTCGACGGCGCCGGACGGCTCGGCATCGTCTGCGCGGCACCGGTTTTGCGCCATATCTATCGCGAGACGGCCTCGTCCCATCTGCGCGGCCGCTGCGCCCGCGCACTCGCCGCCACTGACCCCTCCTACGCCGCCGGCTTCGCCGTCGAGTGCCTCTGGGACTGCGAGGAGGGCACCCGCGAGATCGCCGCCCGGCACGCCGAGACCGGTGACGCCCGGGTCGTGGAACGCCTGCGCCGGCTCGCCGCCGACCCGGCCGAGGAGGCGGAGGTCCAGACCGCCGTACGGAGCCGGATCGGACCCGACGCCGCCTCCGCCATGTGAACCCCGGGGACAGGCCGCCGCCCGAGGGGAGCCTGGCGGCGGCCCGCCCCACGGGTGAACACCCGGTGGCCAGTGGGGCGGACGAGCATGGACACCGTCCGACCTGCGTGGGACGCACCCGGCGAGTACCGGCTGCGCAGCGCAACGCTCATAGGACGTTTGTGTTTCGGAAAGATCCACTTTGACGCGGCCACGTCCAGGGCGGCGACAACACGGGTATGCGTGTCGTCATCGTGACCGAATCCTTTCCCCCCGACGTGAACGGCGTGGCCCATTGCGCCTTCCAGACCGCCCGACACCTCGTCGATCGCGGTCACGCCCCCGTCGTCGTCGCCCCGGCCACCGCCGCCGGGACCGGGCCGGACGCCGAAGCGCCCTGCCCCGTCGTCCGAATCCCCTCCCTTCCGCTCCCCGGCTACCCCCAGGTCCGCGTCGCCCTCCCCAGCCGACGCGTCGCCGCCGCCATCGCCGAACACCGTGCCGAGATGGTCCACCTGGCCAGCCCCTTCATCCTCGGCGTCCGCGGCATGGCCGCCGCCGCCCGGCTCGGCATCCCCGCCGTCGCCGTCTACCAGACCGACCTGGGCGGGTACGCCCGCACCTACATGGGCGCCGGCGAGGCCGCGGCCTGGCGCCGGATACGGTCCGTCCACGCCGCCGCCGACCTCACCCTCGCCCCCTCCAGCGCGGCCCTGCACGACCTGGACACGCACGGTGTGCCCCGGGTGAAGCTGTGGCCGCGCGGCGTGGACACCGCGCGCTTCCGCCCCGACCACCGCGACGAGGCACTACGGCGAACACTCGCCCCGAACGGCGAGCTGATCGTCGGCTACGTCGGACGGCTCGCCCCCGAGAAGCAGGTCGAGCTCCTGGCCGGCGCCTGCGGGCTGCCCGGCGTCCGCGTCGTCGTGGTGGGCGACGGGCCCAGCCGGCCCGGCCTGGAGGAAGCCCTGCCGGGCGCGGTCTTCCTGGGCAAGCGCACCGGCGACGAACTCGCCCGAATCTTCGCCTCACTGGACGTCTTCGTGCACACGGGCCCCTTCGAGACGTTCTGCCAGACCGTGCAGGAAGCCATGGCCAGCGGCGTCCCCGTGATCGCGCCCGCCGCCGGCGGCCCCCTGGACCTGGTCGCTCACGGGCGCACCGGCCTGCTCGTCCCGCCGCGCGACGCGGCCGCGGTGCGCGACGCGGTGGCCTCGCTGGCTGCCGACCGCGCACAGCGGTTCTCCTACGGCGCCGCCGGCCGGGCCACGGTCGAGGGGCGCACCTGGGCCGCCGTCGGGGACCGGCTCATCGGCCACTACCAGGACGTGCTCGCCGCACGCCGACTGGTGGTGGCGGCATGAGCCCCGAGGTGAACGACCTGGGCCGCGCCCCCGGCACCTGCCCCGGGCCGCTGCGGATCGTGCGCCTCGCCAACTTCGTGGCCCCCGCCTCGGGCGGGCTGCGCACGGCGCTGCGCGAGCTCGGCAAGGGCTATCGCGCGGCCGGCCACGAGTCGGTCCTGATCGTGCCCGGCGAGCGGGTGAGCGACCGGGAGACCGAGCAGGGCCGGGTGATCACCCTGCCCGGGCCGCTGCTGCCCGGCACCGGCGGCTACCGCGTCCTCACCGACAGACGGCGGGTCGCCCGCCTGCTGGAAGAACTCGCCCCCGACCGCCTGGAGGTCTCCGACCGCACAACCCTGCGCTGGACCGGCAAGTGGGCGCGCCGGGCCCGCGTGCCCGCGGTGATGGTCTCCCACGAGACCGCCGACGGCGTCCTGCGCACCTGGGGCGTGCCCGAACGGGCAGCCGGGCGCGTCGCCGACGCCCTCAACCTCCGTACGGCGCACACGTACGCGCGCGTGGTGTGCACCACGGAGTTCGCCGAGCGCGAGTTCGTACGGATCGGGGCGCGGAACGTGGTGCGGGCGCCGTTGGGCGTCGACCTCGTCGAACGGCGCCCCGCCCTGCGGGACACCGGGCTGCGGGCCGTCCACGCGCGCGCGGACGAGACCCTGCTGGTGATGTGCACCCGCCTCTCCGTGGAGAAGCGGCCCGGTACCGCGCTGGACGCCTTGGAGGCGTTGCTGCGGCGCGGTGTTCGGGCGGTGCTGGTCGTCGCGGGCGACGGACCGCTGCGGCCGCGGCTGGAGCAGCGGGCCCGGGAGCGCGGCCTGCCCGTGACCTTCCTGGGGCACGTCTCCGACCGCGGCGCCCTGGGCGCCCTCCAGGCCTCCGCCGACGTGTGCCTGGCGCCGGGGCCCGCGGAGACGTTCGGGCTCGCCGCCCTGGAGGCGATGGCGTGCGGGACGCCCGTCGTCGCGAGCGCCTCCTCGGCGCTCCCCGAGGTGATCGGGGCCGCCGGGGCCACCGCGGCCGACCGTGGGGAGGCCTTCGCGGAGGCTGTCGAGCGCCTGCTCGAGCGCCCTCTGACGGCCCGCAGGGAGGCGGCACGCGCGCGTGCGGAGTGCTTCGGCTGGGGGACTGCTGTCGAAGCGTTTCTCGCCGCGCACGACGCGACGCTGCCCGCCCGGGGCGCCGCCTACGACCCGCCGACGCCGGCTCCTGCTCCGCCAACGGCACCGGCTGCCGCACCTGTCCGTCCGTTCGTGCCCGGAGGCCTCGGATGAGACGCGTGCGCTTCGTCGCCCTCGGGGACTCGCTCACCGAGGGCGTCGGGGACCCCGTGGGCGACGGGTGGCGCGGCTGGGCCGCGCTGCTCGCCGACGGGCTCGCCGGGGAGGCCGAAGGGGTCGAGAGGTCGGCCGAAGGGGCCGAAGCGGCGGCAGAGGGGGCCGAGGGGCCTGCGGCGGCCGTGGAGTTCACCAACCTCGCGGTCAGCGGGGCGCAGACACGGGACGTGCTGGAACGGCAGCTCCCGGCCGGGCTGGAGCTGCGGCCCGACCTCGTCTCCGTCGTCGTCGGCGTCAACGACACCCTGCGCTGCACCTTCGACATCCATGCCGTGGCCGCCCGGCTCGACACGGTGTACGGCGCCTTCGCCGAGCAGGGCGCCGTCCTGCTCACCGCGTGCCTGCCCGACCCGGGCGGGGCCCTCGGACTGCCCGGGGCCCTGGCCCGGCCGCTGGCCCGCAGGCAGCGCGCCGTCAACACCGTGGTCCACGCCCTCTCCGAGCGGTACGGCGCGGTCCATCTGCACGCCTCGGAGGGCGCCTGGCTCACCGACCGGGCCATGTGGAGCGCGGACCGGCTCCACCCCGGCGAACGGGGGCACCGTCAACTGGCTGTGCGCTTCCACGCGTTGCTGGCGGAGGCGGGCCACGCCGACGGGCCCGCGCCCTCGCCCGAGCCCGAGTTCCCGGCGCCCACGACGTCGGCGAGCCTGTGGTGGCTGGCGACCGCGGGAACCGGCTGGGTGGCCCGGCGGTGCACCGACCTGCTCCCGCAACTGCTCACCCTGGCGGCCGACGAGATGCGTCACCGCGCGCGGGGCACGAGCGCCCGGCTCGACCTGCGGGCCTCCGCGGCCGTGTCCGCCGCGCTCGCCGCCCTGTCGGTGGCGGAACGGCAGCCGGACGCCGCCTGAGACGCCCCGGGCGTCACCGTCGGCGTACCGTCACCGTCGCCGTACGGCCACGAAGCGGACCGGTGTTCCCGGTGTCGCCTGGGCGGCGGCCGGGAGGTCGGCCGCGCGGACCACCCCGATCACCGGATAGCCCCCGGTGGTCGGGTGGTCGGCCAGGAAGACCACCGGCCGGCCCGCGGGCGGAACCTGTACGGCGCCCAGGACCATCCCCTCGCTCGCGAGTTCCCCGCTCTGGGCCCGCTCCAGGGCGGGTCCCTCGGTGCGCAGCCCGATGCGGTTGCTCGCCGAGGACACGCGGAACGTCCGCGAGGTGAAGGCGCGGACCGCGTCGGCGGTGAACCAGTCGTCTCGTGGGCCGAGCGTCACCCGCAGAACGAGCTCGGCCGGGGGCGCCGGCTGCGGGGCGACGTCCACGCGCGCGTGCGGGGCGAGTTCATGCCCCAGGGGGAGGACGGCGCCGTCCGTGAGCGGGTCGGGGCCCAGGCCCGAGAGCAGGTCCGTGGAGCGGCTGCCGAGGACCGGCTCGACGGCGATGCCGCCGGCCACGGCCACATAGCCGCGTACCCCAGAGGTCGCCGGTCCGACGTCCAGCACCGCACCGGCGGGCACGCCTACGGCCGCGCCCCAGGCGACCGGCCGGCCGTCCACAGTGACCCGGCACGGCGCGCCCCCGACCGCCACGGTCACGTCGGAACGCGGCCTGAGGGCACAGCCGTTGAGGGTGGTCTCCAGAACAGCCGCGTCGGGCGCGTTGCCCACCAGCCGGTTGACGAGGGCCGCCGCGGGCAGGTCCAGCGCCCCGGAACGGGGGACGCCCAGATGCGCGTGTCCGGGACGGCCCCGGTCCTGCACGGTGGTGAGCGCCCCGGCGCGGACGACACAGAGTGCGCGGTCGCTCATACCGCTCCCACCGGCCCCACCGCTCCCACCGGCCCCACCGCTCCCACCGGCCCCACCGCTCCCACCGGCCGCGCCTGGTCCCCCTGCTCCGCGGGGACGAAGCGTACGCGCGTGCCCGGCGCGAGCAGCGCGGCCGGTACGCGCGCGTGGTCCCACAACACCGCCTCCGTGGTGCCGATGAGCTGCCAGCCACCCGGCGACGAGCGCGGATACACGCCCGTGTACGGCCCCGCCAGCGCCACCGACCCCGCCGGCACGGCCGTGCGCGGGGTGGCCCGGCGCGGGACGTCGTAGCGCGCGGGCAGGCCGGTGAGATAGCCGAAGCCGGGCGCGAACCCGCAGAAGGCGACCCGGAACTCGGCCGCCGCGTGGATGCGGGCCGCCTCCCGCTCCGAGACACCCCAGTGGGCGGCGACCTCGGCCAGGTCCGGGCCGTCGTAACGCGTCGGGATCTCCACCACCGCCTGCTCCCGTGGCGGCGCGGGCGGTACGTCGGCGGCGGCCAGCTCGGCTGCCAGCCGACCGGGGTCGGTCAGGCCGTCCAGGAGGACGGTGCGGGCCGCCGGGACGATCTCGCGCGCACCGAGCAGGCCCGCCGCGCGTCGACGCAGCAGCTCCGCGTGCAGGGCCTCTGCCTGCGCACCCGAGGCCACCTCGACCAGGAGGGCGTCGTCGCCGACGGACAGGACGCGCAGACTCATGCGAAGGCCTCCACCCGCACGCCCGACTCCTCGAGCCGACGCCGTACCCGGCGGGCCAGCTCCACCGCGCCGGGCGTGTCGCCGTGCAGGCACAGGGAACGCGCGCGTACGTCGATGGCGGTCCCCGCGTGGGAGGTGACCCGGCCGAGGCGGGCGAGGCTCACCGACCGTTCCACGACAGCGTCCGGATCGACGACCACGGCGCCGGCCTGCCCTCGCGGGACGAGCGTGCCCGCCTCGGTGTACGCGCGGTCCGCGAAGGCCTCCGGGACGGTCGGCAGCCCTGCCTTGCGGGCCAGCTCCAGCAGACGCGAGCCGGGCAGGCCGAGCACGGGCAGCGCGGCGTCGGCGAGGAGCACCCCGTCGACCACCGCGCCGGCCTGCTCCTCGTCGTGCACGACCCGGTTGTAGAGCGCGCCGTGCGGCTTGACGTACGCCACGCGCGCGCCCGCCGCCCGGGCGAACACCTCCAGGGCGCCGATCTGGTACGCCACCTCGGCGGCCAGTTCGGCACTCGGCACATCCATGGCGCGCCGCCCGAATCCGGCCAGGTCCCGGTAGGAGACCTGTGCACCGATCGTCACGCCCCGCTCGGCCGCCAGCTCGCACACCCGCCGCATGGTGGCCGCGTCCCCGGCGTGGAAGCCGCAGGCCACGTTGGCGCTGCTGACGACGGACAGCAACTGCTCGTCGTCGGTCAGCTGCCAGCGGCCGAAGCCCTCGCCGAGGTCGGCGTTCAGATCGATCGCGGTCGTCGCGGTCATGGTTTTCCGTGTCTCCTTCTCAGGCCACGCGGTACTGCTCGTCGCGGGCGTCGGTGAGGAACATCTGTCCCGGGGCGTGGGTGAGGGCGAACGGCGGGCGCGAGGCCGTCACCGCGGCCTGCGGGGTCACTCCGCAGGCCCAGAACACCGGGATGTCGTCCGGCGCTGCCTCCACCGGGTCGCCGAAGTCGGGCCGGCCGAGGTCCTCGATGCCCAGTCCCGCCGGATCGCCGCAGTGTACGGGGCTGCCGTGGACCGCCGGGAGCAGACTGCTCTCCCGGATCGCCGCCGCGAGATGCTGCGGCGGCACCGGCCGCATGGACACCACCATCGGTCCGTGCAGCCGCCCCGCGGACCGACACTGACGGTTCGTCACGTACATCGGGACGTTGCGCCCCTGCTCGACGTGGCGGATCGGTACGCCCGCCCCGGACAGCGCCCACTCGAAGGTGAAGCTGCAGCCGATCAGGAACGACACCAGGTCGTCACGCCAGTAGGCGCGCACGTCCGTCGGCTCGTCCACCAGCTCCCCGTCCGCCCACACCCGGTAGCGCGGCAGATCGGTGCGCAGGTCCGCACCCTCGGCCAGCACCGTCGTCCAGGAACCGGCGTCCGTGACGTCCAGGACGGGACAGGGCTTCGGGTTGCGCTGGCAGAACAGCAGCATGTCGTACGCCCAGTCCGCGGGCACCGAGATCAGATTGACCTGGGTGTGGCCCGCCGCGACCCCTGCCGTGGGGCCGGTCAGGCCCGCCCGGAACCGGGCCCGGGCGGTTTCGGGGCGCCACGCGTGCGCGTGCTCGTCGACGCGGGTGACGGGACGGTCTTCGGTACGGGGCGGTCGGCGGTCCTGCATGAGGATCGGACGGTTCACTCCAGTTCCTTCCCGCGCGTCTCCGGCAGCCCCAGCAGCGCCAGGGCGGCGATGGCGTAACCGATCGCGCCGAAGACCAGCGCACCGCCCACACCCCAGCTGTCGGCCAGGAAGCCGACCGTGGTGGGGAAGACGGCGCCCACGGCGCGGCCGGTGTTGTACGTGAAGCCCTGTCCCGTGCCGCGCAGTGCGGTCGGATACAGCTCGCTCAGGAACGATCCGAAGCCGCTGAAGATCGCCGACATGCAGAACCCGAGCGGGAAGCCCAGCACGAGGAGCAGGGTGTCCGCGCCGCTCGGGATGTTGGCGTACGCCAGGATGCACACCGCCGACAGCAGGGCGAACAGCCAGATGTTGCGGCGCCGGCCGAGCCGGTCGGTGAGGTAGCCGCCGGTCAGATAGCCGAGGAAGGCGCCCGAGATCAGGAAGGTCAGATAGCCGCCGGTGCCGACCACCGACAGGCCGCGCTCCGACTTCAGGTACGTCGGCACCCAGGTCGCCAGGGTGTAGTAGCCGCCCTGCACACCGGTGGAGAGCAGGCCCGCGAAGAGCGTCGTCCGCAGCAGCAGGCCCTTGAAGATCGCCGGGAACGAGCCCTTTCGCGCGCTCTGCTCGCGGGCGGCCGCGGCCTGCGGCGCGTCCTGCACCCGGCGCCGCATCCACACGACGAGCAGCGCGGGCAGGGCGCCCGTCCAGAACATCACGCGCCAGGCCATGTCGTCGCCGAAGAAGGAGAAGACCAGCGTGTACGCGAGGACCGCGAGGCCCCAGCCGACGGCCCACGAGCTCTGGATCGCGCCGAGGGTGCGGCCCCGGTGCTTCGCGCTCGCGTACTCGGCGACCAGGACCGCGCCGACCGCCCACTCGCCGCCGAAGCCGAGACCCTGCAGGGAGCGGAAGAGCAGCAGCGTCTCGTAGGTGGGCGCGAAGCCGCAGGCGACGGTGAAGACCGCGTAGGTGATCACCGTGATCATCAGGGCCCGGACCCGGCCGATCCGGTCGGCCAGGACGCCCGCCACGGCCCCGCCGATCGCGGAGGCGACCAGGGTGACGGTGGTGAACAGGCCGGTCTGGCCGCTGTCCAGACCGAAGTACGCCGCCAACGCGACCATGCTCAGCGGCAGCGTGAAGTAGTCGTAGGAGTCGAGGGCGTAGCCGCCGAACGCGCCGGCGAAGGCGCGTCGGCCGCGCGGGCCGAGGGCGCGCAGCCAGGCCAGTGCGCCGTCGTCATGGGTGTGTTCGGTCGTCGTGGCGCGTGCGTCGGTGATCGGGGCGTGTGGTGGAGGGGTCGTGCTCATGGGCACCTCGCTGAGGGATGACGGAGGGTGCGGGGAGTGAGCCGTGCCGTGCCTGAAAGGAAGGTAGAGGATCGTTGAACGATCCTTCAATACCCGCGTTGTTTCGTTCTCGTGTATGCGGTTGAATTCCGGGCATGGCAGAGCAGCTGGCGGGACTGGCCGACGACCGCGCCCTCCTGGGCCGCACGAGCACGGCCGAACGGGTTTCGGACATCCTCAGGAGCCGTATCGCCGAGGGCTATTTCCCGCCCGGGACGCGATTGTCGGAGGACAGCATCGGCGGGGCGCTCGGGGTCTCCCGCAACACGCTGCGCGAGGCGTTCCGGCTGCTCACCCATGAGCGTCTGCTCGTCCACGAGTTGAACCGGGGCGTGTTCGTCCGGGTCGTGACCGTCGAGGACGTCGAGGACATCTACCGCACGCGCATGCTCGTCGAATGCGCCGTGGTGCGCGGGCTGGGGGAGCTGCCGTACGCGCTGGACGGCCTCCGGGCGAGCGTCACGGAGGGGCAGGCGGCAGCTCTCGAGAATGACTGGAAAGGACTGGGTACCGCCAACTTCCACTTCCACCGGGAGCTCGTGGCCCTGGCCGGAAGCGCCCGCACCGACGAGCTGATGCGCAGCGTCTTCGCCGAGCTGCGCCTCGCCTTCCACTTCGTCGGCGAGCCGCGCCGGCTGCACGAGCCGTACCTCCAGCGCAACCGCCAGATCCTGCAGGCCCTGGAGGCCGGCGACCGGGCAGAGGCCGAGCAACTGCTCGCGGTCTACCTCGATGATTCGTTGGCAAGGGTGGTCGAGGTATACCGACGAAGGGTGGGGGAGGACAGCGCTTCTTAGGGGCGTGCGGAGCTGCGCGACAGGCCCTCACCGGCCCGCAGACGACACACAACCCGTCGCCCGCCCGACCGCCGGAGGTGATCCGCGTCGTTTGGATCGATGTCAGACCGAGGACCTAGTCTGTGCACCGTGACTTCGCCTGCTTCGACGGACCGTGTTCCGCCCCAGCTCAGCGCGGGGCCGCGCCCCGCGCTGGGTCCGGCCGCCGACGAGGGGCTGGCGCGCCGCCTGCGCGCGCTCGCCTGCACCGCGCCGATCCACGACCTCGACGCGCGCAAGGCCAATCTCGCGGGTGAGTACTCGGTGTACGGCATGGCGGAGATCGCCCTCGCCGCCATCGACCTGGTCACACTCAACATGGACTTCGACACCGGCGCCGACCACGACCAGATTGTGGCCCGTCTCCTGCCGCGCATCGCCGCCCAGGCCCCGCGGAGGCCCGTCGCCGAGCACGAGCGGGTGGCCCGCTGGGTCCTGGAGAACCTGATCAACGTCGGCAGCGTCGACCGCGGCTTCCGGGCCGCCTACGGCACGTTCGCGCCGGACGGCACGTATGTGCGCCGCGACTACGACTTCAAGCTGATCGAGGAGGTCCCCGGCTACGGCGGCGCGGTCTACCTCCGCACCACCGACGAAGCGGTCAACGTCCTCGTCGGCGCCCTCGACACCGACGTCACCAGCGCGCAGATCGCCGCCGAGGTCAAGCTCGAGGTGCTGATCCGCCGCGGCCGCCTCGCCGACGCCCAGCTGGCCGCCGAGCAGGCCCGCTACCGCACCGTGCAGTACTCGGAGACGCTGCGCCGCGCCCTGGAGGCCACCCGGCGCAACGTGCGCGCGGTGGACTGGCTCAACTCCGTGCCCGACATGATCGCCGAGGCCCTCGACCACGTCGCCGACCGCTACCGCCACGAGAACGCGATCCTCACCAACATCCGCAAGGCCCGCGACGAGATCGAGGACGCGGAGAACAAGCGGCGGGCCGCCGAACTCGTCGACATCGTCAAGGACTGCATCCGTCGGCACACACAGCTGCAGGCCCGGCTGCTGGAGGCCGGCCCGCTGTTCCGCGCCGAGCAGGACCGGCAGGCCTTCGCCACCCCCATGACCTCGGCGGGGATAGACCTGTACGGACATCTCGTGGCGCCCGTGCTGCCGCTGCCGCTGGAGCAGGCGGTCCGCGTCACCGACGCGTTCTTCGCACGCGGGACCGGACTGCGTACGCCGGCGTCCGTGCGGGTGGGCGACCTCGTCGACCTGCTGCTGACCCCGCCGGTGGAACGGGAGCACCTGGGGGCGGAGATGCCGGAGCCGGACCTCATCGCGACGCCGGACGACAGCCGGTTCAGCGAGGAGCAGCTGGCGATCGCCAAGGAGTTGCTCGACCTGCCGGCGGACGCGCCGCGCCGGCTGTCCGGGCTGCTGGCGCAGGCACGGCGCACCGGTGACCTCGATCTGCCGTACCTGGTGGCACTGCTGGCGGTGCACGCCGCCAGCCCGGCCGTGGGCACGGCCTACCGCCAGGGCGAGGAGAAACTGCTGTTCGCCGTGGACGACGGGACGGAACTGGACGACCCGGAGTTCGGCGGGGCCGACCTCATCGTCGGCACCGCCCTGCTGGACGCCGCGGGGATGGCGGCGGACCGCACGGAGGCGGCATGAGCCGGCCTGGGAGCCGAGCCGGGAACAGAGCCGGGAGCCGAGCCGGGAACAGGGCCGGCAACCGTATGAACGAGCACGACGACACCGAGGAGCCGAAGCCGTGACCGAGCACGTCGAGTGGAGCGACACGGAGGCCCCCGCCCCCGCGGCGAACGCCTCCGTCACCCCCGCCGACGCCGCCGACGCGGCGCGGCTCGTCGCCTTCGGGCTGCAGCCCAAGCTGCAGCCCGCGCGGGACCAGGAGTACGCGGAGCTGCTGCGGCGCTACCGGGAGGACCCGGCGTTCGCCCGGCTCGCCGACGCCGTCGCCGCCGGGCTCGGCCTGATCGTGCTGGAGGTGTCCCCGCGCGCGGGGATGGCCGTGACCGCCGCCGAGGACTCGGTGTTCGCCGTGCGGATGGGGGACTACGCGCGTCGTACGTCCGCCGACGGCGGCGACCGCTTCCTGCACGGCCTCGCGCATCTCGCCGTCGCCGCGATGGCGTTCCCGCGGCCCGAGGACCTCGCCGACGACGGCTACATCGGACGGGTCAGCGTCAACGGAGTCGACGCCTTCGTCCGCCAGGCCTGTCGGCGCCTGGAGGAGCGGGCGGAGGAGCAGGGCGAGAACACCGACCCCGCGACCGACGCGCCCGGCCTGGAGTCGGCCTGGCGGATCTGGGCGCGACGCAGTTCCACCGGCGCCACCAAGGACGCGCGCAGACTCGCCGGCTCGACGACCGGCATCGTCGGCAAGGCCGTCGGGTTCCTCACCGACTCCGGGTTCCTCCAGCGGACCGGCGACGACAACGGCGGCACCTACCGGACCACCGCGCGCTACCAGCTCCAGGTACGCGACATGGCAGGCGGCGCCGCCATGGCCGAGCTGCTGGAGCTGGGCGTCGTCCCGGTCACCGACGGCACGCCGACGCTGCTGCCCCCCGAGGAGACCGACGACCTGGACCTGGTGGCCGACGCCGGACTCCCGTTCCATTCCTGAGGCTCCTGAGGCTTCTGAAGCCCGAACCGCCGCCCACCCCCTGATCTGCTGATCTGCCGAAGACTTACGAGAGTCCGCCATGTACGAGCTGTCCCGGGTCCGCCTCTACTCCATCGGGCCTGCCGGTGCGCGCTATGCCGACACCGTGCTTGACCTGCGGGGCGTGGGCGACGTCGTACCCGACCCCGCGCCCATGCAGGCGGAGTTCTTCGAGGAGGAGCCCGTCGGCCCGCCGCGCCGGCCCGCGCCCGCCGGCGTGCTCTTCCTGGAGAACGGCGGCGGCAAGTCCGTCCTGCTCAAGCTGATCTTCTCCGTGATGCTGCCGGGCCACCGCAACACCCTCGGCGGGGCCAGCTCCGGTGTGCTGCGCAAGTTCCTGCTCGCCGACGACTGCGGACACGTGGCGCTGGAGTGGCAGCACGTGCTCACCGGTGAGTGCGTCGTCGTCGGCAAGGTCAGCGAGTGGCGCGGGCGGCAGGTGTCGAACGATCCGCGGAAGTTCGCGGAAGCCTGGTACTCGTTCCGGCCGGGGCCCGGGCTGAGCCTGGACAACCTGCCCGTCGCCGAGTCCACCGCCGTCCGCCCGCCCGTGGAGGGCGCCTCCGGGGCGCAGGGGCGGCGGCGCACCATGAAGGGGTTCCGGGACGCCCTCACCGAGGCGGGGAAGGCGTATCCGCACCTGGAGGTGCACTGGGAGGAGATCCACGACCGGTGGATCGAGCACCTCGGCGAGCTCGGCCTGGACCCCGAGCTCTTCCGCTACCAGCGGGAGATGAACGCCGACGAGGGCGAGGCCGCCGGCCTCTTCGCGGTCAAGAAGGACTCCGACTTCACCGATCTGCTGCTGCGCGCGGTGACCGACACACGCGACACCGACGGACTCGCCGACCTCGTCAGCGGCTTCGGCAACAAGCTGGGCCGCCGCGCCGAACTGATCGCCGAACGGGACTTCACCGCCGGGTCGGTGGACCTGCTGGGACGGATCGTCGAGGCCGCCGAGGCGCGGGCACGCGCGCGTGACGTTCACGCCGGGGCCGAGCGGCGCACCCGCGCGCAGGCCCGCCGGCTGTCAGCCCGGGGGGTACGGGAGAAGGTGCGGGCCGGCGATCTCGCCCAGCGGGTCACGGCCGCCGCCTACGCCGTCACGCACTCCGAGGGGGCACGCGAGCGCAGCGCGCTGATCGCCGCCGAACTCGCCTTCCGGCACGCCTCGCTGGCGCTCGCCGCCGCCGAGAAGTCCGCCGCCGCGCAGAAGCGTGAACTCGCCGACGCCCGCACCCTGCACTCCGCCTGGCAGGCCGCCGAGGCCGTGCTGCGCCATCGCGCCGCCGCCGACCGCGTCGCCCGTGTCTCGGCAGCCATCCAGGAGGCCGAGCGCGACGCCGCGCCCGCCCTCGCCGCCCGCGCCAGGGCCGCAGTCGACCTCGTCCGGGCCCTGCACGCGGCCGCCGAGAGCGCCGAGACCCTCGCCAACGAAGAGGAGGAGCGCTCGGCCGCCCTCCAGGACGTCGGCGAGTCCGCGCACCGGGACGCGACGTCCGCCGCCACCGACGCCCAGCGCGCCCGCAGCGAGGTCGGGCACCTGCGCCAGCGCCTCGCCGAGGTCGAGCAGGAGACCGCCGAGGCGGTCCGCGCGGGCTGGCTCGACGACAGCGCGCCCGACGCCGATCCCGCGCGCGCGGCCCTCGCCGCCAGCGACGCCGAGAAGACGGCCGTCGCCGCCTGGGACACCGCCCGGGAGGCGTCACGCAAGGCTGCCGAGCACGCGCGCGAGGCCGCCTCCGCGGAGTCCCGCGCCGAGCTCACCGCGGCCCGCGCGGCGGACGCGGCGACGGCCGCGCGACGGTCGTACGAGGCCGAGCAGCGGCTCGCCGAGTCCCTGGCCGGCGAGGAACGGCTCGCCGAACTGCTCGGCCTGACCGGCGGCGGGGCGCCCCGGCAGATTCCCCGGCCGCGCCACGACGGCGAGCCGGACGACGGTTCCTCGCTCACGCCCGAGGACCTGGACCGCTGCGCCGACGAACTGCGCGAACTCCTCGACGGCGCCGTCTCCTCCGCCGAACGGCAGCTTTTCGAGCTGCGCACCGCCGCCGCCGACGACGCCCGCATCCTCGGCGCGCTCGGCGACGGCGGACTGCTGCCACCCGGCCCGGACGTGTTGGCCACCGTCGAGTTCCTCGGCGAGCACGGCATCCCCGCCCTGCCCGGCTGGCGCTACCTCGCCCAGGCAGTCGACCCCGTCGACCACACGCGCGTGCTCGCCGCCCGGCCCGAGCTGGTCGACGGCGTGATCATCACCGACCCCGACTCGCACGCACGCGCGCGGGAGGCGCTCGGTGACGCCGCGCTGCTGCCGCGTTCGGCCGTGGCCGTCGGCACGGCAGCCGCCCTGCTCGCACCGACCCCGGCCGCCGACACGCAGAGCGACGACGTCTTCCTCGTCCCGCCGAACCCGGCCATGCACGACGAGCACGCCGCCGACGAGGAACGACAGGCGCTGCGCGCGCGGGCGACCGAGCGGGACGAGGACATCCGTCGGCTCGCGGCGCGCCTCGGCAAGGACCGGGAGCTGGCCGCCCGGCTGGCCTCCTGGCGTACCGGCTGTCCGGCCGGGCGGCTCACCGAACTCGCACACGCCGCGGGCGAGGCGCGCGTGTTCGCCGAGGAGTCAGAGGCCGAGCTGGCCGAGGCGCGGACCGTGCGCGCGGAGGCCGACGAGACCGCCGCCGAGGCCGCCCAGGTACGCGACGAGCGTCAGGAGGCCGCGCAGAAGGCCCGGCGGGCCGCCGACGCCCTCGCCGGACTCGCCTTCCGGCTGCGCGAGCGGGCCGGCTGGCAGGTCAAGGTGCGCGAACTCGCCGACGAGGCCGCCGAGTCGGAGGCCCGCGCCCAGTCCTGCCTGGAGCGCGCCCGCGCCGCCGACGAGGACCGCCGCGGAGCCCAGCGTGCCGCAGACGACGCCCGCCGCACCGCCCGGGCGCTGCGCGCCGAACGCGCCGAGATCGCCGGCGCCCCCGACGACGTACCGGAAGCCGACGCGGACGCGTCCAGGGCGTCCCTGCCCGCCCTCCGCGAGGCCTACCGGGCCGCCTCCCAGCTGTACGAGAAGGTCGGCGTCGGCGCCGACCTGCGGGCCGAGCAGGCCCGCGCGGAGGGCGACGAGAGCGCCGCGCGCACCGAGCTGGACCGGCTCAGCAACAAGGTCCGTACGCGCGCCGAGCAACTGCTGCAGTCGCCCGACGGCTCCGACGGGCCGTCCCGGCAGGCCGCCGCCGCGCGCGCGGAGGAGCTGGTGCAGCTCCTGGAGACCCGTATGTCCACCGCGAGCGAGCAGCTCGGGCGGCTGCGCGGCGAGCACGAGCGGCTCGCGCCCGAGGACGGAGAGGCCCACACTGAGCTGGCCGAGGAGCTCCAGCCGCGCGACGCCGAACACGCGCAGGCCCTGCTGCGCACCGCGACGGCCGAACTCGCCTCCCGCGCCGAGGCGTTGAGCCAGGCCCGTGAGGCGCACGCCGAACTCCTGGCCGCCCACCGGGCCGCCGAGGACGCGGCCGGCGGCTTCGACGAGATCGCCGCGATGCTCCGCGACCTGCTGCGCGAACACCCGCAGGAGGAGGAACAGGAGGAGCCGGGCCCCTACCCCGGCACCCTGGAGGAGGCCCGCCATTCGGCCGCCGAGGCCCGCCGCTCGCTGCGCGGCTGCGCCGCCGACCTGTCCGCCGCCGAGTCCGCCGTACGCGAGGCCAGTGACATTCTCGTACGGCACGCCAACTCCACGCGCTACGAGCAGGTCCGCACCCCCGCGCGGCAGCAGATCCGTGAGTTGCCCGCCGCCTCGCTGCCCGAGCACGCACAGAAGTGGGCGGACGCCTTCGCGCCCCGACTGCGGGTGCTGACGGACGAGTTGGCGCAGCTGGAGCGCAACAGGGACTCCATCGTGGACCGGCTGCGGGGGCTCGTCGAGTCCGCGCTCGCCACGCTGCGCTCGGCCCAGCGGCTCTCCCGCCTGCCTGAGGGGCTCGGCGAGTGGTCCGGCCAGGAGTTCCTGCGCATCCGCTTCGAGGAACCGGATCAGGCCACTCTCACCGAGCGGCTCGGCGAGGTCATCGACGAGGCGACCCGGGCGGCCGTCAAGAAGAACTCCGACCTGCGGCGCGACGGCATGTCCCTGCTGCTGCGCGGGGTCGGCGCGGCCCTCCAGCCCAAGGGCGTCGCCGTCGAGATCCTCAAGCCGGACGCCGTCCTGCGCGCCGAACGCGTTCCCGTCGGTCAGATGGGCGACGTGTTCTCCGGCGGCCAGCTGCTCACCGCCGCCATCGCCCTGTACTGCACCATGGCGGCTCTGAGGAGCAACGACCGGGGCCGGGACAAGCACCGGCACGCCGGCACGCTGTTCCTCGACAACCCCATCGGCCGCGCCAACGCGACCTATCTGCTGGAGCTCCAGCGCGCCGTCTCGGACGCCCTGGGCGTGCAGCTCCTGTACACGACGGGCCTGTTCGACACGACGGCGCTGGCTGAGTTCCCGCTGGTCATCCGGCTGCGCAACGACGCCGACCTCCGGGCGGGCCTGAAGTACATCAGCGTCGAGGAACATCTCCGCCCGGGCCTTCCGCAGCAGCCCCAGGCGGGGGAGGCGGTGCACAGCGAGATCACGGCGACCCGCATGTTCAAACGCCCCGCACCCGACAGCGCCCCCTGAGGGGCGACAACCCCTCGTCGAGGCCGTGCCGCCGCCGACCGCCTCAGTCGGCCGTCGGCACGGCCAGAGGATCGGCCGCCGAGGAAACGCCCAGCCGGTGTTCCTCGACGAGCACATTGCCGGTGCCATCCCCCACGAGCTGGAACGTCGAGGAGATCTGCGGCAGCGTCAACTGGACCGGATAGCGGGCGGCCGGCTCCGCGAAGCACAGGGAGACCATGAACTGACTCCTCGTGGACACGGGGAGGGAGCCGGTCGAGCTGCGGGCACCGGGATCAAGGGCGGAGGAGGGTGCAGGACGTGGGAGGAGGAGCGGAGGACGGAGTCATGCGTGCGGCCGAACCAACCTTGGGGGGAGGGGCTGGTGTTGGGCCAGATGTGAAGCGTTGTCACCTGGTAGGAACGCGAGGGGCGCGCTGTCCCTCGACCGCCCGGACCCCTTCAGGCGGGCGCGACCCGAACCGGCCCGGCAGGAGGGGCGGGTGGCGTCCGCCGCAGTCCGGCCAGGGCCTGACTGCGGCGGGACCGTGGTCTCACCGGAAGCGTGCCACTGCTCGTTGCAGGGACGCGTCGACCGGCCTCAGGGGTGGGACAGCTGCCCGGTGCCGCTCTGCCTGCGTATCCGCTCCTGCGCGCGCTCGGCGACTCGTGCCTGCCGTCGCGCCCGGCGGCGCTCGCGGCGCAGTGAACGCGCCGTACTGCTCGGCGTCGACACCACACCGTTGCGCTGGTTCCACACCTGCCGCGTCACCCAGACGTCCAGCGCGCCCCAGGTGGCCAGCACCGTGCTGACCACACCGCTGATCACCATGGGGAAGGCCAGCCAGGATCCGGCCAGCGTGCACAGGAAGGCGACCATCGCCTGAATCAGCGTCACGGCGATGATGAGCACCGCGCGCACGGCCGCCGTACGCACCGGGTCGGGCATCCGACGCCGACGCGCGGGCTCCTCCACCCACAACGGCCGGTAGGCCGACCGTCGTTGTCGTGCGGCACTCGCACCGGCGGTGCCGGCCGCACCGGCCTGCCGGGCGCCCTCTCGCGCGGCGCCGACGGTCTTCCCGGCCGCTGGAACGCCGCGGTCGGTCGACCCGCGCCTGCCCGTCGAGTCGTCGCGCCTTTCCGCTGTCACCTGCGTGTTCGCCGGAATGTCGCGATCCCGCGCCTCGGGATCCCGCAGCGCGGTACCGCGCGCCGCCGCGCCGTCCTCGGGTGCCTCACGCCGCTCCGCCGTGCCCATCACCGTGTCACTCCCCACCGCCAGCAGACCGCTCGCCCCGGATCGAAGACCCGGCTCCCCAGTGGCTGCCCGGCTTGCGCTGATTTACGCCGCCCAGGTGCGGCATACGGCTCGTGTGGCCGATTCCGCCCCCAATTCCCAATGACTAGGACGAACGACCTGCCCGAACTGTTCCCGCGTTGCGAAAAATTCTGGCCAACTCGTTTGCAGAGCCGATCGGATCCGGCCTGGGGTCGTGCACTGGATTCGGGGAGGCAATCTCCCACAATGCCCGGACAACACACCATGTCTCGCCCTCGGTACGGAAGTTCAGCTTCCGGACTGCTCTTCGAGTTACCTGTGCGTCGGTAGTAGGCTCGCGCCGTTTGTTGACGCACATGCGTACCCCCTGTCGATGGGGGTTCGAGCTGGGGGAGGCCATGCGCTTTCGCGGGAAGTCGATCCGCCGGAAGATCGTGGCGCTGCTCCTCGTGCCGCTGGTTTCCCTGACCGCGATCTGGGGCTTCGCCACGGTGCTCACAGGACGCGAGGCGAGCCGCCTGTTCACCATGTCGTCCCTCGTCGAGAAGGTCGGCTACCCCATCGAGGACACCGTCCGCGTCGTCCAGCAGGAACGCCGCCAGACCCTCGTCTACCTCGCCGACCCCCGTGCCTCCGACGCGCTGTCCGCGCTGCGCCGCACCCGGGCCGCCACAGACGAGGCATTCGCCGAGATCCGAAAGAACGCTCAGGACCCCGACGTACGCGATGTCCTCGACCAGGACGACGGTGAGGGCTTGACCGCGGTGCTCGACGCCTTCGACGGCGTCGACTCCCTGCGCAGGAGCGTGGAGGAGGGCACCGTCACCCGAGCCCAGGCCCTCGACCTCTACACCCAGCTGATCGACCCCTGTTACGTCCTGTTGACGAAGATGGACGTCGTCGACAGCGTGGAGATGGACAAGCAGTACCGGGCCCTCGTCGGCGTCGCCCGCGCCCGTGAACTGCTCTCCCAGGAGGACGCCCTGCTCGGCTCCGCCCTGGTCGTGGGCAAGTTGAGCCGCGAGGAGATCCGCGACGTCTCCGACCTTGCGGCCCAGCGGGGAGTGGTCTACGACATCAGCCTCGCCCAACTGCCCACCGCGGAGCGCGAACGCTACGAGAGCTTCTGGAAGAACGCCACCACCGCCCCGCTGCGGACGGTCGAACAGGCTGTCGTCGCCACCACGCCCGGCGGCCTGCCCCGGGGCGCCAGCGCCCGGAACTGGGACACCGCGGCCGGAAACGTCCTCAAGGAACTCGGCGCCCTGGACGAACAGGCCAACGACCGCTACCAGGACCGTGTCGGTCCGGTCGCGATGGAGGTCATCGTCAAGGCGGTCGTCGCCGGTGTCTTCGGGCTGATCGCCCTGCTCGTCTCCCTCGTCCTGTCCGTGCGCATCGGCCGCGGTCTCATCCGCGACCTGCGTCAGCTTCGGCTGGAGGCACACGAGGCGTCCGGCGTGCGGCTGCCCAGCGTGATGCGCCGCCTGTCCGCGGGCGAACAGGTCGACGTGGAGACCGAGGTTCCGCGGCTGGAGTACGACAAGAACGAGATGGGCGAGGTCGGCCAGGCCCTCAACACCCTCCAGCGCGCCGCCGTCGAGGCCGCCGTCAAACAGGCCGAACTGCGCGCCGGCGTCTCCGAGGTCTTCGTCAACCTCGCCCGCCGCAGCCAGGTCCTGCTGCACAAGCAGCTCACCCTGCTCGACACCATGGAGCGCCGCACCGAGGACACCGAGGAACTCGCCGACCTCTTCCGCCTCGACCACCTCACTACCCGCATGCGCCGACACGCCGAGGGTCTGGTGATCCTCTCCGGCGCGGCCCCCTCCCGGCAGTGGCGCAAGCCCGTTCAGCTCATGGACATCGTGCGTGCCGCGGTCGCCGAGGTCGAGGACTACGAACGCATCGAGGTCCGCCGCCTGCCCCGACTTGCCGCCACCGGACCGGCCGTCGCCGACCTCACCCACCTGGTGGCCGAACTCCTGGAGAACGCCACGGTGTTCTCCCCGCCGCACACCGCCGTCCAGGTGTTCGGCGACCGGGTCGCCAACGGTTTCACCCTCGAGATCCACGACCGTGGCCTCGGCATGGCGCCCGAGGCTCTCCTGGAGGCCAACCTCCGGCTCGCCGAGACACCGGAATTCGAGCTGTCCGACACCGACCGCCTCGGGCTGTTCGTGGTCAGTCGGCTCGCGCAGCGGCAGAACGTCCGCGTCTCCCTGCAGCCCTCGCCGTACGGGGGGACGACCGCCATCGTCTTCATCCCCGACGCACTCCTGACCGACGACGTCCCCGACACCAACGGCATCGGCTTCCGGCTCGACCGCCCCCGGCCCCCGAAGGAGCCGGAGTCGGGGGAGACCCGCACGTCCGCGCTCTCCGCGGCGTCGGCGCAGCTTCCCGGAATGCCCGCCTCCATGCTCGACGGTCCCATCGAGCTGGAGGCCCCCGTCGGCCTGGACGCCCTCGGGGGTTTCCCGGCCGCGCTGGACGAGGAGGACGAGCACGGCGGCCTGTTCCGCCCCCGCCGCTCCCTCACCCGCGCTGAGGACGAGCCGGCCGCCGGCGCCGTCGACCAGCACCGCAGGCTGCCCGACGGCCTCGGCGACCCCGAGGGGTCGGTCACCGGCGACCCGGCCGCCCCGGTACCGCTGCTGCCCGGTCGCCGCACGCCCAAGCTGGTCAGCTCGCACGGCCGCCCGGTCACGGAACAGCGGCCCCGGCGGGCGGAGACGGACGCCGAGCCCCCGGCCAGGCCCGGCCCCCGCCGTACGGAGAACGAGGGCCCGGCGCCTCTGCCGTCCCGCCGCCGCGGCACGACGGCGCAGATCCCCCGCAACAGCGACCCGATCGAGCGGCCCGCACTGCCGGAACACCCCGGACGCGGTGCCGAGGAGCCGTCCCAGCCCCCAGTCCTCCCACGGCGCAGCCGGCAGACCCCTGCGCTGCCCAGCGGCCCCGACGACACGGCCGTGCGCGCCGAGACCGCGTCCCCCGGGACGCACAGGAGTGCACAGGGCGCTGACCGGGGGAGCGGTACCTGGAACCAGGGAACCGCGCCTCATGACAACGGCTCCGGCACGGGAGCGCTGCCGCGGCGCGTGCGCCAGGCGAACCTGGCCCCGCAACTGAGGCAAGGCCCGGATCCGCGCACCGAGAACCGTGCCGACCCCGCAGACCGGGACGCCGACGAGGTACGCAGCCGCATGGCCTCGCTCCAGCGGGGCTGGCAGCGCGGCCGCGTAGAGAACGCCGCGGGCGACGACGCCCACAGCGGCACAGCACCACAAGGAACGACAAAGGGGGACGGTCGATGACCGCACCGAAGGCGACCGGCCACAGCACCACCAACGGCGAGCTGAACTGGCTCCTCGACGAACTCGTCGACCGTGTCGCCAGCATCCGCAAGGCCGTCGTCCTCTCCGGCGACGGCCTGCCGACCGGCGTGTCCAAGGACCTGTCCCGGGAGGACGGCGAGCACCTGGCCGCCGTAGCGTCCGGCTTCCACAGCCTCGCCAAGGGCGTCGGTCGCCACTTCGAGGCCGGCAGCGTCCGCCAGACCATCGTCGAACTCGACGATGCTTTTCTGTTCGTCACGGCCGCCGGTGACGGCAGCTGCCTCGCCGTCCTCTCGGACGCAGACTCGGACGTGGGGCAGGTGGCGTACGAGATGACGCTCCTCGTCAAGCGGGTCGGCGTACATCTGGGCACCACCCCGCGCACCGATCTGCCCTCGGGCGGGTAGTGGGATGGCATGAGCACAGACGGTCAGGGAAGAAGCCGCTGGTTCGACGACGAGGCCGGACCGGTGGTGCGTCCGTACGCCATGACGCGCGGCCGTACCACCAGTGCGATGCAGCACCGCCTCGATCTGATCGCGGTGGTCGTGGCCGAGCCCCACGCCGACGAGGCGGAACAGGATCCCGCCCTGTCCCCCGAGCATGTGGGCATAGTGGAGCTGTGCCAGGACGCGCCGCAGTCGGTCGCCGAACTCGCCGCCGGACTCAACCTGCCCATCGGAGTGGTACGGGTCCTCGTCGGAGACCTCGTGGACGCGGAATTCGTCCATGTGAACCGGCCCGTACCCCCTGCCGAACTGCCGGACGAGAGTATTCTGCGCGACGTGATCAACGGCCTCCGAGCGCTGTGAGCAGCGTGGAAGCGAGGTGAGGACGTGACCGGCTGGCAGTTCTGGGTGGACCGGGGCGGCACCTTCACCGACATCGTCGCGCGCCGCCCCGACGGCCGGCTGCTGACGCACAAACTCCTGTCGGAGAACCCGGCGCGGTACGCCGACGCGGCGGTCGCCGGCGTCCGCGCCCTCCTGGCGGGCGCGCCGGACCCGGTCGAGGCCGTCCGCATGGGCACGACGGTCGCGACCAACGCCCTCCTGGAACGCAAGGGCGAGCGCACGCTGCTCGTCATCACCCGCGGATTCCGCGACGCACTGCGCATCGCCTACCAGAACCGCCCCCACATCTTCGCCCGCCGGATCGAACTCCCCCAGCTGCTGTACGAGCGGATCCTGGAGGTCGACGAGCGCATCTCCGCCGACGGCAGCGTCCTGCGCGCCCCCGACCTGGACGCCCTCGCCGGCCCCTTGCGGGAGGCGTACGACGACGGGATCAGGGCCGTCGCCGTCGTCTGCATGCACAGCCATCTCCATCCCGCCCACGAACAGGCCGTCGGGCAGCTCGCCGCCCGCACGGGCTTTGCCCAGATCTCGCTGTCCAGCGAGGTCAGCCCCCTCATGAAGCTCGTCCCGCGCGGGGACACCGCCGTCGTCGACGCCTACCTGTCGCCCGTGCTGCGCCGCTATGTCCGCCATGTCGCCGACGAGCTGCGCGGTGTGCGACTGATGTTCATGCAGTCCAATGGGGGGCTTGCCGAGGCGAGCCAGTTCCGCGGCAAGGACGCCATCCTGTCCGGGCCCGCGGGCGGCATCGTCGGCATGGCCCGGATGTCCCAACTCGCGGGTTTCGACCGGGTCATCGGCTTCGACATGGGCGGCACCTCCACGGACGTCTCCCACTTCGCGGGCGAGTACGAACGTGTCTTCACCACCCAGATCGCGGGCGTGCGGTTGCGGGCCCCGATGCTGGACATCCACACCGTCGCCGCGGGCGGCGGATCCGTCCTCCGTTTCGACGGCTCCCGCTACCGGGTGGGACCGGACTCGGCCGGCGCGGCTCCCGGGCCGGCCTGCTACCGCGGCGGCGGCCCGCTCGCCGTCACCGACGCCAACGTGATGCTCGGCCGCATCCAACCCGCCCACTTTCCAGAGGTGTTCGGGCCCGACGGCGATCAGCCGCTCGACGACGCCCTCGTACGCGACCGCTTCACGGCCCTCGCGCGCGAGATCCACGAGCAGACCGGCGACGACCGCACGCCGGAGCAGGTCGCGGAGGGTTTCCTGCAGATCGCCGTCGCCGACATCGCGGGCGCGGTGAAGCGGATCTCCGTCCAGAAGGGGCACGACGTCACCCGCTACGCCCTCACCACCTTCGGTGGTGCGGGCGGACAGCACGCGTGCATGGTCGCCGACTCGCTCGGCATCCGTACCGTGCTCGTGCCGCCCATGGCGGGCGTGCTGTCCGCGCTCGGCATCGGACTCGCCGACACGACGGCCATGCGCGAACAGTCCGTGGAGGCGGCCCTGGAGGCCGCCGCACTGCCCGGGATCCTCAAGACCGCCGACGATCTGGAGGCGGCGGCACGCGCGGAACTGCGCGCCGAGGACGTTGCCGACGACCTCGTCCGCATCACCCGTCGCGCGCAGCTCCGCTACGACGGCACCGACACCGCCCTCACCGTCGAGCTCACCGAACCCGCCGTGATGAGGCGGGCTTTCGAAGAACGTCATCGCGCCACGTACTCCTTCACGCTCGACCGCCCGATCGTCGTCGAAGCACTCTCTGTGGAAGCCACCGGCATCACCGAACCCCCCGATCTGTCCGCCCTCGCCCCGTACGAAGGGCATACCGCCGCACCCCGGACCGTCCGCCTCCACACCGGCGGCGTCTGGCGCGACGTCCCTCTTCACCGCCGCGAGGACCTCCCTCCCGGCCAGACGGTCACCGGCCCCGCGATCATCACCGAGGCCAGTGCCACCACCGTGGTCGACGACGGCTGGGAGGCCACGACGAGCCACGACGGGCATCTGGTCATGGAACGCGCGGCGATTACGCAGAGTTCCGATCTCGACACGAAAGTCGACCCGGTTCTCCTTGAAGTCTTCAACAACCTCTTCATGTCCATCGCCGAACAGATGGGCGCCCGCCTGGAGTCCACGGCCCAGTCCGTCAACATCAAGGAGCGCCTCGACTTCTCCTGCGCCCTCTTCGACCCCGACGGGAACCTGGTGGCCAACGCCCCGCACATCCCCGTCCACCTGGGATCGATGGGCACGAGCGTCAAGGAGGTCATCCGCCGCCGCGGCTCCTCGATGCGCCCCGGCGACACGTACGCGGTCAACGACCCGTACCACGGCGGCACGCACCTCCCGGACGTCACGGTGATCACCCCCGTCTTCGGCGCAGGCGCAGCCGAGCCAGCCGAAGTCACGGAGAGTGAGCCCGAGCTCCTCTTCTACGTCGCCTCACGCGGCCATCACGCCGAGATCGGCGGCATCGCCCCCGGGTCCATGCCGGCGGGCAGTCGCACCATCGAGGAGGAGGGCATCCTCTTCGACAACTGGCTGCTGGCGGAGAACGGTCGATTCCGCGAAGAGGAGACCCTCCGTCTCCTCACCGAAGCGCCGTACCCCTCCCGCAATCCTCGGACCAACCTCGCCGACCTCCGCGCCCAGATCGCCGCCAACCACAAAGGCGTCGACGAAGTGGGCCGCATGATCGAGGACTTCGGGCTCGATGTCGTACAGGCCTACATGCGGCACGTTCAGGACAACGCGGAGGAAGCCGTGCGCCGCGTCATCGACGCCCTGGACGACGGCGCGTACGCCTACGAGACCGACTCGGGAGCGGTCATCCGGGTACGTGTGCGCGTGGATCGCGAGAACCGCTCCGCGTCAGTCGACTTCACCGGCACCTCACCGCAGCTGACCACCAACTTCAACGCGCCGTATGCCGTCGTCAACGCGGCCGTCCTGTACGTCTTCCGGACCCTGGTCGCCGACGACATCCCGCTCAACGACGGCTGCCTGCGCCCCCTGAAAATCATCGTGCCGCCCGGTTCCCTGCTCGCGCCCGAATCGCCCGCCGCCGTCGTGGCCGGCAATGTGGAGACCTCTCAGGCGATCACCGGCGCCCTCTACGCTGCCCTCGGTGTCCAGGCCGAGGGCTCCGGCACCATGAACAACGTCACCTTCGGCAACGAACGCCACCAGTACTACGAAACGGTCGCCTCCGGATCCGGCGCAGGTGACGGCTTCCCCGGCGCGAGCGTCGTCCAGACCCACATGACCAACTCCCGGCTGACCGATCCCGAAGTCCTCGAGTGGCGGCTGCCCGTCCGGCTCGAGGAGTTCGCGGTCAGGCCCGGAAGCGGAGGCGCGGGGCGATGGCGTGGTGGGGACGGCGCGGTCCGCCGCATCCGGTTCCACGAGCCCATGACCGTCTCCACCCTGTCCCAGCACCGCCGGGTCCCCCCGTACGGTCTCGCGGGAGGCGCCCCCGGCGCACTGGGCGCCAACCGGGTGGAACGCGCGGACGGCACCGTGGTCCCGCTCGGCGGCAGCGACTCCGTGGACGTCGGCCCCGGCGACGTACTCGTCATCGAGACCCCTGGAGGCGGAGGCTACGGCCCGCCGCCCCACACCCCCAGTCAAGCCATCAAGCAGGAGAAGTGATCGATGATCTTCGGGCGTTCTGAGCGCGGCAAGCCCCCGGTCGAGCCCGTCACGCTCAAGATCCTGGTGGCCGGCGGCTTCGGCGTGGGCAAGACCACGCTGGTCGGCGCCGTCAGCGAGATCAAGCCGCTGCGCACCGAGGAGTACCTCACCGAGGCCGGCCGCCCGGTCGACGACACCACCGGCGTCGAGGGCAAGCACACCACCACCGTCGCCATGGACTTCGGACGCATCACCCTGCGCGAGGACCTGGTGCTGTACCTGTTCGGGACGCCCGGCCAGGAACGGTTCTGGTTCATGTGGGACGAGCTCTCGGAGGGCGCACTCGGCGCCGTCGTGCTCGCCGACACGCGCCGCCTGGAGGACTGCTTCGCCGCCGTCGACTACTTCGAACGGCGCTCCATCCCCTTCCTCATCGCCGTCAACTGCTTCGAGGGTTCCGCCCGTTACCCGGAGGCAGACGTGCGCCAGGCCCTCGACCTCGACGACGGCGTGCCGGTGGTGCTCTGCGACGCCCGCGACCGAAGGTCGGTCCGGGACGTTCTGGTCGGAGTGGTCCAGCACGCGATGGACTACGGCGCCGAGCGTCGCCAGACCGTCACCACCTGACGGAGAGCCGACGGCCGGCACGGCCCGTACCCCCGCCGACTGGGGTACGGGCCGTGGTTCAGGGGAAAGCGCGGCGCGAAGAGCCGCACGCGCGTGTGGCGCAAGCGAGACACCCGCGCGCGTGCAGCGGATCAGCGGCACGCGCAGGCGCACGCACTAGCCTTCACCGTCCTGCAGCCAACCGAAGCTCTTCTCCACGGCCTTGCGCCAGTTGTGGTACTCGCGATCGCGCACCGACGTCTCCATCGCCGGCGTCCACTCGGCGTCCTTCTGCCAGTGCGTCTTGAGCTCGTCGAGGTCGTTCCACACGCCGGTGGCCAGGCCCGCCGCGTACGCCGCGCCCAGGCAGGTCGTCTCGGAGACCCGCGGCCGGATCACGGGAACGCCGAGCACGTCCGCCTGATGCTGCATCAGCAGGTTGTTCTTGGTCATGCCCCCGTCCACCTTCAGGGTCGTGATCCGCACCCCGGAGTCCTGGAACATGGCGTCCACGACCTCGCGCGTCTGCCAGCTCGTCGCCTCGAGAACCGCCCGCGCGAGGTGTGCCTTCGTGACGTATCGGGTGAGTCCCGTGACGACACCGCGCGCGTCGGAGCGCCAGTACGGCGCGAACAGCCCGGAGAACGCGGGCACGATGTACGCGCCGCCGTTGTCGTCGACGCTCGCCGCCAGGCTCTCGATCTCGTCAGCCGTACGGATGATGCCGAGCTGGTCCCGGAACCACTGCACGAGCGCACCCGTTATGGCGATCGAACCCTCCAGGCAGTAGACAGGCGCCTCACCGCCGATCTTGTACCCCATCGTCGTCAACAGCCCGTTCTTCGACGGCACCGGCCTGTTACCGGTGTTGAGCAGCAGGAAACTCCCCGTCCCGTACGTGTTCTTCGCCGTGCCCACGTCGTAGCAGGCCTGGCCGAACACCGCGGCCTGCTGGTCGCCCAGCGCCGAAGCGACCGGCACGCCATCGAGTTGGCCGACCGCCGTGCCGTACACCTCGGCGGAGGACCTGATCTCCGGCAGGACGGCTTCGGGCACGTTCATCGCGGACAGGATGGAGGTGTCCCACTGGAGAGTCTCCAGGTTCATCAGCATGGTGCGCCCGGCGTTGGTGACATCGGTGACGTGCCGTCCGCCGTCGGAGCCGCCGGTGAGGTTCCAGATGAGCCACGAGTCGATGGTGCCGAAGGCGATCTCGCCGCGCTCGGCGCGCGCCCGCAGGCCCGGTACGTTGTCCAGCAGCCAGGCCGCCTTGGGCCCTGAGAAGTAGCTGGCCAACGGCAGCCCGGTCTGCTCACGGAATCGGTCCTGTCCGTCGGATCCGCCCAGTTGACTGCAGAGCGCCGCCGTACGCGTGTCCTGCCACACGATCGCGTTGTGCACCGGCTTGCCCGTGGCGCGGTCCCACAGCACGGTCGTCTCGCGCTGATTGGTGATGCCGAGGGCGCTGATCTGGTCGGCGCGCAGCCCGGCCTTGGCGATCGCCCCGGCGACCACCGCCTGCACCTTGGACCAGATCTCGGTGGCGTCATGCTCCACCCAGCCGGGTTTGGGGAAGATCTGGCGATGCTCACGCTGGTCGACGGCGACGATCGCGCCGTTGTGGTCGAAGACGATGCAGCGGCTGGAGGTGGTGCCCTGGTCGATTGCGGCGACGTACTTCTCGGCGTTGTCCGTCATGGCTACCCCTTGGGCTGGGTTGAGAAGGCTGCGCGGGCGACTGCTCAGAAGGCCGCGTTGTAGAGGAGCCCCGCGAGCGCTCCGCCGACCAGCGGACCCACGACCGGGATCCAGGCGTAACCCCAGTCCGAGGTGCCCTTGTTCGGGATGGGCAGGAAGGTGTGCACGATGCGCGGCCCGAGGTCGCGCGCCGGGTTGATGGCGTAGCCGGTGGGCCCGCCGAGGGAGAGACCGATGCCGACGACGAGCAGGGAGACGATCAGCACCGTGGTTCCGGATTCGCCGAGCCCCTTGGTCAGCCCGAAGGCGAGGATGGGCAGGACCAGGGCGATCGTCGCGATGACCTCCGTGATCAGGTTGGCGACCGGGTTCCGGATCTCGGGAATGGTGGAGAAGATGCCCAGCGTGGGAGTGGGCTCCTCGGCCGTGCCTTCGGTGGTGCCCTTCTGCTGGACGTTCGCCTGGAACTGGGCGAGGTACACCAGGTACGCGAGGACAGCCCCCAGCATCGCACCGACCATCTGGCCCAGCAGATACACCCACACCTTGCCCCACTCGCCCGTGTCTACGGCGATGCCGAGGGTGACGGCCGGATTGAGATGCCCGCCCGACAGCGGTGCGGCGGTGTACGCCCCCGCCAGCACGCCGAACCCCCAGCCGAAGGCGATCACGACCCATCCCGAGGCCCGGGCCTTGGAATACCTGAGAGTGACGGCTGCGCAGACTCCCGCACCGAACAGGATGAGGATCGCGGTACCGATGACTTCGCCGACGAATATGTCTCCGTTGCTCATGGCGGCTCCTTGGCCCGGTCCGAGGCGGATCGACCCCGGTGCTCCGTGCAGGGTGCGGTTCCCGTGGCTGCTTCGGCCAGGGCAGGGAGATCCCGCGCCCTGCCCGGCGTCCGTGACGAGCGTGCCGTTGCAGCCGAATCGCCCGTGGGGGTGTGGGACTTCCGTCGGGAAGCCACCCTGGCGCGCGCATGGATACGCCGAGAATGTACGGCGATGTCGGCTGACACCGGGAAGTGTTCACCGGCGTTCAGAGAGCGTCAAGGAGGCTGACAGCAACGGTTGGGGGTGCGCAGGACGGATCGTGCAAGCCGACGTCCTGGGGAGAGGGTGCCCACCCGAGCCCACCACCGGGAGGAGGCTTCCACGGCCCAGCCGCCTCCAGTGAGCTCCCGACCGTCGGGTCAGTTCATCCCCGGCTCAGCCCCGACCGATCCCGTACCCGCGGGAGCCATCGGCTGAGACCCACGCCGGATCTCGTATCCGGCCAGCCCGGCATGCCCCACCACCCAACTCGCCCCGCTCAACGACTTCGCAGCCTTCTTCAAGGGCGTCAGACACGCCGCCGTCTGCCGGTGATCGGTCACGCTGCCCGGCCGGCACAGGACCGTGGCCAGCGACAGCGTGACCGGGCGTCCGCCTGCCGACCAGGGCGCATCCAACACGGAGGCCGCCAGCGGATCCAGGCCTTCCGGATCGGCCAGCACCAGGAAGTCGTCCCCTCCGATGTGCCCCACGCGCGCGTGCTGCCCCCAGCGCGCGTGCCCTGTCGCCGCGATCTGCAGAGCCGCTCCCACCGATCGGATCAGCTCGTCACCGGCTGCGAACCCCGCCCCGTCGTTGACCTGCTTGAAGTGGTCGATGTCCAGCCAGCTCAGTGTGAACGTCCGCCCCTGCGCGATCCGCCGGTCCACCTCCTCGGTGATCGAGTCCGAACCCGGCAGCCGAGTCAGCGGATTGAGTCCCGCCGCCTCCTCCACCCGGGTCTCGGCCAGCGCCCGGACGAGGTCCGCGAGCCGGACCACGCCCATGCATCGCCCCCTGCGGTCGACGACGGCCACATCGTCGGAGATGCGGTCCCGGTCGCCGACCGCGACCACGTTCAGTACCTCCCACGCCGTCGCGTCCACGCCCACCGTCCGCGGTGGATCGCCCAGTTTGGCCGCAGGGCGGTCCGCGTACAGGGCGTGGCCGTAGCGCCCGGACATCGACAACAGGAAGCGCGACCGGTGCACCGAGCGGACCGGAACCCCCGTGCGGTCCACGAGCAGCACCCCGGACACGTCCGGAGACCCGGTCAGCAGCGCCCGTACCTGTCCGGCGGAGGCGGTCGCGGGCAGCAGCGCGGCCGGCCGCACGAACTCCCGCACCGACGGCCCCGATCGGGGCACCGGTTCAAGGCCGCGGCCGAGCGACGGAACGTACACGTCGGCGGCGGGCAGGCGGCTCGGCGGCGCGAACAGCGCCCCCTGGGCCAGCTGCGCCCCCGCCGACAGCGCGGCTGCGCACTGCAGTTCGGTCTCCACGCCCTCGACGACCAGGAACGCCTCCAGCTCATCGCAGAGGGTCCGCATCGCCCGTACCGCCACGGGCCGTGCCAGGAGCGAGGCGTCGAGCTTCACCAGGTCCGGCGCGATGTCGACGAGCAGCCGCAGAGGTGCGTCCCCGTCCCCGACCCCGTCCGCGCTGATCCGGAAGCCGTGGCCCCGGAGCGCGGCCACGGCCTCCAGGAGCGCGGGCTGCGGAACGTGCGTGTAGGGCGGAACGACGTCCAGCGTCACCTCCCAGGGCAGCCGTCCCGCCTCGAGCACGGCGTCGTGCAGCGCGGGGAGCCCGCCGAGGTCGGCCAGGGTGCCGGCGAACACGTTCACGTGCAGGGGCAGCAGCGTCTCCTTGCGAGCCGCCGCGCGAACCGCCAACACGGCCAGCCGACCGTCGACTTCGGGTTCCCGGCGAGCCCGCGCCAGGATGTCGCCGGCCTCCGGACGGGCAAGTATCTCCAGCCCCACGACCCCTCCGGTCGTCAGGTTGACCACCGGCTGGAAGGCGAAGCGGAGAGTGTCCGTCCAGGAGTGCACGGGAGCATGATGGCGCTGCGGGCGAGCGCCCAGGCGCAGTTCATGAGACGTTCACACAGGATTCGAGGGCGGTCACGGTGTGTGAGAGGGGTCGGCTGGAACGGCCCGGCCACGCCGAAGGCTCAGCTTCACGCTCACCGTACGGCGACCACCGCCGAACCGTGCCCGAACAGCCCCTGGTTCGCCGTGACGGCCACGCGCGCGTGCGGTATCTGGCGATCGCCCGCCAGCCCTCGTAGCTGCCAGGTGACCTCACAGACCTGGGCGATCGCCTGCGCCGGCACCGCCTCACCGAAGGAGGCCAGTCCTCCGCTCGTGTTCACCGGTATCCGGCCGCCAGGAGCCGTCGACCCTTCCCGCAGCAGTTTCGCGGCCTCACCGTCGCCGCACAGCCCCAGGTCCTCGTACCACTGCAACTCCAGGGCGGTGGACAGGTCGTAGACCTCGGCCAGGGACAGGTCCTCGGGACCGAGGCCCGCCTCTTCGTAGGCGGCTCGGGCGATCGAGGCCCGGAAGGTCTCACCGGTCGGCTCCGCCGCCGGCGCGGAATCGGTCGCGATGTCCGGCAGATCCAGCACCGTGCTGGGGTAACGGGGCGTGACGGTGGACACAGCCCTGATCCGCACCGGATCCGCCGCTCCGTGGCGACGGGCGAACTCCATGCTGGAGAGCACCAGGGCCGCCCCGCCGTCCGAGGTCGCGCAGATGTCCAGCAGCCGGAGCGGATCGGCGACCACAGCCGACGCGGCCACCTCCTGCGCGGTGACCCGCTTCCGGTAGCGCGCGTTCGGATTCAACGCTCCCATGGCCGCGTTCTTCACCTTGACCTGGGCGAAGTCCTCCGGTGTGTCCCCGTGCACCGCCATGCGCCGGCGCGCGTACAGCCCGAAGTACGTCGGATTCGTCGCGCCGAGCACCCGGAACCTCAGCCAGTCGGGGTCGTCCGGCCGGTCCCCGCCTGCCGGGCGGAAGAAGCCCTTGGGGGCCGCGTCGGCCCCCACCACGAGCACCACCTCCGCGAGACCCGCGAGGATCTGGGCCCGGGCCGTGTCGATCGCCTGGGCCCCCGACGCACACGCCGCGTACACGCTCGAGACCCGGGCTCCCTGCCACCCCAGGGCCTTCGCGAACGTCGCCCCGGCCACGTACCCCGGATAGCCGCCGCGCACCGTGTCCGCGCCGACGATCGAACCGACCTCCCGCCAGTCCACACCCGCGTCCGCGAGGGCCGCTCGCGCCGCGGTCACGCCGTACTCGACGAAGCTGCGCCCCCACTTGCCCCACGGATGCATCCCCGCGCCGAGCACCGCCACCTCTGCTGTCATCGCGCCACCCCCGTCGGCCGCCATCGCCAGGTCGTCCAGGTCGTCTCCGCGTCCTCGTCGAGCACGCCCGGGACGACCTCCACCTCCATGCCCACCGTCAGATCGGCGACAGTGACCCCGGGAACCGCCTGTCCCAGCACCACGATCCGCTCGGACTCCAGCTCCACAGCGATCAACGCGTACGGCTCCCACGGAAGTTCCGGATCGGTCACATACGGTGACGGAGGGCGGTACCGGCTGTCCGTATAGGACCAGACACGCCCGCGTCGTGAGAGCGGGACCTCCTCCAGGTCGCCGCCTGGGCAGTCCGGATTGCGGCAGTGCGTGTCCTCACGCGGGAAGAAGACCGACCCGCAGGCCGAACAGCGCGTCCCCAGCAACCTGAAGTCCTCCCCATCGCCGGTGAACCACCCGGCGACCACGGGTGTGCGTGTACGCGACAAGGTCCCCTCCTGGCTACGAATCTGACGAGACGTCAGGAGTGTGGCACGCCCCTCCGGAATTGGGCAGGGAGGAGACATGACACGACTCTCCAGCGCAGTACGCGGTGGCATCGCCGCACTCGCCGCACTCGCCGCACTCGCCGCCCTGCTGGCCGTGACCACCGCCTCCGCCACCGCGCAGGCGCACACCGACCCCGAGGCCCCCGCGGACTTCGTGGCCCTGAGAACCGTGGACCCGACGATCCTCCAGGAGATGCGCTACGTCACCCCGCACACCTTCGTCGGCGAGCCCATCGACGGCTACCGGCAGCCGATCTGCATCCTCACCCGGCCGGCCGCCGAGGCGCTCCACCGGGCTCAGACGAAGCTGCGGCGCCAGGGATACACACTGAAGGTGTACGACTGCTACCGGCCCCAGCGCGCCGTGAACCACTTCGTCCGCTGGGCGGAGGACTTGAACGACCAGAGCATGAAGACCGAGTTCTACCCGAACGTCGACAAGACCCGTCTGTTCGAGGACGGCTATATCGCCGAGAAGTCCGGTCACAGCCGCGGCTCGACCACGGACCTCACCATCGTGCGGCTCCCGACCGCTCCGACCAGGCCCTATGTCCCCGGCGAGCCACTCGTTCCCTGCTACGCCCCACAACAGCAGCGCTTCCCCGACAACTCGGTCGACATGGGTACGGGGTTCGACTGCTTCGACACCCTCGCCCACACCCTCGACCCGCGCATCCAGGGTGAACAGCGCGCCAACAGGCTGCTTCTCAAGGGCACCCTGGAGAACCTCGGCTTCGTGAACCTCGCCGAGGAGTGGTGGCACTACACCTTCAAGCCCGAGCCCTACCCGGACACCTACTTCGACTTCCCCGTCTCCGCCGACTCCCTCCCCAGGGAGCACTGAACCGCCTCCGTACGACGCCCTCCCCAAGATCGGATACGCTCCGCCGCGTGTCCGAAACTCTGCACTCCACTTCGAACTCCGCGCGCGACTCCCACTGTTCGAGCTGCGGAGCGCCCTACGGGGAGGGCGTCACCGGCTGGCCCCGCACCTGTCAGGCCTGCGCCACCGTGGCCTACCGCAACCCGCTGCCGGTGGCCGTCGCACTCCAGCCGGTGTACGACACGACGGGCACCGCCCTGGTCGTCATCACCCGCACCATCGCCCCCGCGCGCGGGGGCATCGCACTGCCCGGCGGCTACATCGACGACCGTGAGGACTGGCGGCAGGCCGTCGTCCGCGAACTCATGGAGGAGACCGGCATAGCCGCGGCGCCGCGTGAGGTGCGGCTGGCCGACGCCATGAGCTCTCCCGACGGCCACCTGCTGCTGTTCGGGCTCCTGCCGGAGCGTCCCGCAGACCGCCTCCCGACGTCCGCCGCCACGGACGAGACCGAGGGCTGGCACCTCCTGCGCCGGGCCGAGGAACTCGCCTTCCCCTTGCACACGCACGCCGTGCGGGCGTTCTTCGAAGGCCGCTACATCTGAGCTCAACGCTCGCCGAGCCCGCGTACGCGCACCGGGTGGGACGGCACGCGCACGCCGTCCTCGCCCTCCTGCTCGACGACGACCCGCGGGCCCTCCCACCGGGCGACGTACCGCTCGACCTCCGGCTCCGCCCAGCCGTCGCCCGCGTCCCGCACCACCAGACCACCACCCGTCCGCCCCCGGACCGGCGCCCATACCTCCAGCTCCAGAGCGCCGTCGTCCCCTCGCACCGGCATGACGCAACCCGCGCGCGCGAGCACCGGAATACGCGACAGGGGGGCGTCCACGAGCACCTGCCCCGGCCCCTCGTACGCCCGCCCCGTCGCCGTGTCGTACCAGCGCCCCCGCGGCAGCTGCACCGCACGTCGGTCGGCGCCCGGGGCGAGCACCGGCGCCACCAGCAGGCAGTCACCCAACAAGAACGCGTCCTCGCAGTCCCGCAACGCCCGGTTACCGGGCGCTCCCCACCACACCGGGCGCACATAGGGGGCTCCCGTACGCCGGGCCAGATGCGCCAGCGTCATGAAGTACGGCAACAGCCGCCGACGCTCGACGAGTGCCACGCGCGCGTGCTCCAACACCTCGGGACCGAACTCCCACGGCTCCCGGCGTCCCGCCCGCAGACTCGCATGCGTGCGGAACAGAGGCAGGTACGCGCCCAGCTGGAACCAGCGTAGATACAGCTCCGGAGACGGACTGCCGTCGAAACCCCCCACGTCGGGCCCTGAATACGGCACCCCGCACAGCCCGAGCCCCATCACCAGGGACAGCGACGCCCGCAGTCCCGGCCAGCCCGTGGCGACGTCTCCGGACCAGGTGCCGCCATAGCGCTGCAGGCCCGCCCAGCCGGACCGGGAGAAGACGAACGGACGCTGGTCCGCCACGAGCTCCCGCAGCCCCTCGTAGGCGGCCCGGGCCATGCACAGCCCGTACACGTTGTGCGCCTCGCGGTGATCACCACCGCGCCCCTCCAGGGAGTGCCGGGCCGACCGGGGCAACGTCGACTCCCCGAAAGCGGCGAACGACGTCGGCTCGTTCATGTCGTGCCAGAAGCCTGCGAACCCCTGGGCGATCCGCTCGGCGTAGAGACCTCCCCACCACTGCCGCACGCGCGCGTGCGTGAAGTCCGGGAAAACCGCCTCCCCCGGCCAGACGACGCCCTCGACGAGCCGAGCCGACCCGTCCCGCACGAACGCGTCCTCGGCGACCCCGCTGTCGTACACCGCGTTGCCAGGCGCCGCCTTGACCGCCGGGTCGATGATCGACACGAGGCGTATCCCGTCCCGCCGCAACTCCTCGGCGAGCACCGACAGCTTCGGGAATCGGTCCTCGTCGACGGTGAACACCTGGTGCTCGTCGTAGTGGTCGATGTCGAGGTGGACGGCGTCGAGCGGCAGGTCGTGCTCGTGATAGCCCGCCACGATCCGGCGCACCTCCTGCTCGCTGCCGAAGCCCCAGCGCGCGTGATGGTGTCCGAGCGCCCATGCGGGCGGCAGCGCCGGCGCCCCGGTGAGCGAGGCCCAGGCGAGCAGCACGCGCGCGGGGGTGCCCACAATCGCCCAGCAGCGCAACGGTCCGCCGTCCATCCGCACCTCGCACGCTCCGGCCCGGTCGTGGCCCGAGCCGGCTCCCTCCTCGCCTTCCCGCAGCGCGACCGAGCCGTCCCAGGAGGTGTCGTGGAACACCAGGTGTGTGCCCGCGTCGGCCACTACCAGCTGCACCGGCATCGTGAGGTAGAGCGGATCGTCCTCGCGATCGAACGCGTGCCCGGGATCCGTGTTCCACAGCCGGTACGTCCCGTCGCGCAGACGCGGCCCGGACGCCCGCCCGCCGAGACCGAAGAAGCGCGCGTCCGCCGCCACCTCCGAGCGCTGCATCCAGCGCGCCGGGCCACCGCCCTGCGGCTCCCACCACCGGGGCGGCAGATCACGGCGCAACACCACGCCTCCCGGCGTGCACACCTCCACGGCGCCGTGCCGCGAGACCACGACCGTCACCCGCTCGGCGACGACCCGCCATCCACCGTCCTTGTCCGGCTCCAGCACCGCCCGGGGATCAGGCTCCGGACAACGGCCGGCCAGCGCGTACGAGGGCTCCGGCCCGGCACCGTCCCAACCCCAGAACACGGCCCCGCTCACCGCGACGCGGATCGTCAGCTCCGAGCGGCTGAACCGGAGCGTCCCACCGCCGGGCCCCGGCTCCACCTCCTGCACGAGACCCGGCACCCGCGCCCGCTCGGGACCCCGTACCGGCAGCCCCCTGGCATCGGCGCGCCTCCTGCGCCACGCGGCCCGCACCGTGCGCAACCCCTGGGCAGCTCCCGCGGGACCGACCGCTTTCATCGAACGCACCAGGTCACGACCGTCCATGCTGTTCACCCTGCCACTGACCGCGCCACGCGCGCGGGTCGTTCAACTTGCGTTCACCCATGGCGGGACCACATCTTCACGACACGGCCTGTGCGGAACCCACCCTGGTGCAGAAGTCGATCACATGGCATCGTCCGTGTCAGCCGCGTCACGCGCACCACCCCAGCTCGTGCGCGGCGACGCACACGACGCGCAGAGTCCGGGAGCCGCCCCATGCCGACCGTGAACCCCGAGCCGCTCTGGCGGCCAGATCCGCAGCGCATCGCCCAGGCCCAGATCACGAAGTTCCAGCGATGGGCGGCCGAGCAGCACGGAGCCCCGTCCGAAGGCGGCTATCCGGCACTGCACCGCTGGTCCGTGGACGAGCTGGAGACGTTCTGGAAAGCCGTCACGGAGTGGTTCGACGTGCGGTTTTCGACACCCTACGCGCGCGTGCTGGGCGACCGCGCCATGCCCGGCGCCCAGTGGTTCCCCGGAGCGACGCTGAACTACGCCGAGCACGCCCTGCGCGCCGCAACCACCCGCCCGGCGGAACCGGCCCTGGTGTACGTCGACGAGACCCACGAACCGAGCCCGGTGACCTGGTCCGAGCTGCGCCGCCAGGTCGGCTCACTCGCCGTCGAGCTGCGCGCCCTCGGCGTGCGCCCCGGCGACCGGGTCAGCGGCTACCTCCCGAACGTCCCGCAGGCCGTCGTGGCCCTCCTCGCCACGGCCGCCGTGGGCGGTGTCTGGACCTCCTGCGCCCCCGACTTCGGCGCCCGCAGCGTCCTGGACCGCTTCCAGCAGGTCGAACCGGTCGTCCTGTTCACCGTCGACGGCTACCGCTACGGGGGCAAGGAGCACGACCGCCGTGACGTCGTGGCCGAACTCCGCGCCGGACTGCCAACCCTGCGTGCCGTGGTCCACATCCCGCTGCTGGGCACCGAGCCGCCTCAGGGAGCCCTGGACTGGTCGGCCCTGACAGCCGCGGACGAGGAACCCGTCTTCGAACAGGTCCCCTTCGACCATCCTCTCTGGGTGCTCTACTCCTCCGGCACGACCGGCCTGCCCAAGGCCATCGTCCACTCCCAGGGCGGCATCCTGGTCGAACACCTCAAGCAGCTCGGCCTGCAGTGCGACCTGGGCCCCGAGGATCGTTTCTTCTGGTACACCTCGACCGGCTGGATGATGTGGAACTTCCTCGTCTCCGGCCTCCTGACCGGTACGACGATCGTCCTCTACGACGGCAGCCCCGGTTACCCCGACACGGGCGCCCAGTGGCGCATCGCCGAACGCACGGGCGCCACCCTCTACGGCACCTCGGCGGCGTACGTCATGGCCTGCCGCAAGGCGGAGGTCCACCCGGCCCGCGAGTTCGACCTCTCCCGCGTCCAGTGCGTCGCCACCACGGGCTCCCCGCTCCCTCCCGACGGCTTCCGCTGGCTGCACGACGAGGTGCGCGACGACCTGTGGATCGCCTCCGTCAGCGGCGGCACGGACGTGTGCTCCTGCTTCGCCGGGGCGGTTCCGACGCTCCCGGTCCACACGGGCGAGCTTCAGGCCCCCGGCCTCGGCACCGACCTGCAGTCCTGGGACCCGCACGGTCACCCGGTCGTCGACGAGGTCGGTGAGCTCGTCGTCACCAACCCCATGCCCTCGATGCCGGTCCGGTTCTGGAACGACCCTGACGGCAGCCGCTACCACGACAGCTACTTCGACACCTACCCGGGCGTATGGCGTCACGGCGACTGGATCACCGTCACCTCGCGCGGCTCCCTCGTCATCCACGGCCGCTCCGACTCCACGCTCAACCGCCAGGGGGTGCGCATGGGCTCGGCCGACATCTACGAGGTCGTCGAACGGCTCCCCGAGATCAAGGAATCCCTGGTCATCGGCATCGAACAGCCCGACGGCGGCTACTGGATGCCCCTTTTCGTGCACCTCGCCCCCGGTGCTGTCCTCGACGAGGCGCTCCTGGACCGCATCAAACAGTCCATCCGTGAACAGCTCTCGCCACGCCACGTCCCCGACGAGGTCATCGAGGTGCCCGGAGTCCCGCACACCCTCACCGGAAAACGCATCGAGGTCCCGGTCAAACGCCTCCTCCAGGGCACCCCGCTGGAAAAGGCCGTCAACCCGGGCTCCGTCGACGACCTGGAACTCCTGCACTTCTACGAAGACCTCGCCCGCAAACGAGTCTGAGAGCACATCGTGAGAGCCGACGCCTCAGCCGCCGTAGGTGGCCTCGGACTCGCCGAGCACGACCGCGAAATCCGAGGCCAACTGCACAGCGTCGGCCGGTTCCAGCCCGGCGACGGAGATCCGCACCCCGGGACCGGACGACGACCGGAACCGCGTTCCCGCCGCGACCCACCAACCGTGCGAGCGCAGCCCGTTCACCACCGCCGACTCGTCCCGCACCGGCACCCACAGGTTCATGCCGCTCACACCGTGCCCGGCGATGCCGCAGGCCACGAGTTCCCGGAGCAGTGCATCCCTGCGCAGCGCGTACGTCTGCCGCGCACGCTGCACCAACGCGCGCGTGTCGTCGTCGGTCAGCAACCCGTACACCGTCTCCTGCAGGAGATGACTGACCCAGCCCGACGTCAGCAGCAGCCGACCGTCGTGACGGGCCAGCGTGGTCGCGTCGCAGGCCGCGGCAGCCCAGCGTAGGTCCGTCCCCAGGAACTTGCTCACCGTCCGCACATGCACCCAGCGCGGCAGCCCCGCGGAGGCGAGGGTCCACAAGGGCGCGTCCGCCACCGCGGAGGCGTGGTCGTTCTCGACGACCAGCAGATCCGGTCCGTCCTGCAGTACGCCGACGAGCGCGTCCCTGCGCACCTCGGAAAAACAGCCCCCATAAGGGTTCTGCGCGCGCGGACTGCACACCAGCGCGCGTGCCCCCGCCCCCAGGGCCGCTCGAAGCGCCTCGGGCCGCACCCCCTCGTCGTCGACGGCCACCGGCACGATGCGCAGGCCCAGCGCCGTGACCAGGTCCAGCAGATGGTGATAGCCGGGATCTTCCATGGCGACCGCGTCACCGGGCCGCAGTTCGACCGACAGCAGCCGCCCGATCAGATCGAGCGCCCCATGGGCGAACGTCACATGATCCACCGGCACGCCGTCGGGGCGCAGCCAGTCGCGTACGGCCTCCTCCAACCGTCCCAACCTGGGCGTCGAACGATGAGAACGGGCGCCGGGGGACAGGCGCGAGGGCGGCACCAGAGCGGGCAGCAGCGCGGGATCGGGATGCCCGCCGGCCAGGTCCCGCAGCCCGCTCGGCACCTTGGGCGGCCTGCGGGACGCCACGGCGGGGACCGGGGCCACGACAGTGCCGCCCCGCCCGCGCGTGACCACGATGCCCCGCCGCCGCAGCTCCTTGTAAGCCGTCGCGACCGTTCCCGGGCTCACCCCGAGTTCGTCCGCGAGCCGTCGCACCGGGGGCAGCGCGGCCCCTGGCCGCAACGCGCCCTCGGCCACGCCCCGTTCGACGGACCCGGCAATCCCCTTGGCGGTCGTACCGCTGATCCCATATTGTGTTGCCACATTGCCAATTATGTATCAATACATAACTCTCGGCAAGGGGGAGCCAAGTGCATCCGATCCGTCGCGCAGCCACCTGGCCGAGTCGCATACCCGGAGGCCGTGACGGACGCGCGATGCTGACCATCGCCCTCGTCGACCGCGTCGGAAGCGGCCTGTGGGCATCGGTCAGCGTCCTCTACTTCACCTACGTCTGCGGCCTCTCCCTCGGCGAGGTCGGCACCCTCGTCGCCGTGGCCGGAGCCGTGGGCATCGCAGGCGCCCCTTTCGGCGGCCGACTCGCGGACCGCTTCCCGCTCACCCGCGTACTGATCGCGGTCCAACTGCTGCGGGCACTGGCCTCCTTCGCCCTGCTCACCACGGACCGATACGCCCTCCTGCTCGCCTTCTGCGCGGTCGGCAGTTTCGGCGACAGGGCCGCCAACGTCCTCACCAAGCTCTACGCCACCCGCGCCGCCGGCCGGGAGCGCGTTCGTTACCAGGCGATCCAGCGCACCGTCGCGAACGTGGGCTGGGCGCTCGGCGGCCTGGCCGCAGCGGCGGCTCTCGCCGTCGGCGACAGCGCCGCATACCAGTGGCTCCTCGTCGGCGACGCCCTGTCCTTCGTCGGCTCCGCCCTCCTCACCCTCCGCTGCGGCGAACCCACCTCCCGAACCCGCACGGTGATCACGGCCAAACACCCCAAACCCACCGCCAGACCGGTCAGCCCATGGCGTGACCGCACCTACCTCGCCTACGTGGCCACCGACACCGTCCTCTTCCTCGACGACGCCGTTTTCAAGGTCGGCCTACCCCTGTGGATCGCTCACGTGGCCACCGCACCGCACGGCCTCGCACCCCTCCTGCTCGTCCTGAACAACGTGCTGGTCGTGGCACTTCAGGTCCCCCTGTCCCGGTTCGGCGCGACCACGGCGGCAGCCCGCGCTCTCCTTGTCCCGCTCTCGGCGGCCTTCGCCCTGGGCGGCGTCGCGATGACGGTGTCGACGGCCGGCGGAACCCTCACCGCCCCACTGCTCCTCACCGCCGCGGCCGTGTTCTTCACCCTCGCCGAGATGCTCCACGCCACGATCTCCTGGGAACTCTCCGTCGCCCTGGCCCCGAACACCGCCCAGGGGGCCTACCTCGGCGTCCACGGCCTGGCCCAGTCCGCCCAGCGCAGCCTCGGACCACTCGCCGTCACCTCCGCGATCGCCACAGGCCCCCTCGGCTGGCTTGCCTTCGGCGGCTGCATCGCTGTGACCTGCATATTTCAGCACCGCATGGTGCGCGACCGACTCACGAAAGACCCGTTGTCAGTGCCGTCGATTACTGTGAGTGAGCATTGATCGACTGTGCACACAGGGGGAAACATGGCACACACCGACCGCCAGACCATGCGACGCGTCCTGCGCCGAGAAATCGCCGGCACCATCGGCCTGCTCACCGACGAACACGACTTCCGTGCCATGCGGCACTACCGCACCTTCACGTTCGACGATCATGCCACCTACCTCCGACAGGTCGAAGACCTCCTGAGGACACGCGCCCTGCAAGGCGCCCACACCACCCTGGCCCTCTTCGACCCCCAGGAGTACGCCGAATACTGCGCCGCCAAGGGGCTCGACCCCGACATCCCCACCAACCGCACCCGCTTCACGGCCGAACTCGCGACCACAGGCCCCACCATCCCCTACGAGGGCCAACCCCTCGCCGACCTCGTGCCCGCCCTCGTCGACGAAGCCGTCCGGCAGGCGACCTGGGAGTACGCGGCCACCCTTCTGGCCCGCCTCGGCGCCTGCGCCACCTGCGGCGAGGACATCGGCCGCGCCGCCTTCACGCGCGCATCGAGCCTCGTCGCCCGGATCCTCGAAACCGCACCACCCGGCAACCGGCACCTCGTCTGCAGCGTCACAGGCACCCCCGAAACACTGGTCGCCGTCCTCCACTCGGACGACGAAGCCAACGGCGCCACACAACTCGACGAGGCCGAAGCTCTCGAGTTCACCACCGTCCTCGCCCTCGGCCTCGCCACCCAGGGCCCGGGCGGCCTGGTCATGCGCACCACCGCTCACGGCGCCTCCGACCGGATCTACGGGTGGCGGCTGCGCGGCGACGGCCTTGAGCCCCTGACCGCCGGCGAGGTCTTCGACGCCTATTGCACCGATGCCGAATCCGGCGACCTCATCTCACCCGAGTCAGGCGTGGACTACTGCTTCCCACCGGACCTCGGACCGGAGGGACCGGCACCGGTCCACCAGCACTGATCCGAAGGGACGCCCAGGCACAGCTGGGGCGCTCCACCCGAAGGCGGAGCGCCCCAGCTCGCCGGCCAATCGCCGGCCGGATCCCACTACTCGCCGGACAGCACGGCCTGCGCCGCGCCACGCGCCTCCTCGGCGGTGTCCGCCGCACGTGCCGCAGCCGCGGCACGCTCGCACTGCGCCAGCGTGTACTTCGCCAGCGAAGCCCGCACATAGGGAATCGATGCCGAGCCCATGGAAAGTGAGGTGACCCCCAGACCCGTCAGCACACATGCGAGCAGCGGATCGGCAGCCGCCTCGCCGCACACACCGCAACTCTTGCCCTCGGCCGCGGCCGCCTCGGCCGACAGGGCGACGAGGTCGAGCAGAGCGGGCTGCCAGGGATCCTGCAGCCGGGACACAGCACCCACCTGCCGGTCGGCGGCGAAGGTGTACTGCGCGAGATCGTTCGTACCCAGCGACAGGAACTCCACCTCCTGCAGGATCGAACGAGCCCGCAGAGCGGCCGACGGAATCTCCACCATCGCTCCGAACTTCGCCCGCAGTCCCGCCGCACGGCACGCGTCGGCGAACGCTTTCGCGTCGGTGCGGTCCGCCACCATCGGCGCCATCACCTCGAGGTAGACCGGCAGCCCCTCGGCGGCCTTCGCCAGCGCCGTCAGCTGAGTCCGCAGGACGTCGGGATGGTCCAGCAGCGTTCGCAGCCCTCGCACGCCCAGCGCCGGGTTGGGCTCGTCGGCCGGCGTCAGGAAGTCCAGAGGCTTGTCCGCACCCGCATCCAGCACGCGGACGACGACTCGTCCTTCGGGGAACGCCTCAAGCACCTGCCGGTAGGCCTCGACCTGCTTCTCCTCGGAAGGCGCGTTCTTGCTGTCGTCGAGGAACAGGAACTCGGTACGGAAGAGCCCGACGCCTTCCGCGCCGGCCTCGACGGCAGCCGGTACATCGGCCGGCCCGCCGACGTTCGCCAGCAGTGGCACCTTGTGACCGTCGGCGGTGGCGCCCGGGCCGGTCGCGGCGGCGAGCGCCGCCTTGCGCTCGGCTGCCGCAGCCTGGAGCTGGGCCTTCTTCGCGTCGCTCGGATTCACGAAGATGTTGCCGGTGCTGCCGTCGACGGCGATCACCGTTCCTTCGGTGAGCTCGCTGGCACCCGGCAGGGCCACGACGGCCGGCACGCCGAGAGCGCGGGCGAGGATCGCACTGTGACTCGTCGGCCCGCCCTCCTCGGTCACGAAACCGAGCACCAGCGTCGGGTCCAGCAGCGCGGTGTCGGCGGGCGCCAGGTCCCTGGCGACCAGCACGTACGGCTCGTCACTGTCCGGGACACCCGGCATCGGGACACCCAAAAGACGGGCGACGATACGATTCCGCACATCGTCGAGGTCGGCCACACGCCCGGCGAGGTACTCACCGGCTCCTGCCAGCAACTCGCGATAGGCGGCGAAAGCGTCGTAGACGGCACGCTCGGCCGTGCTGCCGACGGCGATCCGCCGGTCCACGTCGACCATCAGCTCGGGGTCCTGAGCCATCATGGCCTGTGCCTCGAGCACCGCCTGGGCTTCGCCCCCCGCCAGATTGCCGCGCGCCATCAGGTCGGCTGCCACGGCCTCGACGGCCTTGCGGGCGCGCCCCTGCTCGCGCTCCGCCTCCTCCGCAGGGATCTGCTTGGCAGGCGGTTCGAGAACCGCCGTTCCCATGTGCCGAACCTCGCCGATCGCCACACCGTGACTCACGCCGACGCCTCGCAGCGTTGTCTCCATCTCACCCGTCTCCGATAGTGCGGCGGGTCCCGCCGCCGCGGTGGTTGTCCTCTGTGCCGCCGCGATGACGGCGTCGGCACTACTGCCAGGAAAAGAGAGCGTCGCCGGCTTTCACGTCGCCGTCTTCACGGAGTTCGCCGAGCGACTCGGCCGTGGCCTCCAGCGCGACGATTGGGCAGACCGGGGACTTGCCGGCCTGTTCCACGGCGACCGGGTTCCATCGCACGATGCTCTGCCCGCGCGTGACCGTGTCGCCCTTGTTCACGAGAACCTCGAAGCCCTCGCCATTGAGCTGCACGGTGTCGATCCCGAGGTGGGTGAGCACCCCGCGCCCTTCGGCGTCGACCACGACGAAAGCATGCGGGTGGAGGGAGACGATGACGCCGTCCACGGGTGCGACGGCCTCGGAAGGCTCACGCACCGGGTCGATCGCCGTGCCCGGGCCGACCATGGCCCCGGAGAAGACCGGATCCGGTACGCCGGCCAGTCCGATGGCGCGTCCTGCAAGAGGGGACGTCACGGTGGTCATGGGAAGCCTCCCAGGGGTGGAGATGTATATGGGCCGTTACTGCCTGTCCAGGACGGCGCACTGTGCAGCAGGGTATGTCATATGAAGTACCGGTTCCGCACGAGAGCCACGTCGTGGTCTAGACCACTACCCTAGTCGATTTGCAGCGCCTCCGCGGCCCCGTGTACAGTCGTACTCCTGCTTGAGGGTGAGTGACGCGATCAAGCGCGCTTGCCGAGCAGCACCCAACTTGTCAGATCCTCTCTCTGGATCATCTTCTGCATGCCTGCAGGACGGTGGTCAAGAAGCCGGAAAAACCCTGATAGAGTCGGAAACGCAAGACCGAAGGGAAGCGCCCGGAGGAAAGCCTGAGAGAGTCTCTCGGGTGAGTACAAAGGAAGCGTCCGTTCCTTG
>NZ_JBITCT010000054.1:0-66530 GCF_044453465.1 Streptomyces sp. NPDC051677
ACCCCCCAGGTCATGCCTTCGACAGGGGGACACAGTCATGCCGGGCCCGGAGGCCAGCGGCCCCGTTGCAGGACCGCGAAGAACATAACGGGGGTTGGTGTGGACCTGCATGTGGAAGCGGATCCCGGCGAGGGGCGGCGGGCCGGGCTCGAGCGGGCCCTGCGCGACGCCGTGCGGGACGGGCGGCTGTCGCCCGGGACGCGGCTGCCCGCGACGCGCCGGCTCGCGGGGGAGCTCGGCATCTCACGGAACACGGTCAAGGCGGCCTACGACCAGCTCGTCGCCGAGGGCTACCTCACCGCCCGCCAGGGGTCCGGCACGCAGGTCGCGCCGCTGCCCCCCGTCGCCGCCGAACCGCCGGAGGCCGCCGCACGCGCGCGTGCGCCGCGTTTCGACCTGCGGCCCGGCAGCCCGGACGTCGGGGCGTTCCCGGCCGCGGCCTGGCTGCGCGCACTGCGCCGCGCCATCGCGACGGCGCCCTCACTGGCGTACGACTACGGCGACCCGCGCGGCCGTGTCGAGCTGCGCACCGCGCTGTCGGGGTACCTGGGGCGGGCCCGGGGCGTCGTCGCGCCGCCGGAGCGGATCGTGGTCACCTCCGGGTACGTGCAGGGCCTGGCGCTGCTCACCCGCGTGCTGGACGGCGCCCGGATCGCGATGGAGGACCCGGGGCTGCCCTTCCACCGCGAGGTCGTACGGCGGGGCGGCGGGAGCGTGACGCCGGCGCCGGTCGACGAGCGGGGGGTGCGGGTCGGGGAACTGGGCGACGTGGCGGCCGTGGTCGTCACGCCCGCGCACCAGTACCCGACCGGCGTGACGCTGCATCCCGGACGGCGGCGGGCGCTGACGGAGTGGGCACGCGCGCGTGGCGGACTGATCGTCGAGGACGACTACGACGGCGAGTTCCGCTACGACCGCCAACCCGTCGGCGCGCTCCAGGGCATGGCGCCGGGGCAGGTCGTCTATCTGGGCACCGCCTCCAAGACCCTCGGGCCCGCGCTGCGGCTGGGCTGGATGGTGCTGCCGCCACACCTGGTCGACGCGGTCGCCGACGCCAAACTGCACAGCGACCACCACACCGAGACCATCGGCCAGCTCGCCCTCGCCGAACTGATCGACAGTCACGCCTACGACCGCCACGTGCGCGCGTGCCGGCTGCGCTATCGGCGGCGCCGCGACCTGCTGCTGGACCGGCTCGGTGCGCGCCGGGGCGTACGCGGGATCGCGGCCGGGCTGCACGCGCTGGTGGAGGTCGGCGACGAGGCAGAGGTGCTGGCGCGCGCGGACGCGACGGGTCTGGCCGTGGGCCGACTGAGCGAGCACTGGCACGAGCCGTCCGGCGACCGCCCCCAGGGGCTCGTGATCGGGTACGGCACGCCCCGGGAGCGGGTGTATCCGGAGGCGTTGGAGGCGCTGGCGAGGGTGCTGGACGGAAGCTGACGGGAGCACCGGCACCGGCTGGGCCGACCGATTGATCGAGCTCATTGGGTTGATCGGGCTCATGGGGCTCATGAGGCAGATCGGGCTGATTGGGCCAGTCATATGGTGGGTGATTGGCGCTGTTGAGCGCTCCATTGCGCTTCTAACGTCGTCCGCATGACGAAGAGTTCCCCGCAACGCCTGCTCGCCCTCGCCCAGTTGAGCAACTCGGTCGGGGACGGCGCGTACTACACGACGTCGGCCCTCTACTTCACCCAGGTGATCGGACTCGCCCCCGCGCGCGTGGGGCTCGGTTTGACCGTCGGGTGGGCGGTCGGTTCGTTGGCGGGGGTGCCGCTGGGGCGGCTGGCCGACCGGCGCGGGGCGCGCGGTACGGCGGTGCTGCTGGCGCTGGCGACAGGGCTCGCGGTGGCGTCGTTCACCCTGGTGCGCGGGTTCGTGCCGTTCGTCGTCGTGGCGTGCGGGTATGCGGCGGCGCAGTCGGGGCTCGCGGCGGCGCGGCAGGCGCTGCTGGCCGGCCTGGTGCCCGCCGGGGAGCGGACGCGGCTGCTCGCACGCCTCCAGGCGACGCTGAACGCCGGTCTGGCGGTGGGCGCCGGGCTCGGCGGACTCGCACTGCACGCGGGGACGCGGGCGGCGTATCTGGGGGTGTTCGCAGTCGACGCCGTGAGCTTCCTGCTGTGCGCGCTGCTGCTCGTCGGGCTGCCGCGGGTCGCGTCCGGCGCAGGGCGCCCGCGCGGGGACGGCCTGGGAGTGCTGCGGGACCGGCCGTATGCGTTGGTGGCGCTCCTCAACACGGTCCTGTTGCTGCGGCTGCCCCTGCTCAGCCTCGTGCTGCCGCTGTGGATCACCGAGCGGACCGGGGCGCCCGCCTGGTTGGTCTCCGCGCTGTTCGTGCTCAACACCGCCGCGGTGACGGCGTTCCAGGTCCGGGCGGCGCGTGGCGTGACCGGATTGGCGAGCGCCACGCGCGCGGTACGGCGCTCGGGCTGGGTGATGTGCGCCGCGTGCGCGGTGTTCGCACTGTCGGCGGGCGCCTCGCCGTGGGTGGCGGCGGGCGCGCTGGTGCTGGGTGCGGTGCTTCAAGTGGCGGCGGAGATGGCCCAGTCGGCGGGCTCCTGGCAGCTCTCCTTCGACCTCGCCCCGGCCGACCGGGTCGGCGAGTACCAGGGCCTGTTCGGCACCGGCGTCACCGTGGCCCGCACCCTCGGCCCACTGGCGCTGACCTGGCTGCTCATCGAGTGGGGCACGCCCGGCTGGCTGCTTCTGGGCGCGGCCATGGTCGCGGCGTCGCACGCGATGGGCCCAGCGGCCCGAAGGGCTGCGGCGGGCCGGGAGCGGGACCAGACGACGGCGACCCGGCTGGTACCGGCGAGTTGACGGCGCCGGGCGTGCGGCGGGGAGCGGACGGCGGGCACGCGGGCGGACGGCGACAGACACGCGGGCGTGCGGGCGGCAGGCACTCGGGCGGGCGAGGCCCCTCCCGAGGCCGACGACGGCCGTCGTCGGCCTCGGGAGGGGCCTCGTCGGCGTCGAGTGGCTCGCGCCGGGGGAGACCGGTCCGCGTCGGCCTCAAGGTCCCAGCACAGGGCCCGCGCCCGCCCGTCGACCGTCGTGCCGGTCTCAGGCCGCCCGGGTCAGTGCGGTCGTCGGCAGGGCGTCCACGAACAGGGCGCCTGCCAGGAGGCCTGCGCTGCCGCGGGGGCTCCACGCGCGCGCGTGCAGGTCGGCGTCGAGGTCCGAGAGGGCAGTGCGGCCCGCCGGGGTCGCCGTGCCGCCCGCCTCCAGGACGGCCCGGGCGCCGGCCTGGACGTGGCGCAGGCCCAGGGGCCCGGCGGTGTGCAGGAGTTCGGTGTCCTGGAGGGTGGACATCACGGTGAGCAGGGCGTCGAGCCGGGCCGTGGGATCGTCCGCGCCGGCCGCGCGGGCGGCGGCGAGGGCGCCCAGGGCCCGTCGTACGTGCGGGAAACCGGCGCGGGCCTCGCCGCGGGCGCCGGCCGCGCCGTACTTCGCCGAGACGGTCGCGCCCCGCGAGGGCCGCCGCGGGGCGGCCCGGTCGGGGTGGGCGGCGATCCGCTTGGCGGTCGCGGCGACGTCGACGCCCCGCGCGCGGGGGTCGAGGGCGGCCGCCGCGACGAGCAGGCCGAGCGTCCACAGGGCGCCCCGGTGCCCGCCGCCGGCGAGGCCCACCGAGTGCTCGGTGCACCTCCCGATCGCGCCCAGCTCCGCGCGGAGCCGGGGCGTGGGTTCGCCGGTGCGGCGGGCGGCCGCGGCCATCGCCGCGAGGCCGGGTGCGAGCGCCTTGGCCGACCAGCGCAGCCCGCAGTGGTCCCTGCGGGTGACGCGGGCGGCCAGGTCACGGGGGTCGGGCAGGCCCGGCTTGGGAGCCAGGGCCAGCTGACCGGTCAGCGCGGCCACCGCGGCCTGGGCGAGCTCCTCGTCCTCACGGCTTGTCATGTACCGACCTTATGAGGACGCGGAGGCCGACGGGGCGTCGCTCGGCGGGGCGCCCGTCGGGGCGTCACCGGGCGCACCGCTCGGCGGGGTGCCGCCGCCACCGCCGCTGCCCGCACCGGTGTTCTCGGCGTCGGGGTCGACGCCCAGGGTGAGGGACCCCTTGTAGCCCTTGGACGGGTCGGCCTTGTGCACGGCCTTCAGCGTCAGCAGCCCGCTGGAGGCGCCGCCGCCGTCGTACACCATGTCGTTGTCGAGGGTGGTGTAGCTGCCGGAGTGCTTCGAGTAGGGCTCCAGTGTGAAGATCTCCTCGGCGACGTCGTCGGGGAAGAACAGCTGGCCGGTGTAGTTGACCTTGCCGCCCTCGTAGGTGCCGTCCTCCTTCTGGCCGCCGGTGTGCACCTTGAGGTGGATGTGGCAGGTGCGCGGCGTGTACCAGCCGGGGAAGATCGTCTCGAACTTGACGACCCCGTTGGCGTTGGCGATCTGGTAGCCGCGCAGGTAGGTGTCGTCGTCGGCGGTGGAGCCGTCCTCGCTCTCCGCCGGGGCCGAGCCGCCGGGGTTGGCGGTGGTGTAGCCGGAGTAGTAGCCCCAGGCGTCGCAGTGCCAGATCTCGACGGCGGCGCCGGAGACCGGCGTACAGCCGTCGGTGGCGTCGACGACGGTCAGCCGCAGGGTCAGCGGCACACCGCTCTTGCCCTCGGTGATGTCCTTGCGCACCAGGGCGCCGTCGAGGTAGTACGGCCCTTCCGTGACGCTCGTCATCAGCGTCATGCAACTGCTGCTCGTCGAGGTGGCGGTGGCGGACGCCGACGCGCTCGCCTCCGCGTCCGTGGCCGTGTCGGCGAAGGCCGACTGGTAGCCGGCGACGGCGAGTCCGCAGGCCGCGACCGTGCCGCCGGTCACCGCGAGGGCGCGGCGCCGGGTGAGGGTGGTGTCCTTGTGATGTCCCGTCATGAACAGGAACGTAGGAACGCCACCCGTCAGCGGCATGGGGGAACGCTGGGAGGCGCCTGTGAGTGCTGAGAAAGCTGAAGTGACAGGCGCTCAGACGGCGTTCAGACGACGATCAGACGGCGATGAGAGGCGCGTCCTTGCGCCACTTGAGGATCTTGTCGAAGCTCACCACCGCGCCGCTGAGCCCCGGCTTGTTGCCGATGTGGACGTGGTCGGCGAGTTCCTGGATGAGGTAGAGGCCGCGGCCCTGCTCGGCGTCGGTGTTGGTGCGGACCGGGGCGGGGGCGGGGCTCTCGCCCGTGAACCCCGGGCCCGAGTCGGCGACCTCGATGCGGCACTTCTCGCCGTCGAGGTACGCGGTGACGCGGTACGCCTCCGAACAGCCGCCGTGCGCGGTGTCCCCGCCGTGCTCGACGGCGTTGGCACAGGCCTCACTGAGGGCGACGGACAGGTCGTAACTGACGTCGGGATCGACGCCTGCCGTCTCCATGGTGCCGATCAGCAGGCGGCGGGCGAGCGGCACGCTCGCGGCTTCGCGCCGGAGATGGAGTGACCACCAGATGCTCATGCTCCAGCCTCCTGGCCGCGGCTCGACATACCGATACGTATTGCCGCCCAACGCCGTATGTAAGCGCGATTTCCGCGTGATGCCGCCCATATGGGGGATGCACGCAAGCCGGGAATCGGTGTATGTGGGACCCAACAGCACCAGTCGTACCAGCCGGAACCAGAAGGTGATCTTCCATATCGTAGGGAACCTTGTGGACCTGCCGTATGGGCGCAGTGAGGCCAGTGCGATGATGAGCCCGCCATGACTGCCCCCCACGGTGAGCGCTCCGGACGCGATCTACGGCTGCTGCGGGCCGCGGTGTTCGCCGCGGTCTGCGTCGTGCTGGCCGCGGCCGGGCACACCATGGCCTCCTGCGCCACCGTTCCGCCGTGGACGCTGGGCGCGGGATTCCTGGGCGCCCTCGCGGTCGTGCTGCCGCTCGCCGGACGCACGCGCTCGCTGCCGGGCATCGCGGCGCTTCTCGCGCTCGGACAGACCGTGCTGCACACGCTCCTCGGCCTCGGTCAGCACACCGCCACCGCCACCACCACCGCCGGCTCCGGTGCGCTGTCCGCGTCCGACGCCACGCTCGTCGAACGCGCGGCCCGGCTGGTGTGCGGGGCCTCGGCCGCCGCGATCAGCCCCGCCCAGGCGCAGAAGCTGCTCGTCGACGCGCGGCTCTACCGTCCCCAGGGCGCCGGCAGCGGCGCCGGGGCGGACATGAGCGGGATGCGCGGCATGAGCGGGGCGGGCTCCATGAGCGGGACGGGCGGGATGAGCGGGATGGGTTCCGCGCACCATCCGGCGGACGCCCTGTCCACCGCCGGGTCGTCGATGTCCCTGCTGCCGTCCGTGCCCATGCTGCTCGGCCATCTCCTCGCGGCCGTCGCCGCGGGGTGGCTGCTGCGGCGCGGCGACACGGCCCTGCTGCGACTGCTCGCGCTGTCGGCCCACGGCGTCGCCGAGGGGACGCTCGTACGGTCCCTGCGCGGGGCGCTCGCGCTGGTGCGCGCCCTGCTCGCGGGGCTGCCCGGCCTGCCCGGGGCGGGACCGCGCGTCCCGCACACCGCCCTGCTCGCGCCGTCCGCGCCCCGCACCATCGCACTTCAGCACTCGGTGATCAGACGAGGACCGCCGGCCGCATCGGTTCTCGTCCTCGCTGCCTGACGCGACACGACCAGCACTCCACCACACCCGGGGGGCGGCCGCCGTCGTGCGGCACGCGCGCGTGCACACCACCGAGTGCGCGCCTCTCTCACCCGCAGATTCACTCAGAGTGGAGTGCTCCCTGTCATGAAGGCCTCTCGCATCGCCTCCCGCACCGCCTCCCGCGTCGCCGCCGCCGCTGCCGTCGCCGGCTGTGCCGTTCTCGCCCTGTCCGCGCCCGCCTTCGCGCACGTCAGCGTCGCCGCCGAGGGCGCCGCCGCCAAGGGCGGCTACGCGGTCGTCGACTTCAAGGTCCCCAACGAGCGGGACGACGCCTCGACCACCAAGCTCGAGGTCGCCTTCCCGACCGACCACCCGCTGGCCTCCGCGATGCCGGAGCCGATCAACGGCTGGAAGATCGAGGTCACCAAGGCGAAGCTCGCCAAGCCCCTCACGGTGCACGGCAAGCAGATCTCCGAGGCCGTCTCCAAGATCACCTGGACCGCCACCGGCAAGGGCATCGAGGCCGGCTACTTCCAGAAGTTCCCGGTCTCCGTCGGCGCGCTGCCCGAAGACGCCGAGGAACTCGTCTTCAAGGCGATCCAGACGTACTCCAACAAGGAGGTCGTGCGCTGGATCGAGGTCCAGGAGGACGGCGCGGAGGAGCCGGAGAACCCGGCCCCGGTGCTGGCCCTGTCGGCCGCCTCCGAGGACGGCCACCACGGTACGAGCGCCGAGGACGCCTCCGACAAGTCCACCGACGACGCCAAGGCGTCCGCCGCGAAGACGACCGAGGCCGCCTCGGACTCCGACAGCAGTGACACGACCGCCCGGGTCCTCGGCGTGGTCGGCATCGTCGTCGGCGCCGCCGGTGTGGCGTACGGCGTGCTCGCCGGCCGCCGCCGGACGACGACCGAGGCCTGAGCCCCACCCCACGTCGGACCGACGGCCCCGCGGCCCGGCGCCCGACGCCTGCTCGTCCGCGACGCGCACCGGGGACACGCACGCACCCGCGCGTGCGACCCCGGTGCACGCCGGAGTTCACACATCTGGGACATTTTTCTATGCGCAAGAAGACGTTCGCCGTGGCCGCGCTGCTCGCCGCCGCCACCCTCACCCTCTCCGCCTGCGGCAGCGGCGACAGCGGCGACAGCTCCGTCGCCGCCGTCTCCGAGGACGGCGCCTCGAAGCAGGCCGCGACCGTGCTCGACCAGCCCTTCACCAAGCCCGACCTGGTCCTCACCGACACCCAGGGGAAGTCGTACGACCTCCGCAAGGAGACCGCGGGCCGGCCGACGCTGATCTACTTCGGCTATACCAACTGCCCCGACGTCTGCCCGCTGACGATGAGCAACATCGCCGTCGCCAAGAAGCAGCTGCCCAAGGCCGAGCAGGACGCGCTGCGGGTCGTGTTCGTCACCACCGACCCGGACCGTGACACTCCGGCCGCGCTCGGCAAGTGGCTCAAGGGCATCGACCCCCAGGTCGTCGGCCTGAGCGGGAAGTTCGCGACCATCCAGGCCGCCGCCCGCACCCTCGGCATCTCCGTCGAGGCGCCGCACAAGGACAAGAACGGCAAGATCGTCTCCACCCACGGCACCCAGGTCGTCGCCTTCTCCCCGAAGACGAACGGCGGATACCTCCTGTACGGCGAGGAGGCCACAGTCGACGACTACACAAAGGATCTCCCCAAGATCATCAAGGGCGAGAACCCGTGAGGCGTGTGCGGTCGGCGCGGCGGCCCGCGAGGCTGTTGGCCGTGCCCGCCACCGCCGTCGCCGGGGCACTGCTGCTGGCCGGCTGCGGGTCGGACTCCGACGGGCGGGCCGAACTGTCCGTCCAGGCCGCCTACATACCGCAGCCCGTCTCCGACACCATGGCCGCCGGTTTCCTCACCATCGTCAACAAGGGCGGTGCGCAGGACGAACTGACCTCCGTCACCAGTGCCACCGCGGGCAGCGTCACCCTCCACAAGACCGTCGGGTCGTCGATGGAGCAGGTCACGTCCCTCGATGTGCCCGCGCACGGTCAACTCGTGTTCAAGAGCGGCGGAAACCATCTGATGTTCGAGAAGCTGAAGAGCAAGCCGGTGCAGGGCCAGACGGTGACCGTCGAACTGCACTTCGCCGCATCCGACCCCCTCGAGGTCGAGATTCCGGTCGAGTCCGCCACGTACACCCCGAAGACCGGCCACTGAGGGAGGGACCACCTTGACGCAGACCATCGCCCCCCGCGTCCGGATGTTCGTGCTGCTGTTCCTGGCGGTCACCGGCGCGCTTCTCGCCGGCGCCGGACCGGCCTCCGCGCACGCCGCGCTGACCGGCAGCGACCCCGCGCAGGGGGTGGTGGTCGACAAGGCGCCCACCCAGGTGACGCTGACCTTCTCCGAGAACGTCTCGACGAACGACGACTCGCTGCGCGTCCTCGACCCCAAGGGCACCCGCGTCGACAGCGGCAAGCCGACCAACACCAGCGCCACGTCGTACGCCGTGCAGCTGCACTCGGGGCTGCCCGACGGCACATACACGGTGACCTACCAGGTGGTGTCCGCCGACAGTCACCCCGTCGCCGGCGCCTACACCTTCTCCATCGGCGCCCCCTCCAAGACCAGCGTCTCGGTGTCCGACCAGGCCGCCGGCGGCGGGATCGTCGGCGGGCTCTACGGCTTCGGGCGGTACGTGTCGTACGCCGGGTTCATCGTGATGGTCGGTGGCGCCGCCTTCGTGCTGGCCTGCTGGCAGCGCGGCACCGGGGTGCGGGCCGTGCAGCGGCTCGTCGTCTCCGGCTGGCTCGCGATGACCGCTGCCACCCTGTTCCTGCTGCTCCTGCGCGGCTCCTACGCCAGCTCGGGCAAGCTCGGCGACGTCTTCGACCTCGATCTCCTCGGGCAGGCCCTCCAGACCAAGACCGGCGCGGCCCTGGTCTCCCGGCTGCTGCTGCTCGCCGCGGCCGCACTGTTCATCGCCGTGCTCTTCGGCGCGTACGACAAGCGAGAGGACGAGGAGAAGCGGGATCTGACCTTCGGGCTCGCCATCGGCGGAACCGTCGTCGCCGCCGGGCTCGCGGCGAGCTGGGCCATGGCCGAGCACGCCTCGACCGGGCTGCAGCCGGGCATCGCGATGCCGGTCGACGTGCTGCACCTGCTGGCGGTCGCGACCTGGCTCGGCGGGCTCACCGCGCTCCTCGTCGCGCTGTACCGAGCGCCCGCCGACCGCCCCGTCGAGACCGCCGTCGTCCGCCGCTTCTCCCAGGTCGCCTTCGGCAGCGTCCTCGCGGTGGTCGCCACCGGCGTCTACCAGTCGTGGCGTCAGCTCGGTTCCTGGTCCGCCTTCACCGACACCCGCTACGGACAACTGCTGCTCATCAAGATCGGGCTGGTGGCCCTGCTGGTCGGCATCGCGTGGATCTCACGACGCTGGACGGCCCAGTTGGCGGACACGACGACGAAGCCGGCGGCCCGGAAGTCCGCAACCGAGAAGGCCACCGTCGAAGAGGCCGCGGCCGAAACGGCCACGGTCGAGAAATCCATGGTCGAGAAATCCATGGTCGAAACGGCCACGGTCGAGAAGGCCACCCCGGAGTCCGCCCCCGACTCCGCGGCCGAGTCCGAACCCGAGTCCGAGCCCGAGAAGGAGCGCGTCGCGGCGGCGGCCGGGAGCGGATCCGGGTCCGGATCCGGGGCGGGGGCCGCCAAGGCCAAGGCCGGGTCCGGGTCCGGGGGAGCGAAGCGGGCGGCGCAGCTCGCCCGGCAGCAGGCCGCCGTCGACGCCACCCGGCAGAAGCGGCTGCGGGACTCCGACGCGGGCCGCTTCGGCCTGCGCCGCTCGGTGCTCGCCGAGGCCGGTGTCGCCGTCGTACTGCTCGGCGTCACCACCATCCTGACGTCGACCGAACCCGGCCGCACGGAGCAGGACGCCGCCAAGGCCACCCAGTCCTCCACCTCTTCTTCGTCCTCGTCTTCTTCGTCCTCCTCGGGGGACTCCGCCTCCGGCGCCCTGACGCTGGACATGTCGTTCGACACCGGCGGCACGGACGGCAAGGGCGTGGTCAGCGTCGACCTCGACCCCGCACGGGCCGGCGCCAACGAGATGCACGTCTACGTGACCCGGCCCAACGGGCGCGCCTTCGACGTGCCCGAGGTCAAGGTCGCCTTCACTCTCGAAGCCAAGAAGATCGGGCCACTGCCCGTCTCCCCCGACCACATCACCACCGGCCACTGGTCGGCGACCGGAGTACAGATCCCCCTGGCCGGCGAGTGGAAGATCGCCGTGACCGTGCGGACCTCCGACATCGACCAGGTGACCGTCTCCAAGAACGCGCAGATCGGCTGAACCGCACCATGCCCGACCAGTCCATCCCCGAGGCCCGTACGCCCGAGACCCACACCCCCGTGGACGAGGGCACGCCCTCGGAATCCCGCTCCCCCGAGGGGCTGACGCGGCGCAAGCTGCTCGGCACCGCAGGCGCTACCGGGCTCGTGCTCGGCGCGGCCGGCGGCGCCGTGGGCTATGCGACCGCGCCCTCGCAGGCGACGCCGTTGTCCTCTATCGGCGCCGACGAAGCGATGTTCCACGTGAAACATCAGCCCGGAATCACCCAGGGTCTCCAGGCCCGCGGGCATCTCGTCGCCTTCGACCTCGCCGCCGGCGCAGGCCGCAAGGAGGCCGCCGCGCTGCTGCGCCGCTGGTCGGAAACGGCCCGCCGGCTGATGGCGGGCGAGGCCGCGGCGAACGGCGACACGGACGTGGCCCGGGACGCCGGTCCCTCCTCGCTGACGGTCACCTTCGGTTTCGGCAACAGCTTCTTCGCCCGCACCGGGCTGGAGAAGCAGCGCCCGGTGGCCTTGGACCCGCTGCCCGACTTCTCCTCCGACCACCTCGACAAGGCCCGTAGCAACGGCGACCTGTGGGTGCAGATCGGTGCGAACGACGCCCTGGTCGCCTTCCATGCCCTGCGCGCCATCCAGAAGGACGCGGGCAGCGCGGCGAAGGTCCGCTGGCAGATGAACGGCTTCAACCGGACGCCGGGCGCGACCGCCCACCCCATGACGGCCCGCAACCTGATGGGTCAGATGGACGGCACCCGCAACCCCAAGCCGACCGAATCCGACTTCGACCAGCGCATCTTCGTTCCGGCGTCCGGTGCCAAGGACCCGGCGTGGATGGCCAATGGCTCCTACGCGGTCGTACGCCGTATCCGCATGCTCCTCGACGACTGGGAGAGGCTGTCCCTCAAGGCCCAGGAGCAGGTCATCGGGCGCAAGAAGTCCGACGGGGCGCCGCTGTCGGGGGGCGGCGAGACGACCGCGATGGACCTGGAGAAGACCGACGCCCACGGCGATCTGGTCGTCCCGATCAACGCGCACGCCCGTATCACCCGCCCCGACCAGAACGGCGGCGCGGCGATGCTGCGCAGGCCCTTCTCGTACCACGACGGCATCGACCCGGACGGCGCTCCGGACGCGGGCCTGCTGTTCGTGTGCTGGCAGGCGGACCCGCTGCGCGGCTTCGTCACCGTGCAGCGCAAGCTGGACCGCGGCGACGCCCTGTCGAAGTACATCCGCCACGAGTCGAGCGGCCTGTTCGCGGTGCCGGGCGGCGCGGCCGAGGGTGAGTACGTGGGCCAGCGACTGCTGGAGGCGTGAAGTTACGGCTCGCCGTCCGGATTCATTCCTGCGAGCGGCTGTCGTGAGACGCATACGTCCGGATGCGCAAGGGCCATTAGGGTGAGGTCATGCCAGCGAGCTACGCGTATCTCGGCCCCGAGGGCACCTTCACGGAGGTCGCCCTGCGCACGCTTCCGGAGGCGGCCACCCGGCAGCTGATCCCCTACGTGTCGGTGCAGTCCGCGCTCGACGCGGTGCGCACCGGCGAGGCCGAGGCCGCGTTCGTGCCCATCGAGAACTCCGTCGAGGGCGGGATCACCACCACCCTGGACGAGCTGGTCGCGGGCGCGCCGCTGATGATCTACCGCGAGGTGCTGCTGTCGATCACCTTCGCGCTGCTGGTGCGGCCGGGCACGAAGCTGGCGGACATCAAGACGGTCTCGGCGCATCCGGCCGCGCAGCCGCAGGTCCGCAACTGGCTGAAGGCGAACCTCCCGGACGCCCTGTGGGAGTCGGCCGCCTCGAACGCGGACGCCGCCCGGCTGGTCCAGGAGGGCCGGTACGACGCCGCCTTCGCGGGCGAGTTCGCGGCCGCCCGCTACGGCCTGACGGCCCTGGAGACCGGGATCCACGACGCCGAGAACGCACAGACCCGGTTCGTGCTGGTGGGCAGGCCCGCCCGGCCCGCCGCGCCGACCGGCGCGGACAAGACGTCCGTCGTGCTGTGGCAGCGCGACGACCATCCCGGCGGCCTGCGCGACCTGCTGGGCGAGTTCGCCACCCGGGGCGTCAACCTCATGCTGCTGCAGTCCCGGCCGACGGGTGCCGGCATCGGCAACTACTGCTTCTGCATCGACGCCGAGGGACACATCTCGGACCGGCGGATGGCCGAGGCGCTCATGGGGCTGAAGCGCATCTGCCGCGAGGTCCGTTTCCTGGGCTCGTACCCGCGCGCGGAGGTGAGTCCGGCGGATGTGTCGACTCTGCTGCCGGGGACCTCGGACGGCGAGTTCGTGGCGGCGTCGGACTGGGTGGCCCGCTGCCAGGACGGCCGGTTCTAGCAGCCGGTGCGGGGCCGGTGCGGGACCGGTCCTGGATGTCCTTCACACCGGTCCTATCTGCGTATCTTCGTTATCCACAGAAGTTATCCACAGGGCGGCATCTCGACCTGGGGACAAGTCGACAACGTCGACCGCCGAAGCTCCGCTCAGTCGACAAATCGGCCTCCATGCCACAAGGGCGACTCGCAACCTGCGCGTCACCCCTCGTCCACCTGTTTCCTTCGATCAATCCTTTGGGGCGACCCATTTCCACCCGAAAGTGGGTCCGCGGACGGTTTGGGCAAGGAATTCACCGCCCCCCGCAGCGCTATCGGAATGATCAATTCCAGTATCCACAGATCTTTCGCACACCCTGTGGATAACCGTTCCGGGGGTGTGGATACCTGTGGACAACGCCGCCCCCAAGTCCCCTCCTCCACAAGGAAATCGAGTCAACGAGACGCCCGTCACATGCCCCGTCCCAGGGAGTGAGACACTTTTCATTGACACGTTGGGCAATTCCCCCATAGCAGAACGTAAGCCCTTAATCGGAACCCATCGGAACCCTCGCCCTACGGTTCGGAATGGTGAGTCGTGAGCGGCAACCCCGCACGGGTAGCCTTGACCGCGTGATTGACCTTCGCCTGCTCCGTGAGGACCCCGACCGTGTGCGCGCGTCCCAGCGCGCCCGTGGAGAGGACGTCGCGCTCGTCGACTCCCTCCTGTCTGCCGACGAGCGGCGCAGGTCGTCCGGCGTCCGCTTCGACGAGCTGCGCGCCGAGCAGAAAGCGCTCGGCAAGCTCATCCCCAAGGCCTCCGCGGACGAGAAGGCCGAGCTGCTGAAGAAGGCGAGCCAGCTCGCCGCCGACGTCAAGGCCGCCGACGCCGAGCGTGACGCCGCCGACGCCGAGACCCAGGAGCTCCTGCAGCGGCTCGGCAACCTCGTGCACCCCGACGTGCCCGTGGGCGGCGAAGAGGACTTCGTCACCCTGGAGACGCACGGCACGATCCGCGACTTCGGCGCCGAGGGCTTCGAGCCCAAGGACCACCTGGAGCTCGGCCAGCTCCTCGGCGCGATCGACGTCGAGCGCGGCGCGAAGGTCTCCGGCTCCCGCTTCTACTTCCTCACCGGCGTCGGCGCCCTGCTGGAGCTGGCCCTGGTGAACGCGGCGATCGCGCAGGCCACGGCCGCCGGCTTCACGCCGATGCTGACCCCGGCGCTGGTACGTCCGCAGTCCATGGCGGGCACCGGCTTCCTCGGCCAGGCCGCCCAGGACGTCTACCACCTCGACAAGGACGACCTCTACCTCGTCGGCACCTCCGAGGTCCCCCTCGCCGCGTACCACATGGACGAGATCATCGACGCGAACAAGCTCCCGCTGCGCTACGCGGGCTTCTCGCCCTGCTTCCGCCGCGAGGCCGGCTCGCACGGCAAGGACACCAAGGGCATCTTCCGCGTCCACCAGTTCGACAAGGTCGAGATGTTCTCGTACGTCACGCCCGAGGACTCCGAGGCCGAGCACCAGCGCCTGCTGGCCTGGGAGAAGCAGTGGCTGTCCTCCCTGGAGCTGCCGTTCCGCGTCATCGACGTCGCCACCGGTGACCTCGGCTCCTCGGCCGCCCGCAAGTTCGACTGCGAGGCGTGGATCCCCACCCAGGGCAAGTACCGCGAGCTGACCTCGACCTCGGACTGCACCGAGTTCCAGTCCCGTCGCCTGTCGATCCGCGTCCGCGAAGGCAAGCAGGTCCGCCCGCTGGCCACGCTGAACGGCACGCTGTGCGCCGTTCCGCGCACGATCGTCGCCATCCTGGAGAACCACCAGCAGGCCGACGGTTCCGTGTACGTGCCCGAGGTGCTGCGCCCGTACCTCGGCGGCCGAGAGGTCCTGGAGCCGGTGGCCAAGTGAGCGCCGCGTCTCCCGCCGGGGGGCTCCCCTACCGTCTGATCGCGACCGACCTCGACGGAACGCTGCTGCGCTCCGACGAGTCGATCTCGCAGCGCACCCGTGACGCCCTCGCCGCGGCCACCGCGGCGGGCGCCGCGCACATCGTGGTGACGGGCCGCGGTGTGCGGTGGACCCGGCACATCCTCGACGACCTCGGCTACGACGGCCTCGCGGTCTGCGGCCAGGGCGCACAGGTGTACGACGCTGGCGAGCATCGACTGCTGACGTCGGTGACCCTGGACCGGCAGCTGGCCGGCGTGGCCCTGGCGAAGATCGAGGCGGAGGTCGGCCCGCTGTACCTGGCGGCCAGCCGTGACGGCCTGGACGGAGACGTGCTGGTCGGCCCCGGTTACGCGGTCACCGGCGCACTGCCGTCGACGCCGTTCACGGACGCGTCCGACCTCTGGTCCGCGCCGCTGGGCAAGATCTACATACAGCATCCCGAGCTGTCCGACGACGCTCTGGCCGATGCCGCCCGGCGGGCAGCGGGTGGCTTCGTCACGGTCGCGATGGCCGGCGAGGGCATCGTGGAGCTGCTCCCTCTGGGCCTGTCCAAGGCCACGGGCCTCTCCCTGGCGGCCCGCCGCCTGGGCCTGAAGGCCGCCGACACGATCGCCTTCGGCGACATGCCCAACGACATCCCGATGTTCGCCTGGTCCGCACACGGCGTGGCCATGGCCAACGCCCACGAGGAACTCAAGGCAGTGGCCGACGAGGTGACGACCTCGAACGAGGAAGACGGCATCGCAGCGGTACTGGAACACCTGCTCCCCTAAGCGCTGCGGGCTGCGGGCTGCGGGCTGCGGGCTGCGGGCTGCGGGCTGCGGGGCGCAACGATCGCCGCAGGCGATCAGGGGCGCGGGGAACTGCGCGACCAGCCCCGACGCTCCCGCACCCGAACGACTGCCGGGCCCGCAGAACCCACCCGAGCCCTGCTCCACATACCCTCGGCCAAAGAACCCGGCCAAGTCCCAGTGACAACGTCTCGCGGAGGATGCACGGATCGAACGTGCGCGGGGTGTCACCCCCGACCACGGTTTAGCAAACCGGTGCCTTGCCACTCGGCCAATCCTCCGGGTGGGCGGCCCACGCGAGAGCGACATCGCGTGCTCGAAGCGGCCGCCCCGGGCAGCTCCCCTGTGCGGGACGGGTTCGACGGAGGCGTAACTACTCCGGAACCCGCCCCCGGCTGCCCTGAAGGGAGCTGGACGTACTGCCGTGCATGGGCATCGTCCCGCTCCTCTCCCAGTCGATGGCACCGGAACCCTTCCGGCGCTGCGGGGTACAACCACTGTGCCCGGCGGATGAGTTGGACGCCACCAAATAAAACAGCCGTACGAAAAGCGGGGCCGAGAAGCGACTACCGGCGGCGCCACCTGCGTCGACGCGCCTTGCTGAAGAACCAGCCCGCGGGCGGGTCGTCGGAGCGCCACGGCTGCGGCTCGGGCTCCTCCGCGCGCCAGCGCGCGGCCAGCATCCGGGCCCGGGCGGACGGCTCGGACGTCTCGGCGGCCCGTATGAAGTCCTCGTCCAGGACGAGGTCGTCCCAGACCTCGCCCTCGGCCCGCCCGCGACCGCCGCTCACCGCGTTGTCGTCCGCCATCCCCGCCCTCCAAGCCATGTCCGATTCCGCCCAGTGTGCCGGGGCGCAGGTGAAACCACCGTCAAGACCGACCGGCCCGGGCCCCGGCACGCCCGGTCACTCCTCGCCGGCCAGCGTCAGCGCCCGCAGCTTCTGTCCCGCGTACCAGGTGGCCAGCACCGTCACGACGACCAACAGCACCGTCGCCGTCGTCAGTCCGACGTCGGAGGTGACGAGGTCCCCGCCGGCGACCTTGTGGGCGACGGCCAGCGACCACTGCTGGACGCTGAGCGTGCGCGCGCCCGCCACCAGGGAGCCGAACAGCGCCTCCCAGACCAGGGCGTAGACGAGTCCGAAGACCACCGCATGCCGGGACACCGTGCCCAGCAGCAGGAAGACGGCCGCGTAGGCGATGGAGGAGACCAGCGCGGCCACCGTGTAGGCGACGGCGATCTGCTGGCCGTTGCCGTTGAGGATGAAGCCCGCGATGAGCGTGGGCAGCGCGGAGAACACCATCGTCACCGCGATCGCCACGATCAGCTTGGTGAAGATGATCGTCGGCCGCTTCAGCGGCTTCGACAGCAGGTACACCACGGAGCCGTCGTCGATCTCCGGGCCGATCGCGCCCGTGCCGGCGATGACGCCGATGATCGGCACCATCGTGGCGAGCGCCAGCCCGCCGAGCAGGTCGGACGCCGTCTGGTCGTCGGCTCCGGCGAGGCCGCGCACGACCACGGAGATCGCGATCAGCAGCAGGGGCAGGGCGCCCAGGATGAGGGCCCGGCGACGGCCGAGCAGGGCCCGGTAGGTGAGCCGGGCGACTGTGGGGTCGTACATCTGGGGCCTCCTACGCCGCGACGAGATACGAGAAGACGGACTCGAGGGACTCGTCGGACGGCGAGACCGTGAGCAGCCGGATGCCGTGGTCGCGGGCGACTCTCGGCAGCAGGGTCGTGAAGCGTGCGAAGTCGACGGCCTGGATGCGCAACGCGCCCTCGGCGAGGTCGACTTCGATGCCGGCCGTGGACGGGTCGGCGATCAGCGCGGCCGCGAGCGCCCGGTCGTCGCTGGAGCGCACCAGGTAGCGGTGCGGGCGGTCGGTCATCAGGCGGCGGATCTTGCGGAAGTCGCCGCTGGCCGCGTGTCGGCCCGCGACGACGACCTCGATGTGCCAGGCGAGTTGCTCGACCTCTTCGAGGATGTGCGACGAGAACAGCACCGTGCGCCCCTCGTCGCCCATGCGCCGCAGCAGGTCCATGAGCTGCATGCGCTGGCGCGGGTCCATGCCGTTGAAGGGCTCGTCGAGCAGGAGCAGCGAGGGGTCATGGACGAGGGCGCTCGCCATCTTCACGCGCTGGCGCATGCCCTTGGAGTAGGTGGAGATCTTGCGGTCCTGCGCGTACTCCATCTCGACGGTGGCCAGCGCCTTCTGGGCGGCCTTGGCGCCGAGGCCGTGCAACTCGGCGTTGGCGACGACGAATTCGCGTCCGGTGAGGAAGTCGTACATCGCTTCGCGCTCGGGGACGATGCCGATGTGCCGGTAGATCTCCTCGTTGCGCCAGACCGGCTGTCCGTCGAGGGTGACCGTGCCGGTAGAGGGCGCCAGGAAGCCGCCCATCATGTTGATGAGGGTGGACTTTCCGGCGCCGTTGGGGCCGAGCAGGCCGGTGACGCCGGGGCCGATCGTCATGGTGACGTCGTTGACGGCGACCACGTTGCCGAACCAGCGGGAGACGTGGTCGATGCTGAGCGTGGTCACAGGCCCACCTTCCGGTAGCGGCGGATGAGGAGGCCGTAGCTCGCGGCGATCAGGCCGAGGACGACGAGGACGTAGACCGCGCCCTCCGCGTTGGAGGGGCCGATTCCGCCCGGGAAGGCGGAGGTGGCGCCCAGGAAGGCCGACTGCACGCCGTCGATGAGCGTGACCGGCGAGAACAGACCGATCCAGGCGATGGAGCCGGTGCTGTTCTGTGCGTCGGCGATGGCCTGGAGCGTGGAGACGGCGCCGTAGGAGATGGTCAGGACGGCGATGACGGCGGCGATGCCGAAGCCGCGCCGCGGGGTCGCCGAGGCGATGACCAGGCCGAGGCCGGCGAAGAGCAGTGAGAGCAGTGCCACGGAGACGAGTCCCTGAGCGAATCCCTTGGTCTGGTCGGCGAAGTCGAGCTTCGCCAGCAGCGCGCCCACGTAGAGCACCAGCAACGGGGCCGCGGTGAGGACGAAGAGCGCCGAGGCCAGCGCCGCGAACTTCGCGCGCACGTAGTCCGCGGTCTCGATGGGCCGCGAGAAGTACAGCGGCACGGTCTTGAAGCGCAGGTCGCGCGAGACGGACTGCGGCGCCTGCGAGGCGACGTAGAGGCTGATGACGGCCTGGAGGACGATCGCGTACCGCGTGTAGTCCAGGGGGAGTTCCTTGGCCTTCGTGGCGACCGCTACGGCGACCATGATGGCCGCGGGCACGCACATCACCACGAAGAGCAGCATCGGCAGCACCTTGGACTTCACCGAGCGGCCGAGTCCGTAGGCGCCGCGCAGGGACTGCGAGTAGAGGGAGCGGCGGGCGTAGGCGCGGCCCAGGCGGGGGCCGTCGTAACTGCGGTAGCCGATGTTGTGGATGCGGGTCTGGTCACCCGAGGGGGCGGTGACCGGGTGCTCAACTGCCATGGCCGACGGCCTCCTTCCGCTGCTGGTCGTTGGTGGCGTCGCCGTCCGTGAAGACCTCGGAGATGTGGTGCCTGCGCTGTTCCATGCGCACCAGGCCGAGGCCGAGGTCGGCGACCACGTCCCGGACGACGTCGTACGTGTCCTCGCCCTGTGCTGTCAGCAGCAGGACGTGGCCGGCGCCCGGCAGGCCGGTCTGGCCGTCCAGGACGTCCACCCCGCGCGCGTGGAGCGCCTCGCGGACCGCGCGGGTGCCGTCCGGGTGGTCGTCGTTGTCGGTGACCTCGATCGCGAGGGTGGTCGTGGTCTGGGTGAAGTCGGTGGTGGAACTGGAGCGCAGGAGCTTGCCGCCGTCGACGACCACGACGTGGTCGCAGGTGCGCTCCAGTTCGCCCAGCAGGTGGGAGGTGACCAGGACCGAGATGCCGAAGTCGGTGTAGATGCGGCGGATCAGGCCCAGCATCTCGTCCCGCCCGACCGGGTCGAGGCCGTTGGTGGGCTCGTCCAGGAAGACCAACTGCGGGTCGTGGACGAGGGCCTGGGCCAGCTTCACGCGCTGCTTCATGCCGGTCGAGTAGCCCCCGATGGGGCGGTAGCGCTCCTCGTACAGCCCCACATGGCGCAGGGTGTCCGCGGTGCGCTCGCGCGCGGCCGTGGGCGGCAGGCCGGACATGCGGGCCATGTGCACGACGAACTCGGTGGCCGAGACATCGGGCGGCAGGCAGTCGTGCTCCGGCATGTAGCCGACCCGCTCGCGGATGGCGGCGCCCTTGCTCGCGACGTCGAGGCCGAGCACCTCGGCTCGGCCCTCCGTGGCGGGCGACAGACCCAAAAGGATCTTGATCAGTGTGGACTTGCCGGCCCCGTTGGCTCCGACGAGCCCGGTCACACCGGGCCCGACGTCCACGGAGAGCCGGTCAAGCGCGGTCACCCGGGGGAACCGCTTGCTCAGGCTTTCGGTCGCGATCACAGTCACAGCGTCGAATTTAGTGACGCACGCCACGGAAATCGTCAGACCCAAGAGCCGTTTTCGCGTCAGACCTCAGATGTACGGGCCCGTAGGGGATCCCCTGCCTGAGAGTTACGGGCGGGCTCCACCCCGGGGTGCGCCCCTCCCTATTGACGCTTCCTCTAACAAGTGCCAGATTCGGGCGGGGTCACGTTACGGACACGTACCGCAGTCGACGCGAACCCGGGATTCCGTTCATCAGCGCGCTCGGCGCCCACCCGGTGAGGAGAAGGGGAAGTGACCATGCTGGAGGGTGCGCGGGAGCGCCGGGTGCGGACCGGCGGGATCGAGCTGTGCGTGGCCGAGTTGGGGGACTCCGGGCGACCCACAGTCGTCCTGGTGCACGGCTATCCGGACAGCAAGGAGGTGTGGTCGGAGGTGGCGTCCCGGCTGGCCGACCGCTTCCATGTGGTGCTGTACGACGTCAGGGGCCACGGCCGTTCCGGCGCGCCGCAGCCGCTACGGGGCGGGTTCACGCTGGAGAAGCTGACGGACGACTTCCTGGCGGTCGTGGACGCGGTCAGCCCGGACCGGCCGGTGCACCTGGTGGGGCACGACTGGGGCTCGGTGCAGTCCTGGGAGTTCGTGACCGTGCCGCGCACCAAGGGCAGGATCGCGTCCTTCACGTCGATGTCCGGGCCGTCCCTCGACCACTTCGGCCACTGGCTCAACAAGCGTCTGACCAGGCCGACTCCGCGCCGGGTCGGCCAACTCCTCGGCCAGGGCGCCAAATCCTGGTACGTGTACCTGCTGCACACGCCCGCGCTGCCCGAACTCGCCTGGCGCGGCCCGCTCGGCAAGCGCTGGCCGGGCATCCTGCGACGGATCGAGAAGGTGCCCGGCAGCGACTACCCGACGGCGTCACTGCCGTCGGACGCGGCGCACGGCGCCTGGCTGTACCGGGACAACGTCCGCAGCCGGCTGAGCCGTCCGCGTCCCGACGCGTACGCGCACGCGCCCGTGCAGCTCATCACCCCTGTGGGGGACAGGTTTCTGTCGGAGCGGCTGTACGACGAACTGGAGGAGTGGGCCCCGCGGTTGACCCGGCGCACGCTGCCGGCCGGGCACTGGATCCCGCGCACTCGCCCCGACCAGCTCACCGCCTGGATCGACGACTTCGTCACGTCGGTGGAGTCGGAGAAGGAGCAAGAGGGCGCGGCGGCCGGGAAGGACCTGAAGAAGCACGGCGGCGAGCCTGTGCGCAAGGCCGCCACCGGGCGGTACGCCGAGCGCTTCGGCGGGCAGTTGGTGCTGGTCACCGGGGCGGGCAGTGGCATTGGGCGGGCCACGGCGTTCGCGTTCGCCGAGGCGGGCGCGCGCCTGATCGCCGTCGACCGGGACGCGGAGAGCGCGGCCCGCACCGCCGAGCTGTCCCTTCTGAAGGGCGCCCCCGATGCCTGGGCCGAGGTGGTGGACGTCTCCGACGAGCAGGCGATGGAGAAGCTCGCGGCGAAGGTCCACACGGACCACGGCGTGGTGGACGTGCTGGTGAACAACGCGGGCATCGGTCTGTCGGGTTCCTTCTTCGACACAACTCCCGAGGACTGGCGCAGGGTTTTGGACGTCAACTTGTGGGGTGTGATCCACGGTTGCCGCCTCTTCGGTCGGCAGATGGCGGAGCGCGGGCAGGGCGGCCACATCGTCAACACCGCCTCGGCGGCCGCTTATCTGCCCTCCAGAGCGCTGCCCGCGTACAGCACCTCCAAGGCGGCGGTGCTGATGCTGAGCGGGTGTCTGCGTGCCGAACTCGCGGGCCAGGACATCGGAGTTACCGCGATCTGCCCCGGCCTGGTGAACACCAGCATCACCTCGACGGCGACCTTCGTGGGAGTGGACGCGGAGGAGGAACGGCGCCGTCAGAAGCGTGCCGCGCGCGCGTACGGGTTGCGCAACTACCCGCCGGAAAAGGTGGCGGAGGCGATCCTGCGGGCGGTCACGCTCAACGAGGCGGTGGTTCCGGTCACTTCGGAGGCGAAGATCTCATATGCCCTGTCACGGTTCATGCCCAGGGCGCTGAGAGCGCTGGCGCGGGTGGAACCGCCGCTGTGAGCCGCCGCTGAACTGGGGGTGCGGGCCTGTGACTTGGATCGCCCACATCAAGTCATGGGCTGGCACGTGCTCTTGATGAAATCTCTTGATACGGCGGCCAGTTGTCCACAGAATCGCCAATTAGCCTGTGGATAACTACAGTTGGTTGTGGATCAAACCTCCGGTCCAAAATTACCTGCGTGATCCACGTCTCTCCCCTCATGCTGAGCGGATGAACGAAAAGGACAGAGACGAAAGACGCACCGTGAAGGTGTCGAAGTACCTCTCGAAGCATCTGCGGCACCAGCCCGAGCGCATCGGCCTCACCCTCGACGAGGCCGGCTGGGTGGAGATCGACGAGCTGATCGCCGCGTGCGCCGCACACGGCTTCCGCTTCACCCGGGAGGAGCTGGACCACGTCGTCGCCGCGAACGACAAGAAGCGCTTCGCGATCGAAGGCACCCGGATCCGTGCCAGCCAGGGCCACAGCGTCGAGGTCGACCTCGGACTGCCCCCGGCCACCCCGCCGGCGTACCTCTACCACGGGACCGTGGCCCGCTATCTGGACGCGATCCGGGCCGAGGGGCTACGGCCCATGAACCGGCACGACGTGCATCTGTCAGCCGACCGCGAGACCGCGACGCGGGTCGGCTCCCGCCGGGGCCGCCCCGTGGTTCTCTCCGTGGACGCCGGCGCCATGCATCGCGACGGCCATGTCTTCCACGTCAGCGCCAACGGCGTATGGCTGACGAAGGCGGTGCCGCCGCAGTATCTACGGTTCCCCGAACCCCACTGACCCTGCATGATCAGTGACATGGAGCACCTCCCCACCACCGAGGCCGCCGTCACCGCCCTCCGTGCGATCGCGGACGCCTACGCCCTCGAGATCGAGGTCACCCACGACATCGGCGCCGATCAGACCTCCCGCCGCACCGCCGCGGGCGTCGGCGTCACCACCGATTCCGACGGCTCACTACCGCACGAGGCCTACGTCGAGCTCGGCGGCCGGCCGAGTGTGAGGGTGCGGCTGTACCCGGACGACGACGCCCTGATCACCGTCGACGGGGTGGAGTGCCCCGACGTGGATCGCGATGACGTGCCCGCCTTCCTCCGCTCCCTCTACGAGGGCCACGCCTGGGTCAAGGCGCGCCGCTTCCCGCCGAGCCACATCCTGATGGTGCCGCTGCCGGGTGACCGGGTGCACAAGGAGTTCATCCCGGTCGGCCTCAGCCCGTGGCTGGCCGGACGCGTACGGTGACTGTTTCACGTGAAACACGGTCGGCCGCATACGCTCGATGACATGAGTCTGCGCCTGAGCACCGTGATCCTCCCGTACCTCCGCTGGAACGAGGGCGGCCGTTCCGCCTGGACGCGGGCCGAGCAGCTCGGCTTCCACACGGCGTACACCTACGACCACCTGTCCTGGCGCAGCTTCCGCGACGGCCCGTGGTTCGGCGCGATCCCGACGCTGACCGCCGCCGCGGCCGCCACCGAGCGCCTGCGTCTGGGCACGCTGGTGACCTCGCCGAACTTCCGGCACCCGGTCACCCTCGCCAAGGAGCTGATCTCCCTGGACGACATCTCCGGCGGCCGGGTGACCCTGGGGATCGGCGCGGGCGGCACCGGCTTCGACGCCACCGCCCTCGGCCAGGAACCCTGGACCCCGCGGGAGCGCGCCGACCGGCTCGGCGAATTCGTACCGCTGCTGGACCGGCTGCTCACCGAGGACTCCGTGTCCTACGAGGGCGACCACTACTCGGCGCACGAAGCGCGCAACATCCCCGGCTGTGTCCAGCGTCCCCGGCTGCCGTTCGCGGTCGCCGCGACCGGACCGCGCGGGATGCGGCTCGCCGCACAGTACGGGCAGGCGTGGGTGACCACGGGCGACCCCAAGCTGTACGAGAGCGGCACCCCCGAGCAGTCGGTTCAGGCCATTCGCGGGCAGGCCGAGAAGCTCGCCGACGCCTGTGCCGAGCGCGGACGTGACGTGCAGGAGGTGGACAAGATCCTGCTCACCGGGTTCACCCCGGACCGCGGCCGACCGCTGGAGTCCCTGGACGCCTTCGTCGATTTCGCGGGCCGACACCAGGAGCTCGGCTTCACGGAGATCGTGGTCCACTGGCCCATCCCGGACTCCGACTTCGCCGCGGACGAGAAGGTTTTCGAGCAGATCGCCATGGGGGCGGCGGCGCAACTGAGCTGACCTCGGCATCAGGTCATCCGTGCTCCGCCTGTGCCTCATGTGTGCAGGCTCTCGCACGGTCGTGCGGGCACATACGCGAGAATGGCCCGGTGACCTCAGCGACTCGACAGCCCGAGACCCCGGCCGCCGCCCTCCCGCCGCGGCTGATCGCCACCGATCTCGACGGCACTCTGCTGCGCGACGACAAGTCGGTGTCCCCACGCACGGTCGCGGCCCTCGCCGCCGCCGAGGAAGCGGGTATCGAGGTCTTCTTCGTCACGGGCCGGCCGGCCCGCTGGATGGACGTCGTCAGCGACCACGTCCACGGGCACGGCCTGGCGATCTGCGGCAACGGCGCCGCCGTGGTCGACCTGCACGGCGGCCCCGGCGCCCACCGGTTCGTGAAGGTGCGCGAGCTGGCGCGGGAGAACGCGCTGGACGCCGTGCGGCTGCTGCGCGATGCGGCGCCCGGGACCATGTACGCCATCGAGCAGACGTACGGCTTCTACCAGGAGCCGGAGTATCCGAAGATGCACATGGAGATCCCCGACACCCTTGCGCCGGCCGAAGAACTGCTGGCGCCGGACGCGCCGGGGGCCGGCGAACCGGTGCTGAAGATCCTCGCGTTCCATCCCACGATCGACCCCGACGCCTTCCTCACCCTCGCCCGCCTGGCCATCGGCGACCGCGCCGACGTCACCCGCTCCAGTCCCAGCGCCCTGCTGGAGATCAGCGGCCCCGGTGTCTCCAAGGCCAGCACACTCGCCCTGTGCTGCGCGGAACGCGGCATCTCCCACGAGGAGGTCGTCGCGTTCGGGGACATGCCGAACGACGTCGAGATGCTCACCTGGGCCGGCCGGTCCTACGCGATGGGCAACGCCCACCCGGACGTGCTCAAGGCAGCCTCCGGACAGACCGTCGCCAACAACGAGGACGGCGTCGCCGTCGTCATCGAGCAACTGCTCTCCGGGCGGATGTGATCCCGGAGCACCCGCCCCGGGTCCTGGCCATGGACCTGTCCTAGCCGCCGGGCCTGCTCCACCGGGCTTGTCGGTCACCGCGCCGTCGCCAACAGCTCCGCGGCCTCCTCCCGCTCGGCCATGCTCCGCATCGGCCCCTCCACGGCAGTCAGTTCCGCGTATGCGCCGCGCTGCACCACCCGGCCCTCGTCCAGCACGACCACCTCGTCGACCGCGTCGAGACCGGCCAGCCGATGGGTGATGAGCAGGGTCGTACGGCCCTCGGTGGCGGCCAGCAGGTCCTCGGTGAGGGCGTCGGCGGTCGGCAGGTCCAGATGCTCGGCGGGCTCGTCGAGCACGAGAACCGGGAAGTCGGCGAGCAGCGCCCGCGCCAGAGCGAGCCGCTGCCGCTGCCCGCCGGAGAGACGGGCCCCGTGCTCGCCGACGAGCGTGTCGAGTCCGTCGGGCAGCCCGTCGGCCCACTCCAGCAGCCGGGCTCGGGCCAGCGCGTCCCGCAGTTCCTCCTCGCTCGCCCCCTTCTTGGCGAGCAGCAGGTTCTCGCGGACCGAGCTGTCGAAGAGGTGCGCGTCCTGCGCGCACAGCCCGACGAGCCGCCGCACGTCATCGCCGTCCAAGGCGACGGCGTCCACGCCGGCGAGCGTGTACGAGCCCGCGTCTGCGTCCAGGAACCGCAGCAGCACCTGCGCGAGCGTGGTCTTGCCGGACCCGGAGGGTCCCACGACGGCGATCCGGCGTCCCCGGGTCAGGGTGAGGTCGACTCCCGCGAGCGCGTCCCGGTCCTGCCCGGCGTGCCGGGCGGCCAGCCCCTTGACGACGAGCGGGAACGGCGACGCGGGCGCCTGGCGGGGCCGCTCCGGCTCGCGTACCGGCTCGGGGGAGTCCAGCACCTCGTACACCCGCTCCGCGCTCCTGCGCACCCGCTGGCGGTACTGCGCGGCCAGCGGCAGCCCCAGGACGGCCTCGAAGGCGGCCAGCGGGGTCAGGACGACCACGGCCATCGTCACGCCGCCCAGCCGCCCGTCGGCGACCGCCTGAGCGCCCACGAGCGCGGCGGCCACGACGGTCAGCCCGGAGACGAGCGCGGTCAGTCCGTCGCCGAGCGCGGTGGCGGTCGCCGCGCGCGAAGCGATCCGGGTGAGCGCGGAGTCGGCAGCGCGCACCTCCGCGGTGCGGGCGGGCAGCGCGCCCGCGACGGTCAGTTCCGCGGTGCCGGTGAGCAGATCGGCCGTGCGGGTGGCCAGCGCCCCTCGGGCCGGGGCGAGCCGGCGCTCGGCCCGGCGCGCCACGGCGCCGGTGATCAGCGGGACCCCCACCCCGGCGGTCAGCAGCCCCGCGGCGAGCGCGGCCCCGGCCTCGGGCAGCAGCCACGCCGTGAAGGCCACGGACCCGGCCGAGACGGCGACGGCGGCACCGGCCGGCAGCAGCCAGCGCAGCCAGTAGTCCTGCAGCGCGTCCACATCGGCGACCAGCCGCGTCAGCAGGTCGCCCCGGCGGGTCGTTCGCAGACCCGCGGGCGCCAGCCGCTCCAGCCTCCGGTAGACGGCGACCCGGGTGTCGGCCAGCATCCGCAGCACGGCGTCGTGCGACACGAGCCGCTCCGCGTACCGGAACACCGCCCGCCCGATGCCGAAGGCGCGGGTCGCCGTCACGGCCACCATCAGATAGAGCACCGGCGGCTGTTGCGACGCCCGCGAGATGAGCCAGCCGGAGGTGGCCATGAGCCCCACGGCACTGCCGAGGGCGAGGCTGCCCAGCAGCAGCGCGAGCGCCAGCCGGCCACGGCGGGCGCCCGCCGTCGCACGGACTCGCGCAAGAACGCCGACACCGCCGCCGCTCGGGGCGCCCCCCGTCTCCGGCTCCCCCGCGACGGACACGGCCGCCGCGTCTTCCCGTGGGACGGGACCATCCTTGACCGCGACTTCCACAGGCCTGTGCGCCTCGGTCTCGGCCAGACGCACCACGCGGTCCGCCACCGCCAGCAGCGCCGGCCGGTGCACGACCAGCAGGACCGTCCGCCCGGCCGCCAGCCGCCGCACGGCCGCCACGACCTCCGCCTCGGTCTCCCCGTCGAGCGCGGCCGTCGGCTCGTCCAACAGCAGCACGGGCCGGTCCGCGAGGAACGCCCGGGCCAGCGCGAGCCGCTGACGCTGCCCGGCGGACAGCCCGGTCCCGTCCTCGCCGAGCACGGTGCCGACCCCGGCGGGCAGGGCGTCGACGAACTCCAGCGCCCCCGCATCCGCCAGAGCCCTGCGCACGGCCGCGTCGTCGGCGTCGGGACGCGCCAGCCGTACGTTCTCGGCGATCGTCCCGGCGTAGAGGTGCGGGCGCTGCGGCACCCACGCGATCCGCGACCGCCACTGCTCCAGGTCGGCGTCCGCGAGATCGACTCCCCCGGCCAGCACCCGGCCCTCGACCGGTCGCACGAACCCCAGCAGCGCGTTCAGCAAGGTCGACTTGCCCACACCGCTCGGGCCGACGAGCGCGACCGTCTCACCGGGTTCGACGGTGAACGTCACGTCCGAGACGGCGTCGCCGGAACGGCCTGGGTAGCGGACGGTCACGCCCTCGAAGGCCACTCCGCCCTCGGCCACCGCGACCGCGCCGGACTCCGGCGCCGGCGTCTCCAGCACCTCGAAGATCTCCTCGGCGGCCGCCAGCCCCTCCGCAGCCGCGTGGTACTGCGCCCCCACCTGCCGCAGCGGGAGATACGCCTCGGGAGCGAGCACGAGGATCACCAGGCCGATGTACAGGTCCATCTCGCCGTGCACGAGCCGCATGCCGATCGTCACGGCGACCAGGGCCACCGAGAGCGTCGACAGCAACTCCAACGCGAACGACGAGATGAAGGCGATCCGCAGCGTCCGCATGGTCGCCTGCCGGTACTCGCCGGTGATGCGCCGGATCGACTCGGCCTGCGCCTTGGCCCGACCGAACACCTTCAGCGTGGGCAGCCCCGCGACTACGTCCAGGAAGTGTCCCGAGAGCCGGGACAGCAACCGCCACTGACGGTCCATCCGCGACTGCGTGGCCCAGCCGATCAGCACCATGAACACCGGGATCAGCGGCAGGGTGCCGATGATGATCGCGGCGGACACCCAGTCCTCGGTCACGATCCGCGCGAGCACCGCGACCGGCACGACCACCGCCAGCCCCAACTGCGGCAGGTAGCGCGAGAAGTAGTCGTCGAGCGCGTCCACACCCCGGGTGGCGAGGGCGACCAGCGAACCGGTGCGCTGCCCGCTGAGCCAGCCGGGCCCCAGCACGGTCGCCCGCTCCAGCAACCGTCCGCGCAGCTCCGACTTCACGGCGCCGCTCGCCCGGTGCGCGGCGAGCTCGGTGAGCCAGCTGACCAGGCCACGGCCGACCGCGACGGCCACCAGCAGCATCAGGGGAGTACGCAGTTCGGCGACGGCCATGCCGTGCTGGAAGGCGCCGACGACCACCTCGGCGATGAGCATCGCCTGAGCGATGACCAGCGCTGCTCCGACGGCGCCCAGACCGACGACCGCCACCAGGAAGAGGCGAGTGGCGCGGGCGTACCGGAGCAGACGTGGGTCGATCGGTTTCACGTGAAACACCCTCTTCTCAAAGAGCCTGTTTCACGTGAAACACGCTCTCTCCTCATGAGGCATGTTTCACGTGAAACATGCCCCAACTCGGACTCAGTGCGCAGCGTCGGCGATGTGCTGCGTGCCGATGCGCTTGCGGAACACCCAGTACGTCCAGCTCTGGTACAGCAGCACGATCGGCGTGGCGATCCCCGCGCACCAGGTCATGATCTTCAGGGTGTACGGGCTCGACGAGGCGTTGGTCACCGTCAGGCTCCAGTCCGAGTTGAGCGTGGACGGCATGACGTTCGGAAAGAGCGTCAGGAAGAGCATCGCCACGGCGGCCACGATGGTGGCGCCGGAGAAGGCGAACGACCAGCCCTCACGTCCCGCCTGGTTCGCCACGAGCGCTGCGACCAGGGCGGCGATCGCCCCGACCAGCGCGACCAGACTCTTGGCGTCACCGCTGTCGACCTGTGTCCACAGCAGGAAGACCAATGCGAAGACGGCGGTCACGAGACCCACCTTCAGCGCCAGTTTCCGCGCCCGTTCACGGATCTCGCCGACGGTCTTGAGCGCCGCGAACACCGCACCGTGGAAGGTGAACAGCGTCAGGGTCACCAGACCGCCGAGCAGCGCGTACGGGTTGAGCAGGTCCCAGACGTCGCCCACGTACTCGAAGTTCTGGTCGAGCTTGACGCCGCCCACGATGTTGCCGAAGGCGACACCCCACAGGAACGCGGGCAGGAGCGAGGTCCAGAAGATCGCGGTCTCCCAGTTGCGCTGCCAGTTCTCCTCGGGCCGCTTCGCCCGGTACTCGAAGGCGACGCCTCGCACGATCAGGCAGACCAGGATCAGCAGCAGAGGCAGGTAGAAGCCGGAGAAGAGCGTGGCGTACCACTCGGGAAAGGCGGCGAAGGTCGCGCCGCCCGCAGTGAGCAGCCACACCTCGTTGCCGTCCCAGACGGGTCCGATGGTGTTGATCAGCACCCGCTTCTCGACCCGGTTGCGGGCGAGCAGCTTGGTGAGGATGCCGACCCCGAAGTCGAAGCCCTCCAGGAAGAAGTAGCCGGTCCACAGGACGGCGATCAGGACGAACCAGACGTCGTGCAGTTCCATGACTGTGCAGCTCCCTCGGCCTAGTACGAGAAGGCCATCGGCTTGTCGGCGTCACGGGAGTCGCCGCCGATCTTCGTGGGCGGGTTGAGGTCGGCCTCGGTGAGCTCGGGCGGGCCGGCCTTCACGTACTTCGCCAGCAGCTTGACCTCGACGACGGCGAGGATCGCGTACAGCGTGGTGAAGACGATCATCGAGGTGAGGACCTCGCCCTGGGAGACCCCGGGGGAGACCGCGTCGCGGGTCTGCAGGACGCCGTAGACGACCCAGGGCTGGCGGCCCATCTCGGTGAAGATCCAGCCCCAGGAGTTGGCGATCAGCGGGAAGCCCAGGGTCCAGATCGCGGCCAGCCAGTAGAGCTTGGTGAGCTTGGGATTGAGCGCCTTGTTCCTGAAGAGCACCACATGCGGCACCTCGTCCTCGCCGACCCTCAGGTGCTGGGGCAGCAGGAACTTCTTCCGGGTCAGCCAGAGTCCGGCCAGGCCGATGGCGAAGGACGACATGCCGAAGCCGATCATCCAGCGGAAGCCCCAGTAGGCGACGGGGATGTTGGGCCGGTAGTCACCGGGCCCGAACTTCTCCTGTTCGGCCTTGTTGACGTCGTTGATGCCGGGGACGTACGAGGTGAAGTCGTCGTTCGCGAGGAAGGACAGCAGGCCGGGGATCTCTATGGCGACCTTGTTGTGCCCCTTCTCGACGTCGCCGTAGGCGAAGACCGAGAAGGGCGCGGGCGCCTCGCCGTCCCACAGCGCCTCGGCGGCGGCCATCTTCATCGGCTGCTGCTTGAACATGACCTTGCCGAGGGTGTCGCCGCTGATGGCGGTGAGCAGGCCGGCGATGACCACGGTGACCAGACCGAGCCGCAGGGAGGTCTTCATCACCGAGATGTGCTTCTTGCGGTACAGGTGGAAGGCGGCGATGCCGACCATGAAGGCGCCACCGGTGAGGAAGGCAGCGGACATGGTGTGGAAGACCTGGGCGAGCGTGGTGTTCTGGGTCAGCACGGCCCAGATGTCGGTGAGCTCGGCCCGCCCCTTCCCCTTGTTGATCCGGTAGCCGACCGGGTGCTGCATCCACGAGTTGGCCGCGAGGATGAAGTACGCCGACAGGATCGTCCCGATCGAGACCATCCAGATGCAGGCCAGGTGGATCTTCTTCGGAAGTTTGTCCCAGCCGAAGATCCACAGACCGATGAAGGTGGACTCGAAGAAGAAGGCGATCAGGGCCTCGAAGGCGAGCGGGGCGCCGAAGACGTCACCGACGAAGCGCGAGTAGTCGGACCAGTTCATGCCGAACTGGAACTCCTGCACGATGCCGGTGACGACACCCATCGCGATGTTGATCAGGAAGAGCTTGCCCCAGAACTTCGTCGCCCTGAGGTACTTCTCGTTCTCCGTGCGCACCCAGGCGGTCTGCAGCCCGGCGGTGAGGGCCGCGAGGGAGATCGTCAGGGGGACGAAGAGGAAGTGGTAGACGGTCGTGATGCCGAACTGCCAGCGCGCCAGTGTCTCCGGCGCCAAAGCCAGGTCCACGTCGTCACTCCTCTGCTCACAGGCTTGTGGATCACGCTTGTGAAAGCGTTCACATTCACAAGCTAGTATGACGCACCGATTTTCGACAAGCGAGGGGGGGTCCCCGCTACCCGCGGAAACCCCCCAGAACGTCACTGAACGCCACCGACCCGTCGAACCTGGCGCAGGCTACAGATCCTGACGGAACCCTTCCGCCACCTTCAGGAAGATGTCGTTCGCCTCGTTCTCGCCGATCGTCACCCGGACGCCCTCGCCGGGGAACGGCCGCACCACGACGCCGGCCTGCTCGCACGCCGCCGCGAAGGCCACCGTGGACTCGCCCAGCCGCAGCCACACGAAGTTGGCCTGCGTCTCGGGCACCGTCCAGCCCTGCGCCCGCAGCCCCTCGGCCACGCGCAGGCGCTCGCACACCAGGGACCCGACCCGGCCGAGCAGCGCGTCCTCGGCGCGCAGCGAGGCGATCGCGGCCTCCTGCGCCAGCTGGCTCACGCCGAACGGCACGGCCGTCTTGCGCAGCGCCTCCGCCACCGGCTCGTGGGCGATGGCGAAACCGACGCGCAGACCCGCGAGGCCGTACGCCTTGGAGAAGGTCCGCAGCACACAGACGTTGGGGCGGCTCCGGTACAGCTCCACGCCGTCCGGCACCTCGGGATCGCGGATGAACTCCCGGTAGGCCTCGTCGAGCACGACCAGCACGTCACGCGGCACCCGGTCGAGGAATCGTTCCAGCTCGGCCCGCTTCACGACGGTGCCCGTGGGGTTGTTGGGGTTGCAGACGAAGATCAACCGGGTCCGGTCGGTGATCGCGTCGGCCATCGCGTCCAGGTCGTGCACGTCCCCCGGCGTCAGCGGCACCTGCACGGGGGTCGCGCCGCCGATCCGCGTGATGATCGGGTACGCCTCGAAGGACCGCCAGGCGTAGATCACCTCGTCGCCCGGGCCCGCGGTCGCCTGGACGAGCTGCTGGGCGACGCCGACCGAACCGGTGCCCGTGGCGAGGTGGGAGGCGGGGACCCCGAAGCGCTCGGAGAGCTCGTTCACCAGCGCCGTGCAGGCCAGGTCCGGGTAGCGGTTGAAGGAGGCGGCGGCAGCCGTCAGGGTCTCCATCACGCCCGGCAGCGGCGGATAGGGGTTCTCGTTGGAGGACAGCTTGTAGGCAACGGGACCACCGGCCACGGCCGGCTTGCCCGGCTTGTAGGTGGGGATCCCCTCCAGCTCGGCGCGCAGCTTGGGGCTCGTCTCGCTCACCGCAGTCCTCCTCTTGACCACCACCGGCTTCAATACTGCTCACCTTATGAGGATTCGGCGCGGGTGCGTAGGTGACGAGGGGCCTCCGTCCGAACCGCAGGGGCCGAGCAGCCGACGCCGGGACCGGAGCCACCCTGCAGTTTGCTCGAACGACCGGCGGAGGACGTCCGTGACTTCTGTGGACGAAGGCGCACGAAGGCGTACCCGCCTGGGGGCGCGCTGTACATATATCTACGCGCCGGTGGCTCACGCCGTGGCGCGCATCCCTCGTGCAGGTGAGTTGAGACCTCTTCGAAACATCGGTGCCTTGGCAGGCTCATGCGTGCCGACACGCCACGTCCTGGCATTGAAGCGGTCAACTGCCTTTGTTTCTGAAGCACTTGACCCCTAACGACCTTGCAGAAACGTGCCTGTCAACGCGTGCATATGCGTCCGCCCTACCCCACCGAATGAGCCCTACTATCGGCTCGCCATGACAGCAGCAGGGAAGCACCAGGTGAGCCGCGCGGAAACCTCACGCCGAGGCAGCCGGCCGGGCCGGGCGGGCATCAGGGACGTGGCCGCCGCCGCCGGAGTCTCCATCACGACCGTCTCCGACGCCCTCAACGGCAAGGGCAGGCTCCCCGACGCCACCCGACGCCATGTCCGCGAGGTCGCCGACCGACTGGGCTACCGCCCCTCCGCGGCGGCCCGAACCCTCCGTACCGGCAAGTCAGGACTCATCGGCCTGACCGTGACCACGTACGGGGATGAACCTTTCACCTTCACCGAGTTCGCGTACTTCGCGGAGATGGCGCGCGCCGCGACCTCGGCCGCGCTCGCCCGCGGCTACGCACTCGTCATCCTCCCCGCGACCTCGCGCCACGACGTGTGGTCGAACGTCGCCCTGGACGGCACGGTCGTCATCGACCCCTCCGACCAGGATCCGGTGGTCAGCGAGCTGGTCCGGCAGGGTTTACCGGTCGTCTCCGACGGCCGCCCGGCCGGCCCGCTCCCGGTCACCGCGTGGGTGGACAACGACCACGAGGCCGCGGTCCTCGACATCCTCGACCACCTCGCCGACGCCGGCGCCCGCCGCATCGGCCTGCTCACCGGTACCACGACGGACACGTACACACACCTGTCGACCAGCGCGTACCTGCGGTGGTGCGAGCGGGTCGGCCAGGACCCGGTCTACGAGGCCTACCCCGCCCACGACCCGTGTGCGGGCGCCGTGGCCGCCGACCGGCTGCTGGCCCGCCCCGACCGCCCCGACGCCGTCTACGGCCTGTTCGACCCCAACGGCACCGACCTCCTCGCCGCCGCCCGCCGTTACGGGCTGCGCGTCCCGGAGGACCTGCTGATCGTCTGCTGCAGCGAGTCCACGGTGTACGCCAACACCGAGCCGCCCGTCACCACCCTCTCGCTGAAACCGCGCCGCATCGGCACAGCAGTGGTCCAACTCCTCATCGACGCGATCGAGGGCGTGGAGTCGGACCGACCGGTCGAGCAGGTGATACCGACCGAGCTGATCGTGCGGACTTCGTCCCAGCGACGCCCACCACGAACAACGGTCAGCCCACCCCGAACCCCGGAAGAGAAGTAAGCCACCGCCCTCTCCCCGACCCACGAACTGACGTGGGGTGGGAGGGGGCGGCGGTTTTTGGGGCTGGGTGGCCTGGTGGGGCGGGGGCAGCGGGCGCTGGCCCGAGGGGGGTCATGGGTGCAGGGGTGCGGTCACGGGTGCCGGGGTGCAGTCATGGTGCCGGGGGCGGGGGCTGGTCAGGGAAGGCGGGAGCAAGGACCCGGGGGGCGGGAGCACGGGGCGGCCGGGGCCCGTGGTTCGCGTCAACACAGGTTGGTGAGAGGCACGTACGGGCGTTTTCCGTCGGCGTCGAACGCCGCTCGGAAGCCCGGCGCTCTCCGGGGCGTCTGAGAGGGCGGGCGTCTCCCCGGAAGCCGAGAACTTCGGGCGGAGTCCGGCCGCTGCTCCGGGAGGTCCGGGGCACTGACGCCCCCAGCAGACCGTGCCCCTGCAACTCGACTACGCCGTACGCAACGCCGTAGGCCGGCCCTCCCCCGGACGCCCGGGACGTCCGCGTCGGTCGTCTCCCGCCGCCTGCGACGTTGCACTTGATCAATGCGACACCACATGGTGAGACGCCATCTCCGAAGCGCTCGAAGCAGCGCGCAGCGGTGGCGGGGCAGGGCTCCTCCGCCTCAGCCCGCAGCGAACAGGCCGCCGCTGCCCTCCTGCCCAGCCGTCGAAGAGGCCGACGCCATCGGCCGACCGTGAGGGATCCGGAGAAATGCCGCTCCGCCTCGGCCGACCCGCCCAGCGCAAAAGCCCCCACGCCCCCGTCGGCGGACGCACCCGCACCTCGGCCACCGCCGAAACGCGCTTCCCCCCAGCCACCGAGATCCCGGCTTTCCTGAACCACCCACATCCACCCACACCCCTCCCTCCAGCCTCCGAAATCACACTCTCCCCAGCCACTCAGTCCGCCGCTCAACCCGGCGGATCCGCCCCTGGGGCGTGGGGTGCGGGTGTGGGCACGGTGCGTGGTGGGTGAGTGTGGGCTGCCGAAGCCGGGCCCAATCGGGGCGAAAGCCGCGATGAACAGGACCCTTGCTCCGATTCACCACCCCTGGGTCATCACACGGCACGATCCGCATTCCTATGATGGGCGCACGGCACCGCGGGCCGCTGCGACCAGGCAGCCCGAAGAGTGCAGATGCGGCGCGATGGTGGAGGGGTCTGATGACTCAGGGGGCCGGTCAGGGACCCGAGGTGGAGCGGACGGCGACGTTGCGTGACTTCCGGGTGCCCGCGTACGTCCATGAGACCGGTCCGTACGACCACGGCGTGCACCCCGGCAACGCCGCGCCGCCCCTCGAGGAGCCACTGGAGCATCCGGAGGGCTACACGCCCACCCAGCGCGACCTGCCCGTCATCAACCGCCGCGGCGACACCCTTCAGGTGGCCGTGGACCCGACGGCCGTCCAGGCTCCGCTGCCCGCGACCGGACCGGGCCCCCTTTTCGTCGTCGGCGACGTGCACGGCTACCTCGACGAACTGGTGGCCGCACTGCAGGAGAAGGGCCTGATCGACGCCGGCGGCAACTGGTGCGCGGGCACCGCCCGGCTGTGGTTCCTCGGTGACTTCACCGACCGCGGCCCGGACGGCATCGGCGTCATCGACCTCGTCATGCGGCTGTCCGCCGAGGCCGCCGCGGCCGGCGGATACTGCAAGGCCCTGATGGGCAACCACGAGCTGCTGCTGCTCGGCGCCAAGCGCTTCGGCGACACCCCCGTCAACTCCGGCGCGGGCACCGCCACCTTCCAGGCAGCCTGGCTGCTCAACGGCGGCCAGAAGTACGACATGGACCGCCTCCAGGACCACCACCTGCAGTGGATGGCCCGCCTCGACGCCGTCGAGGAGGTCGACGGCCACCTGCTCGTCCACTCCGACACCACCGCCTACCTCGACTACGGGGACTCGATCGAGGCGGTCAACGACACCGTCCGCGAGACGATCACGCGCAACGACGCGGACGAGGTGTGGGATCTGTTCCGCAAGTTCACCAAGCGCTTCTCCTTCCGCGACGAGGGCGGCGCCGACGCAGTCCGCTCCCTGCTCGATACGTACGGCGGCACCCGCATCGTTCACGGCCACAGCCCGATTCCCTACCTGCTGGGCGAAGTCGGCTCCGAGGACGGCGAGGACAACGGCGGTCCGCATGTCGAAGGACCACACGTCTACGCCGACGGACTGGCCATCGCGATGGACGGTGGCGTGACGATGGCCGGAAAACTGCTGGTCCAGCAACTGCCCCTGGATATCTGAGCGTTCCGGGGCCGACCAGGCCCCCCTTTGGACACCCCGGCGACGCCGCAGGCCAGGGGCCAATTTCGGCAAACCCCCTGTCACCCCATGCCGTCGCCGCTCTACCATCGGCTTATCCGTAGCAGGCTCCCCTCCGTTTCTGCCCGACGGCTCGTTGGCATGCGAGCCCCAAGCCCTACGGAGCATCGGGGGATGCACATGAACAGCGTTCCGCAGCACCTGCACAGCGAGGACCGCCAGGAATACGAGCGGATCCTCGACGAGGCGCTGCGCTCCGCACCACACCACCCGGAACTGGCCGCAGTGGGACAGCGGCTCAACCCCGAACAACTGCGCACCATGGCGCTCAACGCCTCCGCGCTCATCACGGTGGCCGCGGCGTCCGAGTACCAGCACTACATAAAGGTCCGCGAGGAACTGCGCCACCCCGCGCCGTCCACCCCGTCGTCCACGTCCGAGACCGGCTCCGCCGAGCCGGGCGCGGCCGCGATGGGGCTCGCCACCACCATGGGGGAGGCGGCCCAGGCCGCCGAGGCCGCCGGGGCGGGCGCCGTCGCCGCCGTCCTCACCCCCGTTCTCGCCGGGACCGCCGCGGTGATCTTCCTGCTCGTGGGCTATCTCCTCAGGGCGCTGGACCCCGACCAGGCGTTCGCCCGGACCATGCTCACCGCCGGCTGGGCGTTCGGGGCCGTGGCTGTGGCCGCGATCGTCGTCGCCACCGTCGCGCTGCTGCTCGCCGCCCTGCGCAACCGGCCCTCCCTGGAGGCCGAACCGTACGGCGAGCTGAGCGAGGAGGTCGCCGCGGCCAGGGAAGCCTGGCGGGAGGCGCTGCTGGAACGCGGCATCCTGCCGTTCCTCCGGGAGGCGCTCGCCGCTCCCGGGACGGCGCCCGCCCTGCACACCGACCCGGTCCCGCCCGCCGCCACCGGCCGCCTTCCGAAGATCGGCTACGACCGCCCGGGCTTCACCAGCCCCGACGACGGCCGTTCGTCAGGGCCACGCCCGAGCTTCAGCAGCCCGGACTACACGAGCCCGGAGTTCGGCGGCCCGGAGCACCGGCCGGAATAGGCACTCGGCTTGCGCCCCCGCCGACCCCTGCCGAAGGGAGCGCAAGCCGTACGCCGAACCGGCCGTGGTGCAGTGCCGACAGTCGGCCGGCGACTCCCCGTCGCCCTGCAGGACTCCCAGGGCAACCGGGTGGCCGAAGGCCCGTCATAAGGCAGGCAGCCCGTTACGAGGGGCGGCAGGCCGTCCGGCGGGCACACAGGCAGGCAGCCCGTCAGTCGGCCAGCGGCAGGTAGACCCGATTGCCGCTCGCCGCGAACTCCTTCGACTTCTCCAGCATCCCCTCGGCGATCTCCTCCGCCGAGGCCCCGTCCGCCGCCCCACCGCCGAACCGCTCGGTGATGCTCTGGCTGATCTTCATCGAGCAGAACTTCGGCCCGCACATGGAGCAGAAGTGGGCCGTCTTCGCCGGCTCCGCCGGAAGTGTCTCGTCGTGGAACTCCCGTGCGGTGTCCGGGTCGAGGGCGAGGTTGAACTGGTCCTCCCAGCGGAACTCGAAGCGGGCGTCGGACAGCGCGTCGTCCCATTCCTGCGCACCGGAGTGCCCCTTGGCGAGGTCGGCTGCGTGGGCGGCGATCTTGTAGGTGATGACGCCGGTCTTGACGTCGTCACGGTTGGGCAGGCCCAGGTGTTCCTTGGGCGTGACATAGCAGAGCATGGCCGTGCCCCACCAGGCGATCATCGCGGCACCGATGCCGGAGGTGATGTGGTCGTACGCCGGCGCGACGTCCGTCGTCAGCGGGCCGAGCGTATAGAACGGAGCTTCATCACAGATCTCCTGCTGAAGGTCGATGTTCTCCTTGATCTTGTGCATCGGGACATGTCCCGGGCCCTCGATCATCGTCTGTACATGGAAACGCTTCGCGATCCGGTTGAGTTCCCCGAGCGTCCTCAACTCGGCGAACTGTGCCGCGTCGTTGGCGTCCGCGATGGAACCCGGCCGCAGCCCGTCGCCCAGCGAGTACGTGACGTCGTAGGCGGCGAGGATCTCGCAGAGTTCCTCGAAGTTCTCGTAGAGGAACGACTCCTTGTGGTGCGCGAGACACCAGGCCGCCATGATCGAGCCGCCACGCGAGACGATGCCGGTCTTTCGGTTGGCGGTGAGCGGGACGTACGGGAGGCGGACGCCGGCGTGCACCGTCATGTAGTCCACGCCCTGTTCGGCCTGTTCGATGACCGTGTCCTTGTAGATCTCCCAGGTGAGCTCCTCGGCGCGGCCGTCCACCTTCTCCAACGCCTGATAGAGCGGAACCGTGCCGATCGGGACGGGGGAGTTGCGCAGCACCCACTCGCGGGTGGTGTGGATGTTGCGGCCGGTGGACAGGTCCATGACCGTGTCGGCTCCCCAGCGGGTCGCCCAGGTCATCTTCTCGACCTCCTCCTCGATGGAGGACGTCACCGCCGAGTTGCCGATGTTGGCGTTGACCTTCACCAGGAACCGCTTGCCGATGATCATCGGCTCGATCTCCGGGTGGTTGACGTTGGCCGGCAACACCGCGCGGCCCGCCGCGATCTCCTCGCGGACGACCTCCGGAGAAACGTTCTCCCTGATGGCCACGAACTCCATCTCGGGCGTGATCTCCCCTCGGCGCGCATACGCGAGCTGGGTGACCGCCGCACCGTCCCTACTGCGACGCGGCAGGCGCGGTCGTCCAGGGAAGACCGCGTCGAGGTTGCGCAGACCGCCGCGCGGCGACGTGTGCTTGACGCCGTCGTCCTCGGGACGGACGGGGCGGCCCGCGTACTCCTCGGTGTCCCCGCGGGCGATGATCCAGTTCTCGCGAAGCGGCAACAGGCCCCTGCGGACATCGGTGTCGGCGAGCGGATCGGTGTACGGGCCGGAGGTGTCGTACAGCGTGACCGACTGCCCGTTGGTGAGGTGCACCTGTCGGACCGGCACCCGCAGATCGGGGCGAGCGCCCTCGACATACCCCTTGTGCCAGCCGATGGACTTCCCGGCCTCCGTAGTGTTCGTGTCGACCGCGCTTTCGCCGGTCGCGTTCTGCGTGGAGGCAGGCGTGCGTGCGTCCTTGTTGGTCATGAGACCTACTCCCTACGCCGGCATTACCCGGTAACAGGTTCGGCGGTCGACGCAGCGGCTACCGCCTGCCGACGTTTCATGTGAAACATCACTCGATTCGAGAGACGTTCCACGTGAAACATCGCGAAGACGGAGGTCAGCGCCCTCTCAGCCCGGTGCTCCGAGCTCCCGCGTGTGCAAAGGTGCCTCCACGCTAGCGTCAATTCGGGCGCGGTGAACAGAGGGCCCCTGTCGTTCTTGCGATGATCGGTCGGTGACCACGACACACCAGCCCCCGTACCCGCCCCCCGAGCCGCCCCGCCGACCGGGCTCCGGAAACGGCCCCGGCAATGGCACCGGCCCTGGCGGCGCCTCCGGAGGCGGCCCCGGGAACGACCGCGATTTCAACAGCGGTCACGAGGGCGGCCGTGATCACGGGCAGAACCCCGATCACGGACCCGGATACGCCGGTGGATTGGGCGGGCTGGGCCGACTGGGGCGCGGTGGAACTCCCAGGGACCGGGGACAGGAGCCCGGCGGAGGGCCCGGGCACGGCAACCAGCAAGGACCCGGGAACAGGCGAGAGTACGGGTACGACCCTGGATACGGCCCCGGCACCGGTACCGGCCCCGGATACGGCGCTGGCCCCGGATACGGATACGGCGAAGGCCACGGCGAGCACGGTCATGGGCAGAGCCCTGGGCGTGGCCAGGGCGGCGACCTCAGGAACGGCCCCGGGGGCGGCTCCGGGCACAGCTCTGGGCACGGCTCTGGCGAGGGACCCGGCGACAGCCACGAACATGGCCCAGGCGGCGCTCATGGGCATGGGCATGGGCAACGTCACGATTCCGGCGACGGTCATGGACCGGAGTCCGGTGGTGGGCACGGCCCCGGTTCCGGGGGTGGACACGGGCATTCGCACAGCCACAGCCATGGCCCGGCGGCACCCGTCTCCAAGCACCTGCGCAAGGTCATCGCGGCCATCCTCATCCCGTTCGGCGCGGCCGTGCTGGTCGGGCTCGTGGTGCTGTGGCCCGGTGGCGCCCCGGAGCATAAGCGCACCGGGGTCGGCTTCGACCGGCAGACCCAGCAGGCCACGGTCACCAAGGTCGTGAGCGTGAGCTGCGCGTCGGTGAACGCCTCGAGCGAGACCCCGACCGGCGACACCTCCACGGCCGAGGGATCCTCCGCACAGCAGCAGGCGACCGGATCCTGCAAGAAGGCCACGATCCGTGTGGACACCGGCAAGGACAAGGGCCGGACGTTCACCGAGATCGTCCAGCCGGACCAGTCACGGCAGTTGGAACAGGGCGAGAAGGTCGTGGTCGCCTACGAGCCCTCCGCGCCGAAGGATCTGCAGTACTCGGTCACCGACGTGAACCGCCGTGTCCCGATGACCGTGCTCGCCCTCATCTTCGCGGTCGCCGTCGTGGTCGTCGGGCGGCTTCGGGGCGTCATGGCGCTGGTCTCACTGGCCATCAGCTTCCTGCTGCTGAACTTCTTCGTCCTGCCCGCGATCCTGCAGGGTTCGAACCCGCTGCTCGTGGCGGTGGTGGGGTCGAGTGCGATCATGCTGATCGCGCTCTATCTGTGTCATGGTCTCTCCGCCCGTACCTCGGTCGCGGTGCTCGGCACGCTCATCTCGCTGCTGCTGATCGGCGTCCTGGGTTCGCTGTTCATCGACTGGGCCGCTCTGACGGGCAACACGGACGACAACACAGGCCTGATCCACGGGCTGTACCCGTCGATCGACATGAGTGGCCTGCTGCTCGCCGGGATCATCATCGGCTCGCTCGGTGTCCTCGACGATGTGACGGTCACCCAGACTTCGGCTGTCTGGGAGTTGCACGAGGCGAACCCGTCGATGGGCTGGCGCGGGCTGTACCGGGCAGGCATCCGCATCGGCCGCGACCACATCGCGTCCGTGGTGAACACGCTCGTCCTCGCCTATGCCGGTGCCGCGCTGCCGCTGCTGCTGCTGTTCTCGATCGCCCAGAGCAGTGTGGGTTCCGTCGCCAACAGTGAGTTGGTCGCCGAGGAGATCGTGCGCACGCTGGTGGGGTCGATCGGCCTGGTCGCCTCCGTGCCGGTCACGACGGCCCTGGCAGCCCTTGTGGTCTCCGCCGATCGTCCGGGCATCGCGACGGCCCCCGCCCCGACGCCGGAGACGTCTCCGGCGGCTACGTCGGCTACGTCGGCTACGGCAGGAGCGACGGCCGCGGGTCCCGCCCAGGGCCGGGGCGGCCGGGGCAGGCGGCGCAAGCGCTGAGGCGGCAGGCACCCGCGTCCGAGAGCCGAACGCACCGGCCGGCTCTCGGGCTGCGCCCAGTGTTCCCGCACCACCCCAAGAAGAAGCGTTCCTGCATGGCCCCACCCGTGACGAAGCGTTCCGTCACCCCCGTGCCGCCGACGCGTCAGCCGGCGCTCTGCTCCTCGGCCAGGATCCGGTCCAGCGCCTCGTCCAAATGCGCGTCGAAGTCGGCGAGTGCGCCCTCCTGGCCCAGCGGCACCAGCTTGTCGGTGCGGTCGAGGAACGCAACGAGCGGAGCCGCCGAGGAGCGGAACAGCGCCTGGTCACCCCCGACCTGAAGCCGGATCAGCACCTCTCCCAACACGTCGGGGTCGACGGGCGAGACACGGACGTCCCCTTCGCCGCACGCCCGGCCCACTCCGTCGATGAGCAGCTCACGCCCGAAAGCCCAGGTCACCGGGGCGTCACCGGGCAGGTGGAAAGTGAGTCGCACGGCATAGGGATCGCACGACTCGTAACCAAGCTCCACCGGGATGCGGAACGAGAGCTCCTCGGAGACGAGGAAGCTCATCATGACCTCTGCCTGTACTGCCTGTACGGACTCGCGCATCGCGTTACCCCGTCATTTGCTGTCGAATGGCCGGTAATCAACCCCTGACACTGCACCGCATCTTGCTGAACGTACACAACAGATCACAAGGAGTGAGTTTTCAGATACTGATAGAGATCGCGATTGACCCCAGCATCCGTCCGACCTCGCTCTGCAGTTGCCGCGCCGCCGGGAGCAAACGGTCGGCGTGATGGGCGGGGAGGGAGATCGCCATCGTCGCCGCCGTGGTGCCCACGGTGATCGGGATCGCGGCGCACACCGTGCCCAGCGCGTACTCCTGTCGTTCGACGACCGGTTCCATGCGCCGCGTCCGTTCCAGGCGCCGCAGCAGGGTGTGGTTGTCACGCACGGTGTACGGGGTGATGGACTGCACCGGGTAGCGATCCAGGTGGTCGCGGCGGGCGTCCTCGTCCAGCTGGGAGAGCAGGCACTGGCCGATGGCGTGCGCGTGACCGGTCTCGCGGAAGTCGGCCCATTCCTCCACGGCGGGGTTGCCCGGGGTGTCGGAGACGCACATGATCTCGATCTCGCCGTTGCGGTACCGCGCGTAGTACACGGGCACACCGATCGAATCACGCCATTGGGCAAGGGTGTCGGCGACCGTGCTGCGACGTTTCTGCGCCGCCCCGCTGCTGCCGAGTCGCTCGGCTGCCTCGCCAAGGAAGAACAGCCCTTTGTCCCGGCGCAGATAGCCCTCATGCACGAGGGTGCGCAGGAGGTGGTAGGCCGTGGGCAGCGCGAGGCCGGTCTCTCGGGCGAGTTGTTTGGCCGGAGCCCCGTACTCATGCTCGGCGACGGTCTCCAGCAGGCGCATCGCGCGCTGGACGGAGCCGATCAGAGTGGCCGCGGGGTGTGGCTGCTCGGGGACGGCGGGGCTCGGCGGGCGTTGGAGCGGGGGTGTGGAGGAAAGCGTCCGGGCGGGGGGTGCGTAAGGCTGTGCGGAGGCGGTGTCAACCATGGCTAAGGGTCACTCCCGAAGCGCGAGGGGGCGGTCCGTGCGGGGGAACACGGGAGGGGGGTGTACGCCGCTCGCGGGGTCGTTCCCCGCGTCGAATTCCGGACTTTAACCGTCCGCCACCGCTTGCAGACGGGCTGTCAGGAAAACTTCCCCCGGCCGAGGGAACCGGTGATTCCTGTTACCGATCACCGGCCTCCCGGACCGCTCACCAGTCGCTTCGCGACGACGAACTCGACATGAACTTCCGTACGACGTAGATGAGTCCGCCGACCAGCGCCACGAAGACCAGCAGCTTGAAGAGCAGGCCGATAACGAATCCGACGACGCTGGCTATCAGTCCGCCGAACACGACCAACGCGATGACCGGCACCGCAACCCACTTCACCCACCACGGCAGTCCCGCGAAGATCTCTCGCATCGCCCTTGTCCTCATCCTCTTCGGTCGATGTCCGGCACCCCTGTCGGGCCGGATCCTTTCGATGTCCTGCCGTCGATGCTAGGTCCGAAGAGGGGGCCTACGGGGGCCTCGCGTCCCTTGTCCTCCCCTGACCGATCCCCTAGGGAACCCCGAGGCCACGGATCGGCTGCGAGGCGGAGACGCTCAGCCTTCGGGCGGCGAGAACACCACCAGGACCCGGAGATCCTCACTGATGTGATGGAACTTGTGGGCGACTCCGGCCGGCACGTACACCACGCTGCCGCGCGCCACCTGCGTGGTCTCCATGCCGACGGTGATCGAGGCGCGCCCGCTCACGACGAAGTACACCTCGTCCTGGTTGTGCGGGTTCTGTGGATCATGCGTGCCGGCATCGAGCGCGTACAACCCGACGGACATGTTCCGCTCACGCAGAAACTGCAGGTAGGCGCCGTCGTTGGCGGCTCGCTCCGCCTCCAGTTCATCCAACCGGAATGCCTTCATCGACCTTGTCCGCCCTCGTTTGGTGCTCGTTTGCGATCTCTCTGCCACGATCAGACACATGAAGAATTTCGTAGTCAAGACGATCGCCAACGCGGGCGCCCTGGCGGTCGCCGTCTGGCTGCTCGACAAGATCACTCTGACCGGTGACAGCACGGGCAAGAAGATAGGCACCCTCATCGTCGTCGCACTGCTCTTCGGCCTGGTGAACTCCCTGGTCAAGCCGGTCGTGAAGGTGCTGACCTTTCCCCTTTTCATCCTCACGCTCGGTCTGATCACCCTGGTGGTCAACGCCCTGATGTTGCTGCTGACCTCGTGGCTGGCCGACAAGCTCGACGTCAGCTTCCATGTGGAAGGCTTCTGGACAGCGGTCCTGGGCGGCCTGATCATCTCCGTCGTCTCCTGGGCGCTCAACGTCGTCCTGCCCGACGGGGACTGAGTCCGCGATGACCTACCGCGTCTGTTTCGTCTGCACCGGCAACATCTGCCGCTCGCCGATGGCCGAATCGGTCTTCCGCGCGCGCGTGGCGGACGCCGGCCTCGACGGACTGATCGAGGTCGACAGCGCCGGCACGGGCGACTGGCACGACGGCGAGAACGCCGATCCCCGCACCCTCTCCGTCCTGGAGCAGCACGGATACGTCCTCGACCACACGGCTCGGCGCTTCGAGCCGGCCTGGTTCGCCCGCCTCGACCTCGTGATCGCGCTGGACTCGAGCCATCTCAAGGCCCTGCGCCTCCTCGCACCCACCGAGGAGGACGCGGCGAAGGTACGGCTGCTGCGCTCTTTCGACCCCGCGGCCTCCGACGACCTCGACGTCCCAGACCCCTACTACGGGGGCCGGGACGGTTTCGATGAGTGCCTTGAGATGGTGGAGGCGGCGAGCGCCGGTCTGCTCGCCGCGGTGCGTGACGACGTGGAAGGACAAGAGGCATGAACGATTCCGCTCCGCAGGGAGGGCCTCCGGGAGGCGACGGCGAGGGTACGCGCGCGGTGCGGGCCGGGCTGCCCGAGCCGGTGAAGCACGAGCCGACCCTCCCCGGTCCGGTGTTCGCGGCGCACTTCCACCTGCCCGGCGAGCCCACCGGCCCGTACGCCTACGGCCGTGACGAGAACCCGACCTGGAGCCACCTGGAGCGCGCCATCGGCGAGCTCGAGGCGCCGGGGCAGGACGGCGTCGAGACGCTCGCCTTCGCCTCCGGCATGGCCGCGATCTCGTCGGTGCTCTTCTCCCAGCTGCGGGCCGGGGACACCGTCGTCCTGCCCGCCGACGGATACCAGGTGCTGCCCCTGGTGCGGGCACAATTGGAGGCGTACGGCATCGAGGTGCGCACCGCGCCGACCGGCGACGACGCTCAGCTCCACGTCCTCGACGGCGCGAAGCTGCTGTGGATCGAGTCACCGTCGAACCCCGGGCTCGACGTGTGCGACATCCGGCGGCTCGTCGAGGCGGCACACGCGCGTGGCGCGCTCGTGGCCGTCGACAACACCCTCGCCACCCCGCTCGGGCAGCGACCGCTGGAGCTTGGCGCCGACTTCTCGGTGGCCAGCGGCACCAAGCAGCTCACGGGCCACGGCGACGTCCTGCTCGGCTACGTCACCGGCCGGGCCGGCGAACCGATGACGGCCGTCCGGCGCTGGCGCAAGATCGTCGGGGCCATCCCCGGGCCCATGGAGGCCTGGCTCGCCCATAGGTCGATCGCCACGCTGCAGTTGCGCGTCGACCGGCAGAGCGTCGGTGCCCTGGCCGTGGCCGAGGCGCTGCGGGGGAGGCCCGGGGTGAGTGCCCTGCGGTACCCGGGACTGCCCGACGACCCCTCTCACAAGGTCGCCTCGCAGCAGATGCGGCGCTACGGGTGCGTGGTCTCCTTCACGCTGCCCACGCGCGCGCGTGCCGAGCGTTTTCTCGAGGAGCTGCGTCTTGTGGACGACGCGACGAGTTTCGGCGGGGTGCGCTCCACCGCGGAGCGGCGGGGGCGTTGGGGCGGGGACGCGGTGCCGGAGGGCTTCATCCGGCTCTCCGTCGGTGCCGAGGACCCCGAGGACCTGGTGGCGGATGTGCTGCGTGCGCTGGCGGAGTCGGCGCCGTGACCGGCTTACACACGCCCCTACGTAGTCCCGCTCCGCACAACGGACGGTCCGAGCCTCCCCCCTCGTGGCTCGGACCGTCCTCGGTTCTGCGCGCGAAGAACCGCGCGAACAAGGCTAATTGACTCTGTGTCAGTGTCCAATCACTCTAGCGACAGAGACCTATCGACTTATTTATAGTTGGACCTTGCCTCGGAGCCGGAGGAAAGAGCAGGGAAGAGGGGAGGACACTCCATGGATCTGGCCTTGCTGCGCACCTTCGTGACCGTGCACCGGGCCGGCTCTTTCACCCGCGCCGCCGCTCTGCTGGGTCTGTCCCAGCCAGCCGTCACCTCCCAGATCCGCACGCTGGAACGACAGCTCGGCCGCCCCCTGTTCCTGCGCCAGGCCCGCGGTGTGACGCCGACGAGTATCGGCGACGAGCTCGCCCACAAGGCCGCCCCTCATCTCGACGCCCTCGTCGAGATCGCCGAGACCGGCCTCGACGACGAGTCCGCCTTACGGACACTGCACCTCGCCGGCCCCCTCGAGTTCACCGCCGAACGGGCTCTTCCCGCGCTCACAGAGCTCTCCGGCGACGACGGACAGGGGTTCGCCCTGCGTGCCTCCTTCGGGAACGCCGAAGAGGTCCTGGAGGGCCTGGCCGCCGGACACCACGACCTGGCCATCAGCACGGCTCGGCCGCGCGGAGCGCTGCTCACGGCCACGCTGCTGTGCGACGAGGAGCACGTCCTGGTCGCCGCCCCGCAGTGGGACGAGCGGATCGACACGGGGAAGCTGTGCCGCAAGGGTGCGTCCGCACTGGAGAACCTCCCTGTCGTCGAGGTCCACGAGTCGCTGCCCTTCGTCTCCCGCTACTGGGCCTCCGTCTTCGACTCCCGCCCCGCCGCCTCGGGCACCGTCATCGTCCCCGACCTGCGGGCGGTGCTCGCCTGCGCGGTCGCGGGCGCCGGTCTGGCCGTTCTGCCCCGCTACCTGTGTGCGGCCGCTCTCGAACGTCGTGACGTCGTCGCCCTGCACGAGCCGGCGGTGCCGCCGCTGCGGACGTACGTCCTGGTGGTGCGCACCGGAACGCTGGCGATGCCGCATGTCGCGCGAGCCCACGCGTGGTTGCTGGGGGCAGCCGCCGGGTGGTGCTGACCCGGTTTCCCGCATGAGGTCACAGCATGAGCTCGCCCAGTGACGTTTCGCGATGTTTCACGTGGAACCAGCCGGGCCACATTTCTCCCATGACCGTCCGACCCGTGGTCAAGCGCACCGCACGAGCCGTTCTGCTGGACGGCGACAACCTGATCCTGATCAAGCGCACCAAGCCCGGTGTGGATCCCTACTGGGTTACGCCCGGTGGCGGGGTCGAGCCCGATGACGCAACCGTCGTGGACGCCTTGCACCGTGAGGTCCACGAGGAACTCGGCGCCAAGATCACCGACGTCGTGCCCTGCTTCGTCGACACCGTGGAGCACATCGGCGACGACGGCGGCGCGACCGGCGTCAAAGTGCAGCACTTCTTCGTCTGCCGCCTGGAGTCCATGGACCTGTCCCAGCGGCACGGCCCCGAGATAGAGGAACCCGCTGGCGAGTACGAGATCGTCCGCGTGCCGTTCACCCGGGTCGGAATCGCCTCCGTCCACCTCGTACCGCTGTCCCTGCGGCATTACCTCGACGGCAACATCGAGGGCGTCCGCGCCATGCATGCTCCCGACCTCGGCTGACCACACGGCATCGGGTCAGCTTCCGGCGGCGACGAGTTCCTCGACCGAGTCGTGGCGTATGCGCTCCGCGGGGATGCCGACTCCGCGGAGGGCGTCCACGCCGCTGCGGATCATGCCGGGCGGGCCGGAGACATAGGCGTCGTACTCGGTCCAGGGCCCGAAGGCGCGTATCGCGTCGGGCAGCTGGAGCAGACCGTGCCGGTCCACCACCGGGCGCACCTCCAGCCAGGGGTGGGACTGCTGGAGTCTGAGCATCGTGTCGATGTCGTACAGGTCGTGATCGCTGCGGGCGCCGTAGAACACCTCCACCGGACGGCGGGCGCCGTGCTCGGCGACGTCCTCGACGAGCGCCTTGATGGGGGCTATGCCGGTGCCGCCGCCCAGACAGAGCAGTCCGCTGTCCTTGGTGTGATCGACGGTCATGGAACCGGCCGGCGGACCGAGCCGGATGACGTCGCCCGGCCGGGCGCGGTGCACCAGGGCGTTGGAGACCCAGCCCGCGGGGACGGCCTTCACGTGGAACGTCAGCAGACCGTCGGAGCGCGGTGCCGAGGCAAAGGAGTAGTGCCGCCAGATCCGCGGCCACCACGGCGTTTCCAGGCTCGTGTACTGCCCGGCGAGGAACGGGTAGGGCTGGTTGGGGCGGACGGTGAGGATCGCGACGTCCGGCGTACGAAGGTCGTGCGAGACAACCTCCGCGTACCACCAGGCCGGTGCGCGCAGTTCGTCGGCGGCCGCCGCGTCGATCATCACCTGGGAGATCGTGGTGTAGGTCCGGACCCAGGCCGCCTCCGTCTCGGCGTCCCACACGGAGTCGGCGTACTTGCTCAGCGCGCCGATGAGGCACTCGCCGACGGCCGGATAGTGCTCGGCCCGGGTGCCGTACTTGCGGTGGCCGCGACCGAGGTTCTTCAGGTACTCGACGAGGACCGGGGTGTTGTCGATGTGCTCGGCGGCGGTGAGCAGGGCCTTGAGGAGCCGGTCCCGCTGGGCGTCCATCGCGGGCGGGAAGAGCGAGCGCAGGTCGGGGTGGCGGACGAAGAGCATCGCGTAGAAGTACGAGGTGACCTTGTGGGCCGCCGGGGCCACCTCGTCCATGGTGCGCCGGATGAGGATGGCGTCCGGCGACGCGTCCTCGTCGGGTGCGGACCGCCGGGCGGGCACGAGGGGTTCAAGGGGCGAGGCAGTGGGTTGCTGCGCGGGAGAACGAGGCTCGGCCAACGCGGTCTGCTGCGCGGGCGGATGCGACTCCACGGGTGCTTGCGACTCCACGGCCGCCTGCGGTTGGACGGCCCCTTGGGGCGGGGTGGGGGTCCGGAACTCGGGGAGTGTCTGCTGTTCTGCGGGTATCCGGGACTCTGCGGGGGCGGCCATCGCGGCGGAGGGCTGCGGGGCCGGGGGTATTCGGGGCCCGACGTCCGTGGTGCCGTCCTGAGGTGCGTTGTCGTGGGTGTCGGGCGTGTTCCGCCTCACCGGGCGTAGCGCGGCCAGACGGCGGCCCTCTGAAGCCCCCTGCTCGCCCCCAGCAGCCGGTTCCGGCTGCTTACGCGGCGTGAACCATCCGTCCCCGCCGCCGGACGTGCCGTTGTCGGCCGACCTGGTGGTCGGAGCGTCCATGGTGTGCCTCGCCTCGAACATCATTCGGTCGGTCTGCGCACTTCCTGGATCGGAAGGTGCCTGCTTCCCCCGCAGACGGGTTGCTTTCCCCTTCGGTTCCGCGACCGTGCAAGCCGCGGTCCACCCGTATTTCCGCCCCGCGAACAGGTAAGGCGAGAGCGTGACATGGGGCGCAGCGCTCTCACCGCAGCATCCCATCCTGTGCGGGCGCCTCGGTCACATCACCAGAAATGGAGGTCTTCGATCTCTCCGTCCCGTTAGGCTGCATTGCCCTGCTCTCGGCTCGCGCGGAATGTGTGCACCACGTCGCGCGCCTCTCGTCCCGGAAGCGAACCGGAGTCGACCATACCGGCCGGCGCTCGCGGCACAAGTCCCGCCCTTCCTCTTGGAACACCCTCGGGGTGTACCAACCGCCGGTTCCTTCAATTAACAGGCGCCACGCACCAATTCATAGGCATCCCACAGATCCTTCCCCACGTAGGAGTGGGTCGCGAGGCCGGACAGATGGTCGTCTGCGTTGACCGCCACCGAGACCGGCACGGTCGCGAACAGATCCTTGTCGGAGAGCGAATCGCCGTACGCGACACAGTCATCCCTCGTCAGGCCGAACTGCGCGCACAGCCGGTCCGCGATCAGCACCTTCGCCGCAGCGCTCAGCACCCCGGCCGGGTCCACGGGCTCGGCGAAAGGGAGGGCAGGAAAGCGGGATCCATAGGCCGCATGGGCGCCCCACCCGGTGAGCCTTTCCACAAAGAAGGAAGGCGAGAGCGACACGACGGCGCAGTACTCCCCCATGTTTCTGATCTCCGCCCAGACCTCGCGGATGCGTGCCAGCCAGGGCGCCCCTTCGAAGGCCGCCGTCACATGTTCTTCGGTGAGCTGTGTCCAGAGGTCATACACCTGCGCCGCGTACTCCGGCGGCCCGATCAATCCGGCCGAGATCGACTGGTCCAGTACCAGCGTCTGGGCTTCCAGCCCGAGTTGACGTGAAATCTCCAACGGCGCGGAAGTTCCGTGCAGCAGTGTGCCGTCGAGGTCGAAGAGGTGAAGTCTCGCCATGCCCCGAGGCTAACGGGCGGTCCTGCCAACTCCCTGACAGCCTCCTCCCAAGCGGCCTCGCCGCTGTTTCACGTGAAACAGCGCCATTGCTCGGTCCCTCTGTTTCACGTGAAACATGCCCTCGCGCTCGACGGAGTGCGTAGTGACCGCAGCATGGCCAAAAGCACGTATGCCCACGGGAAACCGGTGGACGCCGACGGCACCGGTCGGACAGCCTGACCTGCGTGCCGACTCCTCCCCTCACCGCTCTACCCATCCGTCGTCTGACGCACCGGGATCTCACCGCCTGCGCCGACTTGTCCGAGGATCGGGGGTGGCCGCGCGAGGAGCACAAGTGGGGCCTCCTCCTCTCGGCCGGCAAGGGATACGGCATCGACGACCCCGGCCGAGGGCTCGTCAGCGCTTGCGTCGTCACCGAGTACGGGCCGTACGGCAGCCCCGCTTTCGGCGCCATCGGCATGGTGCTGGTCGCCGAGCGGTATGCCCGGCAGGGCGTCGGCCGACGGCTGATGCGCCATGTCATCTCCCTGATGGGTTCCACCCCTCTGACGCTGCATGCCACACCGAATGGCCGTCCGCTCTACGAGGAGCTGGGTTTCAAGTCCACGGGCCGGGCGGAAATGGTGCGGGGTCATTTCACGCCGGATGAACGGGCTTCAGGCGTCGCCACCCGTGCGGCCACCGCCGAGGACCTGACCTCGATCCTCCGGCTCGACGAGGAGGTCTTCGGCGCCGATCGCACGCACATGATCACCCGCTTGCCCGCATTCGCCGACCAGTTGCGGGTCGCCGAGGACGAAGGCCGGATCATCGGCTACGCGGCCGCATGGCCCAACATGGACACTCAGGTCGTGGGCCCATTGATCGCCCGGGACACGGAGACGGCGAAGGCACTGCTGTCCTCCCTCGCCGCCCACACGGACCGGCCGCTGCGCACCGACATCGACGTACGGCACGAAAAACTGCTGACGTGGCTAAAGGCACGTGGCCTGGAGCCCGTTGCCTTCAACGCTGTGATGACCTACGGCATCACGGAGTTGCCGGGCGACTGGCGCCGCCGCTTCGCCCCGCTGACGGTCGCGGCCGGCTGAGGACCCGCAGACCCGAAAGAACGCCGGTTCCCCCGTCGCCCGGAACCGGCGTTCCTCGTTGGACCGCCGCCGTCAGACGAGCGTCGCCACGAGGTCATGGCCCCCTGCGTCCAGGACAGTGACATCGACCGCGACCCCGGCGGCCTCGGCGGCGCTGGGGGCCGCCATGCCGAGGGCTTCCGTGTCGTCGATGGTCAGGGGCGCGACGGTGGTGGTGCTCATGAGGGCGTTCTCCTAGAGGTGAGAGAAGGGCCGGCCAGGCGGACGGACCGGGTTCAGCGCCGGACGACCGTCTGCCGCTCGGCGGGCGTGCCGCCCGCGACGACGGCGTCGGGAACGCCCGAGGTCCTGTCGCGGCGTTCCAGGGCGGCCGAGACGAAGGCGAGGAGCAGGGCGCTCGCGGCGAGGGCGGCGCCGACCCAGTTCGGCGCGGTGTACCCAAGGCCGGCAGTGATGACGAGTCCGCCGAGCCAGGCGGACAGTGCGTTGCCGAGGTTGAAGGCGCCGATGTTCACCGCCGACGCCAGGGTCGGGGCACCGTGCGCCTGGTCCAGGACGCGCTTCTGCAGGGGCGGGACGGCGGCAAAGCCCAGGGCGCCGATCAGAACGATCGTGAGGGCCGCGAGGACCTTGTGGTGAGCGGTCACCGTGAAGAGCGCCAGGACGACCGCCAGGGCGCCCAGCGAGGCGTAGAGCATGGGCATCAGGGCGCGGTCGGCGTACTTTCCGCCGACGAGGTTGCCGCCCACCATGCCGAGCCCGAAGAGGACCAGCAGCCAGGTGACGGAACCGTCGGCGAACCCTGCCACGTGGGTCATCATCGGCGCGATGTAGGTGATGGCTGCGAAGACGCCGCCGAAGCCGAGGACGGTCATCGCCATGGCGAGCAGGACCTGGGCGTTCTTGAGGGCGGCCAGCTCGTGCCGCAGGTGGACGCCCTCGGCCCTCGGCAGCTCGGGCACGAGCTTGGCGATGCCGACCAAGCCGACGACGCCGAGCGCGGCGACGACGGCGAAGGTGACGCGCCAGCCGACGTTCTGTCCGACGAGAGTGCCCAGCGGGACACCGACGACGTTGGCGACGGTGAGGCCGGTGAACATCATCGCGATGGCTCCGGCCTTCTTGTCGGCGGCGACCAGTTCGGCCGCGACGACCGAGCCGATGCCGAAGAAGGCGCCGTGGGCCAGGGAGGCCACCACGCGGCCGATCAGCATGACGGTGAAGGTGGGGGCGACGGCGGAGAGCAGGTTGCCGACGATGAACAGACCCATCAGCAGCATCAGCATCCGCTTGCGGGCGACCTTGGTGCCGAGGGCGGTCATGATCGGGGCGCCGAACATGACACCGAGCGCGTAGCCGGTCACGAGGAACCCGGCCGTGGGAATGGAGACCCCGAAGTCGCCGGCGACCTCGGGGAGCAGGCCCATGATCACGAACTCGGTCGTTCCGATTCCGAAGGCCCCGATCGCGAGGGCCAGAAGCGCGAGAGGCATAAGGGATGACACCTTCCGAGACGATTGCATGAGCGTTTTACGTGCGCTCACAATAGTTGCAAGCGCCGGTTAAGTGCAATCGCCGTCTATTTCGAAGTTGTCCTATCCTGGTGTCAGCCGCTCCGGGACCGAGGAGAACCCATGACTGCGACGGACCCCGCGCTCACCGCCCTCGCCCAGGGCTGGTGCGCCCTCTCCCTGCTGCACGGGAGGATCGAGGCCCACATCGAGCGCGCACTGCAGGCCCGCCATGACCTGAGCGTGCGCGAGTACTCCCTGCTCGACGTGCTCAGCCGACAGCACGACGGCGACGGCGGGCATCTGCAGATGAAGCAGGTGGCCGACGCGGTCGTCCTCAGCCAGAGCGCCACCACCCGGCTGGTGACCAGGCTCGAGGACCGCGGCCTGCTCGAGCGCTATCTGTGCCCCACCGACCGCCGCGGCATCTACACCGACGTCACCGACGCCGGTCTGAAGCTGCTCGCCGAAGCCCGCCCGACCAACGACGCCGCCCTGCGCGAGGCCCTCGACGAGGCCGCCAAGAACCCGGAACTGGCCCCGCTGGTGCAGGTCGTGGAGTCGCTGAAGGCACCCGCCGCCGCGGGTGCATAGAGTCGCGGGCATGAAGGATCTTGAAATACGGGCGGCCGTCGCCGAGGACATCCCCGCGATCGTCGGCATGCTCGCGGACGACCCGCTGGGCGAACAGCGCGAGTCTCCGAACGACCTCAGCCCGTATCTGACCGCGCTGGAGCGGCTCACCGCCGACCCGAACCAGCGCCTGGTCGTCGCTGTCCGTGAGGGGTGCGTCGTCGGCACCCTCCAACTGACGATCATCCCGGGCCTGTCCCGCCGCGGCTCGACCAGGTCGATCATCGAGGGCGTGCGGGTACACGCCGACGAGCGCGGCAGCGGTCTGGGCACACGGTTCATCGAGTGGGCGGTCGAGGAATCCCGGCGGGAGAACTGCCAGTTGGTGCAGCTGACCTCCGACAACACACGTACCGACGCCCACCGCTTCTACGAGCGGCTGGGTTTCGTGGCCTCGCACGTGGGCTTCAAGCTGCAACTCTGAAGGCACTGCGTTCCGGGGCGTGAGCGCGCTGTTTCACGTGAAACAGCGCGCTCACGCCCGGCCGTGTGGCTAGCCGATGGCCCGCCACCCCTCCGGGTCGACGCCACCGGGTACAGCCGCCCGCTCGTCGTACGGCTGACGCGTGAACACGAACGACCCGAGGTCCAGGTGGTCCACGCTCCCGTCCGGCCGTCGTACGGCCCGCAGGAGCTCTCCGGCGTAGTAGCCCTCCAAACCGGTCCAGGTGCCGTCCCCGTTCGGCCGGAACCGGGAACGCCGGCCGCCGCCGGACAGCGGCCCCAAGGAGATGTGCCCGTCGGCCGTCACACGCAGGGCGAAGGGGTTCGTCCCCCAGTACCACTGGCCCGCCAGCGCCAGGGCGGACGAGTCGACCTCCCGCAGCGGTCGCCACGGTTCGGGAATCCGCGGCTCGGCCTCGGCGACGATGCGTACGAGATCGGTGGCCACCTGGGACGTCAGAAGGCCGGAGGTGCAGTTGGCGAGCACCACCGCGGCGACGTCGTCAGCCACACTCACGGTGAGGGTCGCCAGGAATCCGGGAACCGAGCCGGAGTGCCCCACGAGCAGTCGGCCGTCCCGGTGCTGGACCTGCAGTCCGAGGCCGTATGTGGCGCCGTCCGCCACATCCGCCAGCCCGGCCGGAGCCGCGGGCGTCCACATCTCGCGCAGGGTTTCCGCGCTCAGCACCCGGTCTTCGCCCCGCGTCAGGAAGGCGGCGAATCGCGCGAGGTCGCCGCTCGTGGACCAGAGCTGTCCCGCCGGGGCCATCCGCCCGAAGTCCTCGGCAGGCTCGGGCAGCATCACGTCCGCCCACGGATGCACCGCCCACCCGCCCGCAGCCGGCGCCTGAGGCCGGACACTCGTCCGATCGAGGCCCAGAGGTTCGAGCACTTCACGCCGCAATACCTCTTTCCAGGACGCCCCACGGAGCTCTTCCACAAGAGCGCCCAGGAGGGTGTAACCAGGGTTCGAGTAGTGGTACCGGCGACCGGCCTGGTGCGGGGCGGCCTGGTCACCGAGGACATCGGCGAGTTCGGGCCGCAGCGAGCCCGGGGTCCGCTCCCACCACGGTCCGGGCGCCTCGGCAGGCAACCCACTGGTATGCGCGAGCAGTTCGGCCACCGTGGCCTCCCCCGCGCCGGTGCCGGGCAGATGCTTCTCCAGCGGGTCACCGAGGTCAAGCACCCCCTCGTCGCGAAGCCGCAGCACAAGGACGGCGGTGAAGGTCTTGGTGATGGAGCCGATCCGGTACTGCACGTTCTCGTCCGGCGCATGACCGTCGACCGAGGTCCGTGCCCCGTGCCACACAGCCCGCCCGTCCCGTACGACCGCGGCGACCACCGACGGGGCACGCCCTGCGCTCTGGGCCACGGCGATCCGATGGAGCAGCGCACGCCGCGTGCCGGGGAGAAGCTCTTCCTGAGGTGTCGTCATGGGCCCAGTCCACCGGCCCGCGCGGCCGGCGTCGAGCTCATTTCACCCCAAGGGGGATCAGGTCTGCGCCATGTCCACGAAGCGCGAGTAGTGGCCCTGGAAGGCCACGGTGATCGTGGCCGTGGGGCCGTTACGGTGCTTGCCCACGATGATGTCCGCCTCGCCCGCGCGCGGGGACTCCTTCTCGTACGCGTCCTCGCGGTGCAGCAGGATCACCATGTCGGCGTCCTGCTCGATGGAGCCGGACTCACGCAGGTCGGACACCATCGGCTTCTTGTCCGTGCGCTGCTCGGGACCACGGTTGAGCTGCGAGAGCGCGATCACCGGGACCTCCAGCTCCTTGGCCAGCAGCTTGAGGTTACGGGACATGTCCGAGACCTCCTGCTGACGGCTCTCGGAGCGCTTGGAGCCACCGGCCTGCATCAGCTGCAGATAGTCGATGATCACGAGCTTGATGTCGTTGCGCTGCTTCAGCCGGCGGCATTTCGCGCGGATCTCCATCATCGACAGGTTCGGGGAGTCGTCGATGTAGAGCGGTGCGGAGGACACCTCGGGCATCCGGCGGGCCAGGCGGGTCCAGTCCTCGTCCGTCATGGTGCCGGACCGCATGTGGTGCAGGGCGACGCGGGCCTCAGCCGACAGCAGACGCATCGCGATCTCGTTGCGCCCCATTTCCAGGGAGAAGATGACGCTCGGCAGGTTGTGCTTGATCGACGCCGCGCGCGCGAAGTCCAGCGCGAGCGTGGACTTGCCCATGGCGGGACGGGCCGCGATGACGATCATCTGGCCCGGGTGCAGACCGTTGGTGAGCGAGTCGAGGTCCGTGAAGCCGGTGGGTACGCCCGTCATCTCGCCGCTGCGCGAGCCGATGGCCTCGATCTCGTCGAGGGCGCCCTCCATGATGTCGCCGAGCGGGAGGTAGTCCTCACTGGTGCGCTGTTCGGTGACCGCATAGATCTCCGCCTGGGCGCGGTTGACGATCTCGTCGACGTCGTCGTCGGCGGCGTATCCCATCTGGGTGATGCGGGTCCCGGCCTCGACCAGGCGGCGCAGCACCGCGCGCTCGTGGACGATCTCCGCGTAGTACTCGGCGTTGGCGGCCGTCGGCACCGTCTGGACGAGGGTGTGCAGATAGGACGCGCCGCCGACCTTGTTGATCTCGCCGCGCTTGGTGAGCTCGGCAGCGATCGTGATCGGGTCGGCCGGCTCGCCCTTGGCGTAGACGTCGAGGATCGCCTGGTAGATCGTCTCGTGCGCGGGCTTGTAGAAGTCGTGGCCCTTGAGCACCTCGACCACGTCGGCGATGGCGTCCTTGGACAGGAGCATGCCGCCGAGGACGGACTGCTCGGCGTCGAGGTCCTGCGGCGGTACCCGCTCGAAGGCGGTGCCTCCGCCCTCCCACTCACCGCTGTCCCGGCCGCGATCGTGCTGCTCGTCCCGGGCGCGCCCGCCCTCACTGCGCCTGCGGGAAGAGGGCAGACGATCACTGGGGCCGCTGTCGGCCCACGGGTCGTCCAAGGGCTCGGAAATGCTCAACCGAGCCACCTCCTCCCGTCCGCCGAGCGGACCTCGCCGTGCCTCTTTTCTACGGCACGGCACTGACAACTGAGAGGCCCAACTCCGGTTGCGGCGCGTCGGTTTTGTAAGGGTTTTCTCGACCGACGGACGGAGCGGGCGCCGGACCACGGTAGGCCCACGGGCACCGTCAGCCAATCTGGTTATCCACAGGCCATGTGGACGACGGCCCCGATGCTGTGGAGAACTCCGCAAAACCTGTGCACGACCCGGTGGACAGTGCTGTGAACAAGCCCTCGTCTTTTCTTGCCAAGCGCCCCTGACCTGCACGTTCCCCATCCACCGGCTGTGCAGAAGAAAAAGTTGCCCAGTCGGGCCAAGATCCCTTCGAACGGCGTGCCGGAGGACACGGAGTGCCAGGAGAAGTAAGGGTCACTAATCAATTGCATCACTTACCTGTGGACGATTAGATTGATGGCCATGACACAGGCTCCCGCGCCCCCCAGGGCCACCCGGCGACAGCACGATCGAGAGATCGTCGCACTGGCCGTTCCGGCCTTCGGCGCACTCGTCGCCGAGCCCCTCTTCGTCATGGCCGACAGTGCGATCGTGGGCCATCTGGGCACCGCCCAACTGGCCGGGCTGGGAGTCGCCTCCGCACTTCTAGTGACAGCTGTCAGCGTCTTCGTCTTCCTCGCCTACGCCACCACCGCCGCCGTCGCGCGCCGGGTGGGCGCCGGCGATCTCCCGGCCGCCATCCGCCAGGGCATGGACGGCATCTGGCTGGCATTGCTGCTCGGCATCGCAGTGATCGCGGCCGTCCTGCCCACCGCCCCGGTGCTCGTGGAGCTCTTCGGCGCCTCTGACACGGCCGCCCCCTACGCGACCACCTATCTGCGCATCTCGGCACTCGGCATACCGGCCATGCTCATCGTCCTGGCCGCGACCGGTGTGCTGCGCGGACTCCAGGACACCAGGACACCGCTCTACGTCGCCATCGCCGGCTTCGTCGCGAATGCCGCCCTGAACGTCGGACTCGTCTACGGCGCGGACCTCGGCATCGCCGGCTCCGCCTGGGGGACCGTCATCGCGCAGTGCGGCATGGCCGTGGTCTACCTCGCGGCGGTGATCCGGGGCGCTCGCCGCCACGGCGCGTCCCTGCGCCCCGACGCCGCCGGCATCAGGGCCTCCGCCCACGCGGGGGTGCCTCTGCTGGTCCGCACGCTCTCGCTGCGGGCGATCCTGATGATCGCCACCGCCGTGGCCGCCCGTCTCGGGGACGACGACATCGCGGCGCACCAGATCGCCTTGGGCCTGTGGAGCCTGCTCGCCTTCGGCCTCGACGCCATTGCCATCGCCGGGCAGGCCATCATCGGCCGTTATCTCGGTGCCGACGACGCCCAGGGCGCCCGTGACGTCTGCCGCCGGATGGTCGAGTGGGGCATCGCCGTGGGTGTCGTGCTCGGTCTGTTGGTCGTGATCAGCAGACCGCTCCTCCTGCCGCTTTTCACCAGCGACCCGGCCGTGAGGGAGGCCGCGCTGCCCGCGCTGCTCGTGGTGGCACTCGCCCAGCCCGTCTGCGGCATCGTCTTCGTGCTGGACGGTGTACTGATGGGCGCGGGAGACGGCCCCTATCTCGCCTGGGCGATGGTGCTGACTCTGGCCGTCTTCACTCCGGTGGCCCTGCTGGTGCCGGTCCTCGGCGGCGGCCTCACCGCGGTGTGGGGAGCGATGACGCTGATGATGGCCGTCCGGATGCTGACCCTCTGGCTACGTGCCCGGTCGGGCCGCTGGGTCGTCACCGGTGCCACCCGCTGACCGTTTCACGTGAAACCGGCGGGCTCGTGAAACCCACGGCTAAGCGAAACCGGTGGCCGCGTGAAACCGACGTTTCACGTGAAACAGGCAAGCGGAAGGGGCCGCACCCAACGGGTGCGGCCCCTTCTCAGCTCTACAAGCCGAGCGCAGCGATCAGGCTGCGATGACCTCGATGTTGACCTTGGCGGCAACCTCGGGGTGCAGACGCACGGACGTCTCGTGGGCGCCCAGGGTCTTGATCGGCGAACCGAGCTCGATACGGCGCTTGTCGACCTCGGGGCCACCGGAAGCCTTGATCGCCGAGGCGATGTCGGCCGGGGTGACGGAACCGAAGAGACGACCGGCGTCGCCGGAGCGGACGGCCAGGCGGACCTTGACGCCCTCGAGCTGAGCCTTGACAGCGTTGGCCTGCTCGATGGTCTGGATCTCGTGGATCTTGCGAGCGCGACGGATCTGCTCGACGTCCTTCTCGCCGCCCTTGGTCCAACGGATCGCGAAGTTCCGCGGGATCAGGTAGTTGCGAGCGTAGCCGTCCTTGACGTCGACGACGTCGCCCGCGGCACCGAGGCCGGAGACCTCGTGGGTGAGGATGATCTTCATTTGTCGGTCACCCTTCCCTTATCGCGCCTGGGCGGTGTAGGGCAGCAGCGCCATCTCACGGCTGTTCTTGACGGCCGTGGCGACGTCACGCTGGTGCTGCGTGCAGTTGCCGGTCACGCGGCGGGCACGGATCTTGCCGCGGTCGGAAATGAACTTCCGCAGCATGTTCGTGTCCTTGTAGTCCACGTACGTGACCTTGTCCTTGCAGAAAGCGCAGACCTTCTTCTTAGGCTTGCGCACAGGCGGCTTCGCCATGGTGTTTCTCCTGTGTGATCAAGAAGTGGGGATTCGACCCGCCTTCGGCCCGATCGGGCCCGGGTGTCCGGGCCCGAAGGCCTAGAAGGGGGGTTCGTCCGAGTAGCCGCCGCCGCTGGAGCCGCCGGAGGAGTTTCCACCCCAGCCGCCGCCACCGCCGCCGCCCTGCTGACCACCGGCGGGAGCGCCGGTCGCCCACGGGTCGTCGGCAGGAGCGCCGCCGCCCTGCTGGCCGCCGCCGGAGTTTCCACCCCAGCCGCCGCCACCCTGGCCGCCACCGCCGCCGTAACCACCCTGGCCGCCCTGGCCACCGCGGCCGGAGGCCTTGGTGACCTTGGCCGTGGCACTGCGCAGACTGGCGCCGACTTCCTCGACGTCCAGCTCGTAGACCGTGCGCTTGACGCCCTCACGGTCCTCGTAGGACCGCTGCTTCAGCCGGCCCTGCACGATGACGCGCATGCCTCGCTGGAGCGACTCCGCGACGTTCTCCGCCGCCTGACGCCAGACCGAGCAGGTCAGGAACAGGCTCTCGCCGTCCTTCCACTCGTTCGTCTGACGGTCGAAGGTGCGGGGAGTGGACGCGACACGGAACTTCGCGACCGCCGCACCGGAGGGGGTGAAGCGCAGCTCGGGGTCGTCGACAAGATTGCCGACGACCGTGATGACGGTCTCGCCTGCCATGGGGGAACCTCTCGGCGGGTTTGCTGCTGGCTGCTTGTGCTGCTACTCAGAATCCCGAGTTCAGCTGAGCGTGCGAGCTCAGTGGGTCTCGGGACGGAGGACCTTGGTCCGGAGGACCGACTCGTTCAGGTTCATCTGGCGGTCGAGCTCCTTGACGACCGCAGGCTCGGCCTGCAGGTCGATGACCGAGTAGATGCCCTCAGGCTTCTTCTTGATCTCGTACGAGAGACGACGACGGCCCCAGGTGTCGACCTTCTCCACCTTTCCGTTGCCCTCACGGACGACGGAGAGGAAGTTCTCGATCAGCGGGGAGACAGCGCGCTCCTCGAGATCGGGGTCGAGGATGACCATCACCTCGTAGTGACGCATGTGGAACCCACCTCCTTTGGACTCAGCGGCCACGGTCGATCCGTGGCAGGAGGGTTGTGATGCGTACGCAACGGTATCGGCCGCCACTGACAGTCGGGGATCGGCAAGCGACATCCCCGCTCTGAACTGGACGGACTCCCTGGCTCTGCCTGGGCAGACACCGGTGCAGACGGTACAGACTACCTGCACACGTGCTTCCGGTTGAAATCCGGCGTGGGTGACCGTCAGTCTGTACACGTCGGGTGTGTATGGCGCTACGATGCGCCGCCTTCCGCAGGAGGTGCCACATGGCACAGGCATTGCGACCCAATACCGCCGGATCTCTCTTCGCCACCGACGGCAAACCCCATCCGCTCCAGGACACCCTGCTCGCGGTGACGCTGGTGCTCGGTGTGACGGCCTTCATCACGTCGTTCTTCCACAGCCTGCATCTGCTCAGCTCCTGGACCGGCCTGGTGGGAATCCTCACCGGTGCGTACGGACAGTGGATCTCCGAGACCACCCGTGAGCGCTTCGGTCTGATCCTGGGTCTCGGTGCCGCGGGCGTGGGCTTCTTCATCGGAATGGCCAACGGCGGTCTCTTCGGCGGAGTCTGGTGACCCAGCCGGCGCCGGCGCCCCAGGCACCGTCCGCCCCGAGAGACACGTAGAACACCTACGAACCCTGACGGAACGCCCCGGCCGCGCGCGGGCCGGGGTGGAGGTTCCGTACGCCCAGTCGGGGCGCTCGCAAGGCGCAGTAGGCTTCGGCGCGAGAGCCGGAGCCCCCGTACCCATGGGGCCACACCAGCCCGAGGAGCGCCCCGAATGAGCCTGACCCTGAGGACGATCAGCCGTGAGCAGCATCTGGCATACATCCAGAGCCTGCCCTCGGCGAGCCACATGCAGGTTCCGGCCTGGGCAGATGTCAAGGCCGAGTGGCGGTCGGAGAGCCTCGGCTGGTTCGACGAGCGCACCGGTGAACTGGTCGGCGCGGGTCTCGTCCTCTATCGCCAACTGCCCAAGATCAAGCGCTACCTGGCCTATCTGCCCGAGGGTCCGGTCATCAACTGGTATGCGCCGAATCTGAACGAGTGGCTGGAACCGATGCTCGCGCACCTCAAGCAGCAGGGCGCTTTCTCGGTGAAGATGGGCCCGCCGGTGATCATCCGGCGCTGGGAGGCCACCTCCATCAAGGCGGGCATCCAGAACCCGGACGTGAAGCGGCTGCGCGACATCGAGGCCGACTTCATCGAACCGCGCGCCTTCGAGGTGGCCGACAAGCTGCGCCGCATGGGCTGGCAGCAGGGCGAGGACGGCGGCGCCGGCTTCGGCGACGTCCAGCCGCGCTACGTCTACCAGGTGCCGCTGGCGAACCGCTCCCTCGAAGAGGTCCACAAGAACTTCAACCAGTTGTGGCGCCGCAACATCAAGAAGGCCGAGAAGGCCGGTGTCGAGGTCGTCCAGGGCGGCTATCACGACCTCGAGGAATGGCAGCGGCTGTACGAGATCACGGCCGTGCGCGACCACTTCCGGCCACGCCCGCTGTCGTACTTCCAACGCATGTGGTCGGCCCTCAACACCGAGGACCCCAACCGCATGCGGCTGTACTTCGCCCGCCACAACGGCGTGAACCTGTCGGCGGCGACGATGCTGATCGTCGGCGGACACGTCTGGTACTCCTACGGCGCCTCCGACAACATCGGCCGTGAGTTCCGCCCCTCGAACGCCATGCAGTGGCGGATGCTGCGCGACGCCTACGCGCTCGGCGCCACGGTCTACGACCTGCGCGGCATCTCCGACTCGCTGGACGAGACCGACCACCTGTTCGGCCTGATCCAGTTCAAGGTCGGCACGGGCGGGCAGGCCGCGGAATACCTCGGCGAGTGGGACTTCCCGCTCAACAAGCTGCTCCACAAGGCGCTCGACATCTACATGTCGCGCCGCTGACGTCGCGTTTCAGTGCTTTTCTATTTCTGAACCTCTGACGCACTTCCCCACACCGCAGCCACGAGAAAGGTCCCAGGTCCGGCCATGGCGCTCACGCTCTACGTCGACACCGCGCGCTGGCGGGCGCACCACAAGCACGTGCAGGAGCAGTTCCCGGCACTCGTCCCGGTCTGCAAGGGCAACGGCTACGGCTTCGGGCACGAGCGGCTGGCGGAGGAGGCCACCCGGCTGGGCTCGGACATCCTCGCCGTCGGCACGACCTACGAGGCCGCGCGCATCAAGGACTTCTTCGGCGGCGATCTGCTGGTGCTGACGCCCTACCGGCGTGGCGAGGAGCCCGTCCCGCTGCCGGATCGCGTCGTGCGCTCGGTGTCGTCGGTGGACGGCGTGTACGGCCTCGTGGGGGCCCGCGTGGTCATCGAGGTGATGTCTTCGATGAAACGGCACGGCATCAGCGAGCAGGACCTGGCGCAGCTGCACTCCGCGATCGAGAACGTCCGGCTGGAGGGCTTCGCCATCCACCTGCCGCTGGACCGCACCGACGGCTCCGACGCCGTCGAGGAGGTCATCGGCTGGATGGACCGGCTGCGGGCGGCCCGGCTGCCGCTCCACACGATGTTCGTCAGCCACCTCAAGGCGGACGAACTCGCCCGGTTGCAGCAGCAGTTCCCGCAGACCCGCTTCCGCGCCCGGATCGGCACGCGGCTGTGGCTGGGGGACCACGACGCCACCGAGTACCGCGGGGCCGTCCTGGACGTCACGCGCGTCGCCAAGGGCGACCGCTTCGGCTACCGGCAGCAGAAGGCGGCCTCGGACGGCTTCCTGGTGGTCGTGGCGGGCGGAACGTCGCACGGGGTGGGTCTGGAGGCCCCCAAGGCCCTGCACGGCGTCATGCCGCGCGCCAAAGGCGTCGCCCGCGCCGGGCTCGCCACGGTGAACCGGAACCTCTCGCCGTTCGTCTGGGGCGGCAAACAGCGCTGGTTCGCCGAACCGCCGCACATGCAGGTGTCGATCCTGTTCGTGCCGTCGGACGCCCCGGAGCCGCACGTCGGCGACGAGCTGGTGGCTCATCTGCGACACACCACCACGCAGTTCGACCGGCTGGTGGACCGCTGACGCTCGTGGCCGGCTGAACAGAAGCAGCCAAAGGGAAGGGCCGTACACGGAGACTCCGTGTACGGCCCTTCCCGTGTCACCGTGTGACCCGATGACCCAGTGTTCGCTCAGGGCGAACCTTCGGTGGCGTCCTGCCTGCCCCAGTCCACCTGTGGTCCGTCGAAGTGGGAAGCGTGCCGGGGCGGGTGCGCCGCGGCGCCGAGGACGAAGACGTCCTCCGCCCCGTCGAGCACGCCTCCCGAGGGATCGTCGTCTCCGGCCTGTCGGACCACGTCCCGCTCCGGCATCAGGATGTCGCGCACGACCACCCCGCACAGGTAGAGCGTTCCCAGCAGGTGCACGCCGATGGCCCAGTGGTAGCCGTCGGTCGGGAGGCCCTTGTGGGCGTCTCCGCTCATCGTGTACGCGAGGTACAGCCAGATGCCCAGGAAGTAGGCGACCTCGCAGGCCTGCCAGATCAGGAAGTCCCGCCACTTCGGCCGGGCCAGCACCGCCAGCGGCACCAGCCACAGGACGTACTGCGGCGAGTAGACCTTGTTGGTGAGAATGAAGGCCGCCACGATCAAAAAGGCCAGCTGGGCGAAGCGGGGACGGCGGGGCGCGGTCAGGGCCAGCGCCGCAATCCCCACGGCGCAGAGCACAACGAGCAGTGTGGCGAGCGTGTTGACGCTGTCCGTGGTGAGGGGATCGCTGGAGTTCTGGGCCAGGATCAGCCAGAAGGAACCGAAGTCGACGCCCCGCTCCTGGCTGAACCGGTAGAACTTCGACCACCCCTCGAAGGCGAAGAGCATCACCGGCAGGTTCACCACCAGCCAGGCGACGGCCGCACCGCCGAAGGCCTTGCCGAAGTCCCGCCACTTCCCCGCGCGCCAGCAGAGCACGAACAGGGGGCCGAGCAGAAAGACGGGATAGAGCTTGGCGGCCGTGGCGAGCCCCAGCAGGACACCGAAGGCCAGGGACCGGCCCCGCGACCACATCAGCATCGCGGCGGCCGTCAGAGCGACCGCCAGCAGGTCCCAGTTGATGGTTGCGGTCAGCGCGAAAGCGGGTGCCAGGGCGACGAGCAGGCCGTCCCAGGGGCGCCGGGCGTGCGTCCGGGCCACGCAGACGGCGATGACGGCCGCGCACGCCATCAGCATCCCGGCGTTGACCATCCAGTACCACTGTTCCTGGTGCTGGATGCTGCCGCTGCCGGGCGTGAGCCAGGCGGCCACCTCCATGAACACGCCTGTCAGCACCGGGTACTCGAGGTAGTCCATGTCGCCGGGGAGCTTGTCGAAGTACGGCACGAGCCCGTCGGCGAAGCCGCGCCCCTGGTAGAGGTGCGGAATGTCCGAGTAGCAGGCGTGCGTGTACTGGGAAGTGGCGCCGAAGAACCAGCCTCCGTCGTAACAGGGAGCCTTCTGGATCAGTCCTAGGGCGAACATCCCGATCGCCACGAGCGCGACGATCCGTACGGGCGTCCACCAGGACGTCCCCACCAGGGCCCGTCGGCCGAGAGGACCGCCGATGAGCTCACTGCCGGCCGCGGCCACCGGGTCGTCGCTGGTCGGCCTTACCGAATCCGGCTCGTGCACGGGCGTCGGCGTCGATTCTGCACTGGGCATGGGCGACATCCTGCCGTACAGACCTAGGAAAAGGCCGAGGGCCGCCCCACCTGGTCCGGTGGAGCGGCCCTCGTTTCACGTGAAACATGCGCATGTTTCACGTGAAACACCCAAGCTGGGCAAAGCGCGACTAGGGCGTGTTTCGAAAGTAGCGTCGTCTGCCCGCAGGGCAGGCCCGGCGGCGTCATGGGGGAGCGTGCGATCGCAAGGCGGAGGGTCGCCCCGATACTGGTTGTATCGGGGCGATCCCGACAACGCGGCTGGGGGTCCCCCCTCTGGGGGAGTGCGTGCCAGGCGTCGCCGCAGACGGGACTTTCGAAATACGCCCTAGAAGACCGATGAAGATCTTGGTGGGGGGCTGTCTGGCCGGAGGCCGGATG
>NZ_JBITCT010000055.1:0-1202 GCF_044453465.1 Streptomyces sp. NPDC051677
GGTGTGCGCGTCGCCTGCTCCTCGAACAGCTCATGCAGACACCGCTCCGACGGGAACTCCACCGCCGTGTCGTTGCGGTCGGCGGACAACTGCAGCTCGTCGGTTTCCGGCATGACTTTTCCTCTCCAGTGGGGCAATCGAAGAACGTGGGTTGCTGGGGCCGCGGCCGTCTGCCGCCGGGCCCGGACTAGCGCTCGGATGCGGCGTTCCGCATGGCCAGATAGCCGGCCTCGGCCTCGGCCTGCCTGCGTGGGGTCAGATCACGGCGCCGGAACTCGGGCGCTCCGTGGGCGGACGGAGCCGGCAGTACGCCGGCGTGAGTGGCGCGGCGGCCGTCGAGCAGTTCCTGGGCAACCTGGCCGAGGACGTCGAAGGCGAGCATGAACGAGTTGCCCTTGCAGCTCCATATCGACCCGAAGGAGAAGGGGTCGGTGAAACGCAGCGCCTTGATGATCGGACCGGTGTCGACACCGTCGTCCACGAAGTGTGCCGTCGCCCCGGCGCAGGCGCTGAACAGTTCCCGGTCGCGGAGCGCCGCGACCTGTTCGATGGCGAAGGTGCCGCGAGCGTGGGGGAGAACGGCGGAGTGCGCGTTGACGATGCGCGAGCCGGTCAGCTCGATCCACCAGGGGGCGAGGATCTTGTCGAGGAACACGAACAGATACGGCAGTTCGGGTTCCGCGCACGCTCGCGTGAGCCAGTCCCGTGCGGTGTCACTGTTGAGTCGGCGGCCCAGGTAGACGGTGTCCGGATGGCTGGTGACGGTCCGGGCGGGGACGCCGAACTCCGCGATCATCGCCCGCTCGGTCGCGCTGAGGCCCGGATAGAGCCGTATCAGTTCGCTCCAGGCGTCGTCGTCGAGTTCGCAGGCGCCGGCGTGGACGCTGTGGAAGCGGTCCCGGTCGGCCAGCAGGGTCGCGGGCAGCGCGTCCTCGCGCAGCACGACGCCGCGGAACCCCTCCTGCTTGCCGTGGTCGGCCAGCCATTGTGTGACCAGGAACGCGGCGTGGAACGTGTTCTCCGTGCACAGGTAATACGGCCCAGGCAACGCAAGGCTCCCTTCTGGTCGGGGGGGGGCGGCCGGGCCCCCCCCCCCCCGGGGGGGGGGGTTTGTGCAGGGTACCAATTTGTTGCCCGGGGGCCGCAAGTAATAACATCGGGAGGGCAGGGGGGGCGGGGGGGGGGGGACACTACCAGCGCGG
>NZ_JBITCT010000055.1:1212-63455 GCF_044453465.1 Streptomyces sp. NPDC051677
CTGGTCGGGGGGGGCGCCCAGTTTGGGTCTCCCCTGCTCGGGGGTGTGTACGTTTTAGGCGTTACCATGTACACCCCCCCCACCAACCCCAGGCCCCCCCCGGGGGGGGGGGGGGCCGGCCCCCCCCCCCCACGACGGTGGCTAGCGGATGCTCCTGGGACGCATGTCCTGCCAGGCGCGCTCAATGTAGACCGAGCAGGAGGCCCGGTCGGCCTCGGCGTGGACAACCTGCCAGCCTGCGGGGACCTCCAGGTGGGCCGGCCATAGCGCGTGCTGTTCCTCGTCGTTGGCCACCACGAGGTAGCGGCTGTTGTCGTCGTCGAACGGGTTGGACATCTTCGGTCTCCGTCTTCTGTGCAGTGAGTCGTGGCGAGGTGCGGTCGGCGGGCCGCCGGGTCAGACGGCCGTGCGTGTGCGCGGCCGGGGGACGATCCGGGGCTCCAGCGTCGGGCACGCCTGGTCGGTCGTCAGGTCGTCCACGTGCCGGGCAAGTTCGGCCACCGTGGGACGGCCGAAGAAGTCCGTCATGGACACGGACACGCCCAGCACAGACCGGATCCTGGCAACCGCCTGGGTGGCCAGGAGGGAGTGACCGCCCAGCGCGAAGAAGCTCTCGTGGATCCCCACCGGGACGACCCCGAGCAGTTCCTCCCACAGCGCGGCGATCACGCTCTGCGTGCGGGTGCGGGGTGCCGTGTAAGTACCCTCCGGCAGTTGGCCGCCCATGTCCGCGAGCGCCTTCTGGTCGACCTTCCCGTTAGCGGTGACGGGCATGCTGTCCAGCAGCGCGTACGTGGCCGGAACCATGTAGGCGGGAACTTTGCGTGCCACATGGGCACGCAGGTCCTCCGCGGTCGGCGGGAGCGCCCCCTCGGCGGTGACGGCGTAGGCCGCCAGCTGCCTGCCCCGGGTCGGATGGTCGACGGCGAGCACCTTGGCCTGGGAGACGGCGGGGTGGGAGGCCACCGCCACCTCCACATCGCCCAGTTCGATCCGGAAGCCCCGGATCTTCACCTGGTGGTCGGCGCGCCCCAGGAACTCCAGGCTGCCCTCGGCGCTCCGGCGCACGATGTCGCCGGTGCGGTACATGCGCTCGCCGGGCCCCGCGAACGGGCAGGGCACGAAGCGTTCCGCGGTAAGTACGGGCCGGCCCAGATAGCCCCGCGCGACGCCGCTGCCCGAGACGTACAGCTCCCCGGGCACACCCGGCGGGACCGGGTTCAGCCGCTCGTCGAGCACATAGGCCCGGATATTGGCGACGGGCCCACCGATGGGCGCCCGGGACGGCCAGACCTCGGTGTCCTCGGGCAACTCGTACGCCGTCACCACATGGGTCTCGGTGGGCCCGTAGTGATTGGAGATCCGGCGGCCGGGCCGGGCAGCCGCGAACGCGCGCAGCTGCTCCGACAGCAACAGGGCCTCGCCCGCCTGCGCCACACGGGTCAGCTCCGCGAGGGCGATCCCTTCGTCCGTCGCCACCGCGAACAGCGCCTCCAGTACCACGTTCGGCGCGAACAGGTCGGTGGCTCCGCTGCCGTCCAGCCAGCGGACGAAGCCGACGAAGTCGTTGCGGATGTCGAGGTCGGGGACGAGCAGGGTGGCGCCCGCGACCAGCGTGGAGAGGATCTCCTGGGCCGAGACGTCGAAGGTGAGCGCGGTGAACTGCGCGGTGCGGCGCCCCGGCCCGGTGCGTTCCGTCCGGCCCTGCCAGATGAGCAGGTTGACCAGGGCGTGGTGGTGCATCACCACGCCCTTGGGCAGCCCCGTCGACCCGGAGGTGTAGATGACGTACGCGGTGTGCAGCGGGGTCAGTGGCCGCACCCGGTCCGCGTCGGTTAGGTCGGCTGCCGGCCGGGCCAGGACCTCCGCTGCCGTCCCGGATTCCTCCGGGCACAGCCATCGAAGCCCGGGGTGCGTGTCCCGGAACTCGGCGGCGATCGACGGCGCCGTGACGACCAGGGACGGTGCCGCGTCCGCCAGGACCGTCGCGATGCGCTCCACCGGATGAGCGGGGTCCAGGGGCAGGTATCCGGCGCCTGCCTTGAGCACCGCCAACAGCGCCACCACCGTCTCCGCCGAGCGCGGCAGGAGCAGCGCCACCACGTCGTCCGGTCCGATACCGAGCTGGACGAGGTGCCGCGCCAGGCGGTTGGCCCGCTCGTTGAGCTCCGCGTAGTCGAGCACGCGGCCGCCGTGGTCGACGGCCGGAAGGTCCGGAGTGCGGGCCACCTGCTGTTCGAAGAGGTCGGTCAGGGTCAGCTGCGGGCAGGGGGCCTCAGTGTCGTTCCACACCTCAAGGGCCCGCCGCTCAGCCGGGCTGAGCAGGGACACCTCGCTCAGCCGCCGGTCCGGGTCCTCGGCGAGAGCCGTCAGGACGGTGCACAGCCGTTCGGTAACGGCCCGAGCCGTTTCCTGGTCGAACAGATCGGTGCTGTAGGTGAGTTGGCAGTCCAGTCCGGCGGGCTCCCGGTGGCCGTCGGTGCGCTCCCGCATCTCCAGCAGCAGGTCGAACATGGCGAACCGCTCGGCGACGGCGAACTCCTCGACGCGCAGGCCGGGCAGCGCCGGCGCGGTACCGGCGGTGTTGTGGAAGGCCAGCATCACCTGGAACAGGGGATGACGGGCGGTGGAGCGGGCTGGGTTGAGCGCCTCCACGAGCAGTTCGAAGGGGAGGTCCGGGTGACCGTAGCCGGCCAGGCTTGTCTCCCGGACCTGGCTCAGGAGGTCGCGCAGGGTGGGGTCGCCGGCGGTGTCGGCGCGCAGTACGAGTGTGTTGACGAAGAAGCCGATGAGGTCGTTCTGCGCGTCGTCCGTACGGCCCGCGGTGGGCACGCCCACCGGGATGTCGGTGCCCGCGCCCATCCGTGTGAGCAGGGCGGCGAGGGCGGTCTGGCAGGTCATGAACAGGCTGGTCGAGGCGTCCCTGGACAGCGCGGCGAGCGCGCGGTGCACGCCGGTCGGCACCTGGAAGCGGACCGTTCCGCCTCGGTGGCTGGCCACGGCGGGTCGCGGCCGGTCGGCCGGCAGGTTGAGCTCCTCTGGCAGACCGCTCAGCCGCTCGGTCCAGAACCGCCGTTGCTGGGCGAGGACACTGTCCGGGTCCGCCGGGTCGCCCAGGACCCGGTGCTGCCACAGCGTGTGGTCTGCGTACTGGACGGGCAGCGGTTCCCAGCTGGGCGGCCGCCCAGCGTTGCGGGCCTCGTACGCGAGCGCGAGATCCCGCCACAGCGGGGCGTAGGACCAGCCGTCGCTGGCGATGTGGTGCAACACGACGAGCAGCACGTGCTCGTCCGGGCCGGTCGTGAACAGATGGGTGCGCAGCGGTGGGTCGATGGTGACGTCGAAGCCCTCGCTGGCGTGCTCGGCCACGGCCTCGGCGAGATCGCCGTGGACCTGGTGCAGGCACAGCCGTGGCCGGTGGGTCTCGGCGTCCAGGACCACTTGGTGGGGCGTGCCGTCCGCCTCCGGATAGACGGTCCGCAGGATCTCGTGCCGTTCGGTGAGGTCGGCCAGGGCCGCCTCGAGGGCCGTCACGTCCAGCGGTCCGGTCACCCGTAGCGCGGTGTGCATGTTGTAGGCCGCCCGCTGCTCCTCGAACCGGTTGAGCAGCCACATCCGCCGCTGCCCGTAGGAGAGCGGGACCCGCGGCGGGCGCTGTGCGGCGACGAGCGGGGCCGGGTTGTCACTCGCCCCGTCCGGCGGCGTGGCACCGGGCGGGGTCTGCTCGCCCGGTCCGCCGCTGAGCAGCCGGGCCAGTCCTGCCGCGGTGGGCTGCTCGAAGACGGCCCGTATTGCCAGGTCGGTGCGGAAGGAGGCGCGGATGCGGGAGACCAGCCGGATCGCCAGCAGGGAGTGTCCGCCGTGCTCGAAGAAGTCGGCGTCGACGTCCGTCCAGGGCCGGTCCAGGACCTCGCCGATGAGGGTGCACAGCAGGCGTTCGGCCGCGTCGCGCGGCTCGCGTCCGGCGGGGGCCGCGATGACCGATGGCGTGGGCAGCGCCCTGCGGTCGAGCTTGCCGCTGCTCGTCAACGGCATTTCCGGCAGCGGCACCCAGTCGGCCGGCACCATGTAGCCGGGCAGCCGGGCCGCCGTGTACTCGGCAAGTTCCCCCGGATCGGCGAGGCCAGCGCCGTGCCCGGTCACATAGGCGACGAGCCGCTGCTCACGCACGAGCACCGCGCAGTCGGCGACCATCGGGTGCCCGGCGACCACCGCCTCGATCTCCCGGAGTTCGATGCGGAAGCCGCGCAGCTTGACCTGCGCGTCCCGGCGGCCGCGGTACTCCAGCGTGCCGTCCGGCAGCCGGCGCACCAGGTCACCCGTGCGGTACATCCGCCGGGAGCCGCCGGTCTCGTCGGGCAGCCGTACGAACGCCTCGGCGGTCAGGTCCGGTCGCCGGTGGTAGCCGGCGGCCAGTTGCACACCGCTGAGGTACAGCTCGCCGGTGACTCCCACGGGAAGCGGCCGTCCGTGATGGTCGAGGACATGCAGCCCCGTGTTGGCGACCGGGCGGCCGAGGGGAACCACCGGACCTTCGCCGGGCGAGCACTGCCAGTGCGTGACGTCCACGGCCGCCTCGGTCGGGCCGTACAGGTTGTGCAGCTCGACGCCGTGCAGCGTGCGGAAGAACCGCTCCCGCAGTTCGCCGGACAGCGCCTCTCCGCCGCACAGCACCCGGGCCAGGCCGGTGCACCGGACGGCGGCCGGGTCTTCGAGGAAGAGCTGCAGCATCGACGGCACGAAGTGCACCGTGCTGATCCGTTCCCGCTGGATCAGTTCCGCCAGACAGGCCGGGTCGCGGTGCCCGCCGGGAGGTGCCAGGACCACCACGCCCCCGCCGATCAGCGGCCAGAAGAACTCCCACAGGGACACGTCGAACGTGTACGGCGTCTTCTGCAGGACCCGTTCGTCTCGTGCCAGCCCGAACACCTCCTGCCGCCACAGCAGTTGGTTGGTGATGGCGCGGTGGGAGACGACCACTCCCTTGGGCTTGCCCGTCGACCCGGAGGTGTAGATCAGGTATGCCGGGTCGTCCGGCTCGCTCTGCGCGCACGACCAGGGCTCACCGGCATCGCCGGTATGCTCCGGGACGTCCTCCAGCGCGATCACCCGGACACCGGGCAGATCGAACCGGGCGGTCTGCTCCCGGGTCGTCACAACCGTGCGGATCGCCCCGTCGGTGAGGATCCCCCGCAGGCGCAGATCAGGACTCTCCGGATCCAGCGGTGCGTACGCGGCGCCGGACTTCAGCACACCCAGCAGGGCGGCCGGAAGGCCGAGGGACCGGTCGAGCACCACCGCGACGACGTCGCCCCGCCGCACCCCGGCGTCCCGCAGCGCGCGGGCCAGCAACCCGGCCCGGGTGTCCGTCTCCCGGTAGGTCAGCGCGGCACCCTCGTAGCGCACCGCCGTCGCCCCAGGGGTGCGGGCGGCCTGCTCGGCCACCAAGTGATGCAGCACGAACGGGCCGGGGTAGTCGCGGCCGGTGGCGTTCCACTCCGCCTGCTCGCGCAGCTCCCGCTCATCAAGTAGCGGCACCTGCGCCGGCGTCAGGCCGGGGGCGGTAACTAGGGCCCGCAGCAGCGTGAGGTAGTGCCCAGCGAGGCGCCGCACGCGCGGCTCGTCGAAGAGGTCATGGGCGTAGCCGAAGCGGCACACCAGGCCCCGGGAGTGCCGTTCCAGGTTGAGGCTGAGGTCGAAGTGCGTGGTGTGCTGGGGTACCTCGGCGAACTCCAGCCGCAGACCCGGGACCGGGTCGTCGCCCAGAGCGAGCCGGCTGTCGTGGAAGCTGCACATCACCTGGAAGAGGGGATTGACGGCGGCGTCCCGCCGGCGGGCCACTGCTTCCACGACCCGGGCGAACGGTACCTGCTGCCGCTGCTGTGCGGAGCGGAGCGTGTCCCGCACCGCCAACAACAGACCCTTGAAGGACGGGACGTCCGACAGGTCCTGGCGCAGCGCCACCGTGTTGACGAAGAAGCCGATGGTGTCCTCGAACTCCTCACGGGTGCGGTTCGCCATGGTGGTGCCCACCACGATGTCGTCCTGCCCGCTGTAACGGTGCAGCAGCTCGTACAGGACCGACAGCAGGACGACGAACGGCGTGACGCCCTCGCCCTCGGCGAACTCCTCGAGACGGTCCACCAGTTCGTCTGGGAAGTCGATGGTGAAGCTGCCCCCGTCCACCGAGGGCACGGCTGGCCGCGGGCGGTCGGCCGGCAGGTCCAGGACCGGTGGGTCGGCCAGCCGCCGCCTCCAGTACCGCAGTTGCTCGCGCGCATCCTCCGAGTCGCGCTGGGCGGCCTCCCAGTGGGCGTAGTCCGCGTAGTGCATCCGCACCCGCGGCAGCTCGACCGATTCCCCGGACACCGACTGCCGGTACGCCTGCCACAGTTCGCGGAAGAGGACGCCCTCCGACCAGCCGTCGGTGACCGCATGATGGAGGTTGAGGAAGAGGGAGTGGCGGTCCGGGCCGGTGCGGTAAAGACGGGCGCGGAGCAGCGGTTCGGCGGAGGCTAGCGAGAACGGCACCTGCGCCTCACGCTCGATGTCACGGTCGGCCTCCGCGATGTCCCGCGTCTGCACGCAGGTGATCTCGGGGGACCACGCCGGTGCGACGAGCTGGCGCAGACCGTCGTCGTCCGGGGCGAGCGTGGTGCGCAGCGCCTCGTGCCGGCGCACCACGACCGTCAGGCTCTCGCGCAGTGTCGGCAGGTCGAGGGCACCGTCGATCCGCAGCACGAGGGGCACGTTGTAGGCGGCGTTGGCGCCGTGCAACTCCTCCAGGAACCACAGCCGTTCCTGAGCGCTGGAGGCCGGGAGCCGGCCCGTGCGGGGCGCGTGCACCACCGTGGCCGCCGTGGGGGCGGCACCCCGGCCGCTCAGCAGGCGGCGAAGCAGCTCCGCCCTGCCCTCGCTCATGCTGCTCGGGATCGGGTCAGCGCTCATGACGCGCCTCCGGCCCCTGAGCCAGGACACGCCGTACGATCCGCACGGCCGCGTCGATGTCCGCCCGGCCGACGTCGCGATGCGTGACCGCACGCAGCCGGCCGTGACCGAGCTCGGCGAGGGCCAGTCCCTGGGCCGCTGCGGCGTGGACGAAGGTCTGCCAAGTGAACCGCGGGTCGGTCACCCGGAACATGACGATGTTCGTCTGCACGTCCTTGGGGTCCGTGCTGATGCCATCGGTGTCCGCCAGGCCCAGCGCCAGGTGCCGGGCGTTGTCGTGGTCCTCGGCGAGGCGCTCGGTGTCCGATAGGGCGAGCAGTCCGGCGGCGGCGATCACACCGGCCTGGCGCATGCCGCCGCCCAGCATCTTGCGGAAGCGGCGGGCCTGCCGGACGAAGTCCGTGCCGCCGGCCAGCATCGACCCGATGGGGGCGCCCAGCCCCTTGGAGAGGCAGAACTGCACCGAGTCCGCGTCCCGTGCCACCTCGGCGGCTGGCACACCCAGTGCCACGGCCGCGTTGAACAGGCGTGCGCCGTCGAGGTGGACGGGCACGCCGCGCGCGTCGGCGAAGTCCTTCACCTCACGGGTGTATTCGGGCGGTAGCACCACGCCGCCGCACCGGTTGTGGGTGTTCTCCAGGCAGATCACGGCCGGCAGCGCGAACTGGGGGTCGTCCGGGTCGTCCGGGAAACCACGCTCCAGGTCGCTCGGCAGGAGCCGTCCGTCGGGCTGGTTCGGGAGGGGTTCGTAGACCGCGCCGCCGCAGACGGAGGCCCCTCCCGCCTCGTAGATGTAGATGTCGGTCTCGTCGCCGACCAGGATCTTCGACCCGCGCGGTGCATGGGTGAGCAGGGCGCACAGGTTGGCCATGGTGCCGCTCGGCATCAGACAGGCGGCTTCCTTGCCGGTCAGCTCCGCGGCCCGCTCCTCCAGCGCCCGTACCGTGGGGTCCTCGCCGTACACGTCGTCCCCGACCTCGGCCTCGGCCATGGCCCGGCGCATCGCGTCGGTCGGTGTGGTGAAGGTGTCGCTGCGCAGTTCGATCATCGGACTTCATCCCCGGGGGTGGGTTCGGTGGTGACGTGGACGTGTAGTTCGCCCGTGGCGGCGGCCAGGGCGCGGCGCACCGACTCGGCGTCCGGGCCCGCGGCGATGACATGGCCGAGGCGTCCGTAGGCGTTCTGGGCGGGGCGTACCGCCGCCCCCTCGGCGGCGGTCACGGTGACCGCGGCGACGCCGTCGACGGCGCGCGCGGCCTCGACGCCCTCGACGGCCCGAAGCGTTCCGCTCTCCTCGGCCAGCAGGAACCGGATGCCGGCGGACCCGGCGCGTCGCGGGGCGAGGTCGAGCGGTATGCCGGTGACGGCGCGTAGCTGCTGCTGGAGCAGGTCGAGGCCGGTGGCCCGGTGGACCGCCGCCGGGATCATGCCGCCGGCCAGCCGGGGATTGATCTCGATGACGGTGGCGCCGCGCTCGGTGAGCCGTATTTCCGTGTGGGTGGCGCCGAGTTCCCAGCCGACCGCCTTCAGGGCGGCGCTGACGGTCTCGACGATGTCGGCGGCGACCGCCTCGGTGAGCGGTGCGGGGAACAGGTGCCCGGTCTCCACGAAGTAGGGGCCGTCGGTCACCTCCTTGGCGGTGATGCCGACGCAGGTGTGGACACCGCCGTCACTGAACATCTCCACGCTGAACTCGGGCCCGGCGAGGTGTTCCTCCACCAGGACGGTCCCGGCGGTGGGCAGGCCGCGTACGTTCGTCCGTACCGCGAGGACGGCCGCGGCGTGCGCGGCCGCCTCCTCGGCGGTGCGGCACAGCAGTACGTCGTTCGAGCCGGAGTCGTCGGCCGGTTTGACCACGCAGGGCAGACCCACCTCGCGCACCGATCCGGCCGTTCCGGCCGGATCGGTGACCAGCGCGAACCGCGGCTGGCGGGCTCCGGCGTCCCGCAGTGTGGTGCGCATGACAGCCTTGTTGCGGCAGGCCACGACCGCCTCGGCCGTGTTGCCGGGCAGGTCCAGCCAGTCGGCGAGTTCGGCGACGACGGGCACGTAGAAGTCGCTGGTGGTGGTGACGCCGACGAGTTCCTGGCGGGGAAACGTCCGCTGGACGACTTCTCGCAGCGCGGCCAGGGAGTTGGTGTCGCAGATGAGGATCTCGGCGTCGGCCTCGGACAGTCCCGCGTACCGTTCCGGGCTGCCGGTGAGCAGGACCGGGACCAGGCCGAGTTCCCGGGCCGTACGCAGCGCGATCATGCCGGTGCCCGAGGTGTTGGCCTCGACGAACAGGATGCGTCGCGGCAGGTCGGCCGGTCGGCGCAGAATGGCGCGCGACCACTGCTTCACCGGGGTGCCGTAGGCGACTTCCTCGGGTCGGGAGGCCAGTGGCAGATCGGTCACGCCGTGCTCGGCCCAGTAGGCGTCGCTGTAGACGGTCTGCGCGTACCGGTCGCCGCGGTCCGGGAGGATGCCGACGATGCGGCTGCCCGGGGCGGCGCGACGCGCGACGTCCGTCAGCACCCGGTACACGGAGCCCGAGGTGTTGCCGGCGAAGATCTGCTGTTCCCGGGCCAGGGCGTGGGCCGCGGCGAACGCCTCGTGGTCGTTGAGCCAGTGCACCTCGTCGATGACGCCCCGGTCCAGGTTGTGGGGCGAGAGGCTGTTACCGAGGCCGCTCTGCAGCCGCTTGGGAACGTCGGGCTGCTCGAACAGCGCGCTGCCCACGCAGTCCACGCCCACCGAGCGCAGCCCGGGCAGCTGCCGGCGCAGCGCGCGGGTGCTGCCGCACAGCGAGCCGCCGCTGCCGACCGCTCCCACCAGCACGTCCACCGTGCCCAGGTCCCGCAGCAGTTCGTCGGCGAGGAAGCGGTAGGCGCGGGGGTTGTCGGGATTGGTGTACTGCTGCGGCCAGAAGGCGCCCGGCAGTTCCCGCAGCAGGTCCTCGAGGCGCTCCAGGCGGGCACCTTGCCAGCCCTGTTCGGTCATCCGCGGGACCACGTGCACCTGGGCGTCCAGGGCTCGCAGCTTGGCGAGGGTCGTGGCGTCGATCCGTGGGTCGGTGACGATGTGCACGGGGTGACCGAGCGAGCGGCCGACGAGCGCCACGCCGAGCGCGAGCGTGCCGGAGGAACTCTCCACGATCGGGGCGCCGGGCAGCAGGGCGCCGATGCGGCGCGCCTCCTCGATGGCGCTCTTGGCCACCCGGTCCTTCATGCCGAAGGGGTTGGCCAGCTCCAGCTTCGCGTAGACCTCGGTGCCTTCCGGCACATCGAGGCGGAGCCTGACGAGAGGGGTGTGCCCGACCATGTCGTGGACGGTGGGAAAGAGCATGTTCACTTCCTCAGGCGATGGCCGGGTCAGTGGTGCGTGGGGAGGTCGCAATGGGGTGGGGGGTGCCGAGGGACCAGTCGTCGTCGTGGCCCAGCGAGCGGTAGAGCATCGTGGTTCCGGGCAACCAGGCGCACGCGGCGAGCGCGGCGTCGGTCTTCGCCCATCCCTCCGGGTCGCCGTGGGGCAGCAGGATGCCGAGCATGGTGCCGCTGTGGGCGCAGGCGACACCGAGTCCGTCGATCTCCCGGCAGATGCGCTGGAGCACGGGCAGTGCGGGACGGGAGGTGTGACGGGCGTTCAGTTCCGCGCTGCGGGTGGCGACCCGGCCGAGCGCGCCCAGGTCGGCGTGGTGGATCGCCTCGCGTGCCTGGTCGAGCAGTCGGGCGTACTCGCGTGTCTCCGCGGCACCGGGCGCGGTGGTGGTCCGGTTGTAGCCGATGGTGTCCACCTGGCCGCCCTCGTCGTAGGCGATGACGGTCATCGCGGGTACGGTGCCCAGGCGTTCGCGCAGCCGGACCTCCCGGTGGCTGAAGGCCACCATCTCGTCGTACATGACCCCGTCGGACGGCTCGATGCCGCGCAGCAGCGACTCGATGTCGGCCGGGGCGAAGGTGACGCCCACCGCCGCGGCGACCGCCCGGGCGGTCGCCACCAGGTCCGCGGAGGAACTGGCCATGCCCTTGCCCTCGGGCAGGTCGCTGCCGATGCGCAGCCGGCCGCCGCCGGGGCGGCCCGCGGCCCGCAGCGCCGCCTGCGCCAGGCGCGCCGCCTTGCGCTTGTGCGCCGGTGCCACGTCGACGGATGACGCGCCCGGTTCGTAGGCGAAGGTCGCGGTAGCCCAGACGGCCACCGGCAGGGTCACCATGAAGTGCTCGCCGCTTTCGGGCAGCACGCCCTGCAGGAGTTCCCCGAAGGTGCCGAAGGCGCGCCCGACGCCCGCGTCCGGGACGCGGCGCCTGAGCTCGGTGACGTCGGCCAGTGTCCGGTGCTGCCTGGTGCGCAGATGCGCTGTCATGCTTCTCCTCCTGCGCCGTGCGCGAGGCGGGCGCGTGCCGCCCATTCCCCGCTCAGCCGTTCCAGTTCGTCCCGCTGCGCGTCGAGGACCGTCGCGACCGCATCCGGGTGTGCCGAGCCGGCGGACTGTGGCGTGCGCAGGGCCTGCCGGACGTCGAAGATCCCGTTGAGTACCTCCTCCGGCGCGGCCAGGTCCGTGTCGAGATCCGCCGCCACCTGCTTCAGCAGGGCCGGGTCGGTCTGCGTCGGCGTCCGGCCCGCGGCCATGGCGGCGACGATGTAGCGGCCCGCGATGACCTGGGCTCGCCGCCAGGACACTCCTTCGCGGAGCGTGAGAGCGTTGGCCAGGGCGAAACCGCCGAGGAACTCCTCCTCGCAGGCGGCGGCCATCCGCTCGGTGTCGAACCGCGCGTGTTCGAGGACGGCCGTGGTCAGCCGTAGCACACTCTCGAAGCTGTCGAAGGCGTACGGGAGTTGGGCCGCGGCTTCCTTGGAGACCTCCACCGAGTTGGAGAAGGCAGTGTTGCGCTGGCCGAGGACCGCGTCGGTGTGGCAGGAGGCCAGATGCGCGGACCTGCCCCGGATGCGTTCGAGGATGGGGAAGTTCTTCTTCTGCGGCATCGCCGAGGAGATGCCCGACAGCTCGTCCGGCAGGTCCAGATAGCCGTAGGCGCTGCTGCCCCAGGTCATCAGGTCGGTGGCGAATCGGCTGAGGGCCACCCCGAAGATGCCGAACTCGGCGGTCGTCTCCAGGGTCCAGCCGCGGTAGGCGATGGAGGTAAGGGCCAGCGGCTGGACCCGGCCGAAGCCGAGCAGCCGGGCGAGCCGGTCCCGGTCCCAGGCGAGTTCCTGGCCCGACATGGCCCCGGCGCCCAGCGGGCACGCGTCGATCCCGTCGTAGGTGCTCAACAGGCGTCGCGCGGTGTGCAGGACCTGCTCCAGCAGGGCCGCGAGGTAGAAGCCGGGCGTGATGATCTGGGCGGCCTGCAGATGGGTGTAGCCGGGCATGGGATCCTCGGTGTACCGGCCGGCCAGACGGTGGGCCGCCTGCCCGAGGTCGAGCAGGGTGCCGGCGCCGTCGGCGAGCCGCGCCCTGCCGTACATCAGCTGGGCGCACGCCTGGAGGTCGTTGCGGCTGCGGTCCACGTGCCAGGCCGGGACCGGTTCGCTCAGCTGCGCCTCCACATGGCGTTCCAGGGTGAAGGCGATGTCGGACATGCTCGCCTGCCGCTCGGCCAGCAGCTCCTCGCGTGTCACGGCGCCGAGCAGCCGGTCCAGTTCGGCCGCCTGCGTGTCGGTGACCAGGCCGAGTCGCAGGTACTCGGCGACCAGTGCCTGTTCGACGGCGATGTAGTACGGCAGCAGGTTGGCCGCCTCGTGGTGGAACTGCGGATCCAGGACCTCCTCCCTGAGCAGGTCGCTCGGACCGTTGCCGATGCGTCCGCTCAGCGGGAGTGCCGGGTTCGCGCCGTTGTCGTGGTCAGGGGGCACAAGAGATCCGTTTCTGCTGCTGTGTGGGCAGCGCGGGAGGGCGCGCTCGCGTCGATCGGGCCGAGGGCGCGCGGGGGCAACGAGAGGGGGAGAGGAGGCGAGACGAGGGGGAGACGCTCAGACGGCGGCGGACTCCGGCACGGGGTGCGCGGCGATCGCCCGGACGTGGGAGAAGAGCAGGGAGCCCCCGGCCAGCAGGATTCCGGCCGCGCCGAGCACGAGCACCGGAAGCGTGCCGAGCCAGCCTCCGAGCGCGCCGCCGGTGAAGGCGCCGGCCGGGGCCACGCCCATGACCACCATGCGGATCGAGGCGTTCATCCGGCCCTGCAGCCGGTCCGGGGTCAACGCGGCCCGCAGACTGCGCTGGTTGATGTTGTAGACGATCACCATCATGGAGTCGACGAAGTACATGACGGCGATCAGGAAGGGCGCGGACCAGGCCGGTACCAGGGTCGCGGTGGGGATCAGCAGCGCGGCCGAGCCTGCCAGCAGTAGCGAGCCGACGAGGGTCCGGCCGAGGCCCAACCGGCGGCTGACCCGAGCGGCGATGAGGGCGCCGACGAGCGCTCCCGCGCCGGAGGCGGAGAAGACCAGGCCGATGGAGAACGCCGGCAGGTCCAGACTGCGGGTGAGGAAGAGCAGGAAGACCGGCTCGACGGCGAAGGTGAAGAAGTTGAAGATCACGGTGGCGAGCACGAGCCTGCGGATGGTGCGGTGCCCGAAGACCGCCTGGGCGCCTTCCCGGATCTCCCGTAGCGCGCTGGGCCGTTCTTCGGGCGCTGGGCCCCGCGGCGCCGGTTCCCGGTGCCGGATGCGGAAGGTGAACGCTGCGGACAGCAGGTAGGCCACGGAGTTGAACAACAGCGCCAGCGGCGCCGAGACCAGTTGCAGCACCCCGCCGCCCAGCGCGTTCCCGCCGATGTTGGAGGCCGAACTGCTCAGCTCCAGCTTGCTGTTGCCCTCGACGAGCTGGTCGCGGCCGACGAGCGAGGGCAGGTACGAGGCGCTGCCGATGTCCGAGACGACCGTGCAGAACCCGATGAGCAGCGCCATTACGAGCAGCACGGGCACCGACAGCAGGTCGAGCAGCCAGCTCACCGGAATCGACATGAGCAGCCCGGCACGGACGACATCACTGAGGATCAGCAACGGCCGCTTGGGCCGACGGTCCAACCAGACCCCGGCCGGCAGGCTCAGGACGAGGTAGGGCACGTACTCCATCGCCACCAGGGCACCCATCTCCAGCGGGCTGGCGTGCAGGGTGCGGCTGGCGATGAGGGGGACCGCGATCGCGGTGATCTTGGCGCCGAACAGGGAGGCCGTCAAACCGAACCAGAGGTTGCGGAAGTCGGTGTTGCGCCACAGCCCCGTCCGCGGCACCGGGATGAAACGGGCCATCAGACCCTCCTCGCGGAGTCGAGGGTGTGCAGGACGGTCGCAGCGTGAGGTTCGCGCACCATCTCGTGGTGGCCGGCGGCCAGGGTGTGCACCGTGAACCCGCCTCGGGCCAGGGCCTGCCAGCGCGCCGCCGCGCCGGTGCGGACCGTGGCGGTGCCGGCGAAGAAGTGCACGAGGCCGTCGTAGGGGGCGGGGCGGTGGGCGGCCATGGCCCGCAGATTGCGTTCGAAGACGGAGTAGTGCCGTATCAGTTGACGGTGGTCGAGGCTCGTTAGCTCGCGCAGCCGGGCGGCCAGGACGCGCAGCCCCTCCTCGTGGTCGCGGGCGGCGGCCAGTCCCCGGCGCAGCGCCTCGTCCACGGGCAGGCCGGCGGAGAGCAATGTGTCCTCGGCGAACGCGAGCAGCATGCCGTGCGGTGCCGCGGGCTCCAGCGAGGGGTCCGGGTATCCGCTGTCGATCAGCCCCAGCACCTCCACCGTCTCGCCTGCGGCGCGCAGCCGCCGGGCCATCTCGTGGGCGACCACTCCGCCGAACGACCAGCCGCCCAGCCGGTACGGCCCCGAGGGCGCCACCCCGCGGACCGTCTCGAGGTGGTACCCGGCCAGATCGGGGACGGAGTCCAGCGGCCGCTCACCGGGCTCCAGACCCGGCGCCGGCAGGGCGTGGCAGGGGCGTCCGGTCGGTGCGGTGGCGAAGTCGCGGTAGCACAGCACCCCGCCGCCGGCCGCGTGCACCAGGAACAGCGGAGCCGCGGGACCGTCCCCGCCCAGCCGCACGGCGCGCGACGACGGCATGGTGTCCGGGGCGCCGCGGCGCAGGAGCTCGGCCTGCCGGGCCACCGTGGGACGGGACAGCACGAAGGAGACCGGCAGGTCCGTGCCGAACTCCGCGTTGATCTGCGCGACGAGCCGTACGGCGGTGAGGGAGTGGCCGCCGCAGCGGAAGAAGTCGTCTTCCACCCCGAGGCGGTCGATGTCCAGCAGACGCCTCCACATGCCGAGCAGCCGTTCCTCGGTCGCGTCGGACGGCGCGGTTGGCCGGCCGACTTGAGGGGTGCCGCGTTGCGGCGCTGGCAGGGCCTTGCGGTCGAGCTTGCCGCTGGTGGTCAGCGGCATCGCCGCGAGCGGCACCCAGTGGGCCGGGACCATGTATCCGGGCAACCGTTGCGCGGCGAACGCGGCCAACTCTTCGGCGTCAGGCACGGTTCCGGCGGCGGTGACGTAGGCCGCCAGGTGCTCGCCGTGCACCAGGACTGCGCACTCGTGCACCGCGGGATGGGCGGTCATCGTCCGCTCGATCTCCTGTAGTTCGATACGGAAGCCACGCAGCTTGATCTGGGAGTCTCGGCGTCCCCGGTACTCCAGCGTGCCGTCGGGCAGCCAGCGTGCCAAGTCGCCCGTACGGTACATCCGGAGCCGCCGCCCGCTCTCGTCCGTCCGCTCTCCGAACGCGGCGTCGGTGAGATCGGGCCGGCGGTGGTAGCCGAGGGCCAGCTGGACGCCGCTGAGGTACAGCTCCCCGGTGACACCGACCGGCACGGGCAGGCCCCGGGCGTCCAGGACGTGCGTACCGGTGTTGGCCACCGGCCGACCGATCGGCACCGTCCGGGCGCCGGGCGCGCACTGCCAGTGCGTGACGTCCACGGCCGCCTCGGTCGGCCCGTACAGATTGTGCAGCTCCACGCCGTCCAGCACCCGGAAGAACCGGTCCTGCAACTCGGTGTGCAGTGCCTCGCCGCTGCACAAGACCCGCTTCAGACCCGTGCACCGGTCGGCGGCCGGATCCTCCAGGAACGCCTGCAGCATCGACGGCACGAAGTGCGCAGTCGTGATGCGTTCAGCTGTGATCAGCCGTGCCAGATAGGCCGGATCGCGGTGGCCGCCCGGTCGTGCCAGGACCTCCACGCCGCCCGCCAGCAGCGGCCAGAACAGCTCCCACACGGATACGTCGAAGGTGTACGGCGTCTTGTGCAGCACGGCCTCGCCCGGCCGCAGCGCGAACGTCTCCTGGTGCCACAGCAGCCGGTTGGCGATGGCCCGGTGCGAGACGACCACGCCCTTGGGGCGGCCCGTCGATCCGGAGGTGTAGATCATGTAGGCCGGTTCGTCGGGGAGGGGCTCCGCGCAGGCGAGGACGCCGTCACCGGACGGGGGCGCGGCGAGCGCGTCGTCGGCGACCAGGACGCGGACGCCGGGCAGCACGTCGAAGCGGCCGGCCTGCTCCCGGGTGGTGACCACCGTGTCGATGGCGCCGTCGGCGAGGATGCCCTGCACCCGCAGGTCGGGGGCGTCCGGATCGAGCGGCACGTAGGCGGCACCGGCCTTGAGGATGCCCAGCAGCACGACGGGCAGGTCCACGCAGCGGTCCATGACGACGGCGACGAAGTCACCGCGGCCCACCCGATGGGCGTGCAGCACCCCGGCCAGGCGGGCCGCCCGGCTGTCCATCTCCTGGTACGTCAGCTGCTCGCCCTCGCAGCGCAGGGCGACCGCGTCGGGGGTCCGGGCCACCTGCTCCTCCACCAGCCGGTGCAGCAGGGAGGGACTGGTGTAGTCGCGGCCGGTGGCGTTCCAGGCGGTCAGCCGCCGCAGGTCCCCGGCGCTGGGCAGACCGGTGTGGTGGTACGTCTCGTCGGCGCGCGTCGCCAGCGCGTCCAGCGCCTCGGCGTAGAGCCCGAAGAAGCCCTCAACCTGTTCACGGCCGAACTGGCCGGGGTCGTATCGCAGCCCCAGGGTGAGTCGGCCGTCGGATGTGTTCACCGCGAACTCGGCGCCGAAGGCGAAGTTGGTGCCGGCGGAGCTTTCGGACTCCAGCACGTCGATCTCCGCGTGACCGGCGAGGGAAGTCTCGACGTGGAAGTGGGTGTAGTTGAAGAACGCCTCGAACAGCGACGGATGCCCGGTGACGCGCATGATGTCCGCCAGCGGGAACCTGCGGTGCCGCTGCGCGTCGGTGTCCGCGGCGGCGACCTCCGTGACGAGGTCGGCCCAGCTGCCACCGCCGAGCCGGACCCGCAACGGCAGGGTGTTGAGGAACAGACCCAGGCACTTCTCGGCGTCCCGCTCCTCGCCCCGACCGTTGTAGACCACTCCGGACACCACATCGTCGGTCCCACCCAGCACCCCCAGCACCCGCACGTGTGCCGCCAGCAGCACCGAGCGCAGCGAGACGCCCAGCCGGTCGGCGAGCCGGGTGAGACGCCCGTGCAGGGCGGCCGGCAGCGGCGCCGCGTGGAAGGCCGCGCGGGAAGCCCCGCCAGCCGTGTCCGCCCGCTCCGGCAGCCGAGGCAGCTCGGTCACAGCCATGCCGTCGAGGCGGGAGATCCAGTGGCGGGCGGCGTCCTCGTCCTGGACGGCCTCCCGTTCGAGAGCGACGTAGGAGGAGAAACGCGACGCGAGGGCGTTCCTCGGCCGCTCCTGGCGCCCGTGCAAAGCGTCGCCGTAGCGCAGCAGCAGTTCGGCGAAGAGCGAGCGCTCGCTCCAGCCGTCGAGGATCGCGTGGTGCTCGGTGACGAACAGCTGGCAGGTGTCCTCGCTGAGCCGCTGCACGTGGAACCGGATCAGGGGCGCCCGCTCGCGGTCGAACGGCGTGGCCGCCTCGTGGGCGCGCCGGGCCGTCACGGCGGCTGCCCGCTCGCCGGGGGTCAGCCCCCGCAGGTCCTCGAAGGTCACCGGCGGCGGTACGGCGGCGTGGACCAGCTGCAGCGGCTCGCTGAACCCGTGCAGGGCGAAGGAGGTACGCAGCACGTCGTGCCGGGCGCAGACTGCGGCGACGGCCGTGACCCAGGCGTCCTCGGACCAGGCCGCCCGCAGGCGGTAGGCGGAGGTGTTGTGGTAGACGCCGGTGCCGCTCGCCGACAGACTGGTGTGGAAGAACATGCCCAGTTGCAGCCGGGTCATCGGGTAGGCGTCCGCCAGGCCCGCGGGCAGCCGCGGGCGGTCCTGGGCCGCCACCAGACGGAACGGCTCGGCCCGCGGCACCTCGGCGGCCGCCTCACGAACGGTGGCCACCTCGGCGAGCCGGCGGATGGTCTGGCAGGTCAGCAGGTCGATGAGGGAGAAGTCGACGCCCGCCGCCCGGGCGGCCGCGAGGAGCGGGATGCTGCGGATCGAGTCGCCGCCCAGGGAGTGGTATCCGTCGTCGATGCCCACCTGCGGCTGTCCCAGGGCGCTCGCCCAGATCTCCGCCAGCTGGTGTTCCAGCGCCGTGCGTGGTGCCGTGTACGTCGTCGCGGTGGCGGTCGGTGTCCTGCGCGGATCGGGCAGCCTGGACCGGTCGACCTTGCCGTTCGCCGTCAGCGGGAAGTCGTCCACCGGGCAGAACACGCTCGGGACCATGTAGTCGGGCAGCAGACCCGACAGATGCCGCCGCAACTCCTCGTCGGGCAGCGGGTGCTGGGCGGCACCGTCCGTGCGCGCCACCGTGTAGGCGGCGAGGTACGAGTGTCCGGCATCGTCCGTACGCAGCGTCACCACGGCCGCGGAGACCCGTTCGTGGGACACGAGAGCCGACTCGATCTCGCCCAGCTCCACCCGGAAGCCGCGCAGCTTCACCTGGTTGTCGATACGGCCCCGGTATTCGAGGTCGCCGTCGGGGAGGATCCGCACCAGGTCACCCGTTCGGTACAGCCGGTCGTCCCGGCTGTCGGGCGCGAAGGGGTTGGCGACGAAGCGCTGCGCGGTCAACTCCGGCCGGTTCAGGTATCCGAGCGCGACGCCCGCCCCGCCCACGTACAGTTCACCGACCGCCCCCGTGGGCACCGGCTTGCCCCGCCCGTCCAGCACGTACAGCCGCAGGTCGGGGATGGGCACGCCGATCACGCTGCCCTGGCCGGAGTCCAGGTCCGCCTGCCGGATCGGCCGGTAGGTGACGTGCACGGTCGTCTCGGTAATGCCGTACATGTTGACCAGGAGCGGGGCCTCGTCGCCGTGCCGTTCGAACCAGGGCCGCAGCGCCCCGGGGTCGAGGGCCTCGCCGCCGAACACCACATAGCGCAGCGCGAGCCGGCCGGCCGTGTCCGGGACTGCCTGGAGGTCGGCGCGGACGAACTGGGTGAAGGCCGACGGAGTCTGGTTGAGCACGGTCACGCCCTCGGCCCGCACCAGTTCGTGGAAGGCCACCGGGGTCCGGCTGGTCTCGTAGTCGACGACGACCAGCCGGCCGCCGAAGGCCAGCGCGCCCCACAGCTCCCACACGGAGAAGTCGAAGGCGTAGGAGTGGAAGAGCGTCCACACGTCCTCGGTCCCGAACCCGAACCAGGCGTCTGTCGCCGAGAACAGCCGGACGATGTTCTGGTGCGGCACCAGGACCCCCTTGGGGCGGCCCGTGGAACCCGAGGTGTAGATGACGTACGCCAGGTGGTCGCCGCTCACGGTGACGTCGGGCGCGCTGTCCGGGCGGGCGTCGATGGCGGGCGCGTCCTGGGTGAGGTGCACCACGTGGCCCTTGAAGTCCGTCCATTGGGCGGCGGCCGCGTCGTTGACCAGCAGGGTGGTGATGCCGGAGTCCTCCGCCATGAACCGCAGACGCTCCGCCGGATAGGCGGGATCCAGCGGCAGATAGGCGCCGCCCGCCTTGTGGATGGCCAGGACGCAGGCCACGAGGTCCGCCGACCGGTCGACGCTCAGTCCCACCAGGGTGTCCGGGCCGACGCCCAGGTCCCGGAGGTGGTGGGCGATGCGGTTGGCCATGCGGTCGAGGTCCGCGTAGCTGAGGTGCTCGCCCTGGAAGGTGACGGCCGTGCGGTCGGGCGTCACCCGAGCCCAGTGCGCGAACTGCTCGTGCGCAAGCGGGAGATGCTCTGAGGAAGCGGCGTCGTCAGGCGTCCGCAGCCAGCGTGAGCGCTCCTGGTCGGTGAGCAGGTCCAGACGGGAGACGTGCGTGCCGGGCTCGCGCACCGCGGACTCCAGGAGCCGGCCGAAGTGCTCGGCGAAGAGTTCCACGGTGGCGGCGTCCAGCAGATCGCTGCGGTACTCGATGGAGCACTCGATTCCCTGAGGCGTCTGGTACACGTCGAAGAGGAGGTCGAACTTGGCGCTGCGCAGCTCCGAGGAGATCTGCGTGAGCTCGACGCCGGGCAGTTCCCAGCGCAGGTCGCCGTCCTGGTTCATGCCGAACATCACCTGGAAGACCGGCGAGGTTCCCTCGCTCCGATCGGTGTTCTTCAGGGCGGCGATCCACTCGAAGGGAATGTCCTGGTTGTCCTGAGCGGCGAGCACGGTGCCCCGCACCTGGGCCATGAGCTGCGCGAACGTCGGGTCGTCGGACAGGTCGGCACGGATGACCGACGTGTTGACGAACAGCCCTACAGTGTCTTCGAACTCGGCGCGGTTGCGGTTGGCCACCGGGGTGCCGACCACGATGTCGGTGTGCCCCGTGTACCGGCTCAGCAGCACGTCGAAGACGGCCAGCATCCCCATGTACAGGGTGCTGTTGGAGGCCACGCACAACTCGGCCAGCTGCTCGACCGCCTGCCGCGGGGGTGTGAAGCGGTGGACGGCGCCCGGGCGTTCGGGTCCCGCCTCCGGTCCCGTGCGGCTCGTGGGGTGCCGTAGGAGAGGCAGGTCTCCCTCCAACTGCGCACGCCAGTACTCCTCGTGCCGGCGGGCGGCCGGACTCGCCAGCCACTCCTCCTGCCAGGCGGAGTAGTCGGCGTACTGGAACTCCGGCGGCTTCTGGTCATCGGGCCGTCCCTCGGTCAGCGCCCGGTAGCCAGCGGTAAGTTCGCGCAGCAGCACCCCCGCCGACCAGCCGTCGCAGACGATGTGGTGCAGATGGAGCACCAGGATCCGGCGGGTAGCCGTGACCCGCAGCAGGAAGACGCGGAACAACGGACCGCGTTCGAGGTCGAAGGGGCGGCGGGTTCGCGCCCGCAGCCAGTCGCGGACCCGGTCCGGGGTGGCGTCCTCCCCGGCCTCGTCGACCTGCCAGTCCAGCCGGGCACGGGCACTGATCAGCTGCACCAGACGGCCGTCCCGGACGGCGAACCGGGTACGCAGCGACTCGTGCCGGTCCACCAGCCCCTGGGCGGCGGCCCGCAGCGCGGACTCGTCCAGGGGGCCGTCCAGTTCGTAGCACAGCGGCACGTGGTACGTCGGCGAACCGTGCGCCAGTTCTTCGAGTACGTACATGCGCTGCTGTGCGCGAGAGGCCTGGAACTCGTAGGTCTCTCCCTCGAACAGATCAGCATGACCGACAGTCACAAGGTCCCCCTCGTAGATGGACGAATTCCGTGCGGCCGGAGCCTGTTGCGTTCCTGGTGAGCACCCCGGCGGACGGCCGCTTGCTCGTACGCAGTGCGGTGGATGTTTCAGGCGGCGGACAAGAAGGCGGCCAGTACGGTGGTCAGCAGCAACGGGTCGTCCGCGCCGCACAGTTCGCGCGCTGAGTGCATCGACAGTCCCGCCACGCCCACGTCGATGGTGGGCACGCCCAGCCGGGCCGCGACCGCGGGGCCCAGCGTGGTACCGCAGCTGAGAGAGCCGTCGGCGACGAACTGCTGCCACGGCGTCCCGGTCCGCTCGCAGATCCGGGCGAACATGGCAAGTCCTTGCCCGTCGGTGCCGTAAGCCTGGTTGGCACTCGTCTTCACCACCGGCCCTCCGTTGGGCAGCGGGCAGTAGTCGGGATCGTGACACTCCGGCTGGTTCGGGTTCACGGCATGGGTCATGGAGGTGGAGACGTAGTACGACTGCGCGAGCGCCCGCTCCTCGTCCTCCGCCGCGCCTCCGCGTGCGGTCACCGATCTGCTCAGGACCTCCTCCAGCAGCCGGCTACGCACTCCCGCTCCGGACCCGCCGCCCGCCTCCTCGTGATCGAAGGCGACGAGCACCGCCACGGGAGCCGAACACACCGCCCCGAGAGCGGCGACGTCGGTTATGGCAGTGATCCCGGCATGCACCGCCACGAGGTTGTCCAGCCGGGAGGCGACGAGGAACTCCTCCCGGTCGCCCAGATAGGCGGGCGGCTGGATGTCGTGGAGCATCAAGTCCCAGCCCAGGATCTCGTACAGGTCCGTGCCCGACTCGTCCGCGATACGGCCGAGCAGCGACCCGTCCTCGGCACCGCCCAGGCCCCACACGGGCGCGCTGTGCCGTCGCGGGTCCAGCCGGAAGGGGCCTCCCGCACCGGCGTCGGGGCCGACGGCCGGACGTGGGATGCGGAGAAGGGGCCGGTCGATGCAGACCAGCCGGGTCGATCCGTCACGCAGGGCGAGTCGGCCCGAGATCCCCAGATCCCGGTCGAACCAGGAGTCGAGGGGCACGTCCCCGTAGGTCTCCACGGCCGCCTGTCGCCACCCCAGCGTGCTGGTGTCCGCGGACGGCTTGATCTTCAGGTTCGGGGAGTCGGTGTGAGCGCCCACGATACGGAAGGGAGTCCGCGGGCCGGTGCCCGCGGGTACGTGCCAGGCGACCAGGGCGCCCCCGCGGACGACGAAGTGTCCCCCCGTAGCACCGGAGTAGGCGTCCGCTTCCCGCTGCCGGCGAAACCCCGCCCTCCCCAGCATGTCCGCCGCGCTCGCCACCACGTGATACGGGGAGGGGCTGGCCGCGATGAACGTCATCAGGTCATCGCAGTGACTTCTGTCAGCCACGAGGTTCCGCCTTTCGCTATGGCTGCGTCGGATGGCTGCAACCGGTTGCCTGCAGAGGGTCGGCTGCGTCTTCGCTGTGGTTGCATCGGGAGTGGGGCGCGGTCCTCCCACCTCTGTCAGGAGCCGGACGGCGTGGCACCGGAGTCGGAGGGAGCCCGCGGCCGCATCGCCTACTGCGCCCGGTCACCCCAGCCCGAGTCGTCCGCGATCTGCTGCGCGCCGGCGCCCCAGCCGGAGTCGTCACCCGCCGCGGCCTGGACAGAGTGCGGACCCCAGCCGGAGTCGGCCACCGGGGCCGCGTTAGCGACGCCGGCGACACCGGACGCGCACACGCCCAGAACGGACAGTGACACAACAGCGCAGGACAGGGCGGCGGGGCGGAACAGACGACGCATGAAACACCACTTTCGGGCTGTAAGGGCCAGTTCTCTTGCGGTGACTTCATGCTTACGGACGGGAACGGCTTCACCCACGCCCGGAAGGGGCCATGAATGTAACCTGCATACTTGTGAACCAAGAGCAATCCGCCGTTACTCCTTGTAAATGCGACATATCGACCGGCGCTGCTCCGTGCACACGCGCGGCAGAGATGTACCGACGCGTGCTGGAGGGGGAGCGACTGCCCTCCCAGGAGGTGCCCGACTGCCTGCATGACCTGCAGCTGGTCATGGCGGACCCCCACGCCCCGGGCCGGGTCGTCGCCGTCCCCCCGGGACCGGCGGCTCACTCGGTCCTGAACCCCCTGCAGGATGTGATCGAACAGCAGCAGCGCACGGTCCGCTCCCTTCAGGCGACCTTCGCGTCCTTCGAAGAGATCTACGCGGATAGCAGGAAGGACGAACTGCCCACGCTGACGCTGCTGAAGGGCGGGGAGCTGATCAACAAGGCACTGGAGGACGCGGTCGAGAACTGCCACGAGGAGCTGATGACCGCTCAACCCGGCGGTGGCCGGGCTCCCCACGTGCTGGGCGAGGCGCTTGCCAGGGATCTGCGACTGCTCGACCGCGGAGTGCGGCAACGGACGATCTACCAGCACACCGTCCGCGCTCACCGCGCGACCCTCTCCTACATTGAGAAAGTCGCCTCGGCGGGAGCCGAGGTCCGTACCCTGGCCGAGGTCTTCGAACGGCTGATCATCTGTGACCGTCAGGTGGCCTTCATCCCCGTCTCGGACGACCGGGGCGCGGCAGCACTGCAGGTACGGCACCCGGCTCTGTTGCGCTTCATGACCCAGTCCTTCGAAAGCGCGTGGGCACGTTCGGTGCCCATCGAGCCGGAGCAGTCACCGGTCCGACCGCCGGTCATCACCTCCGACATCCAGCGGGCCATCCTGTCCGCCGTGGTCTCCGGCGAGACCGACGACTCCATCGCGCGTCGCCTGGGAATGAGCCGACGCAGCGTCGCCGAGCACGTCCGCAAGGTGTCCCAGCAGCTCAGCAGCACCAGCCGGGCACAACTGGGCTACCTTCTGGCGCTCTCGGGTTTTCTCGACGAGGACGGCGGGGCACAGTTGGGGTGAGCGGGAGCCCGCCCCTTACCGCAGCCTTCGACGGCGTCGAGGAACAGGGCCCGGCTGGAGCCCACGGCTGCGCTGGTCTTGTTTCACATACGACACGGGGCACGGAGGTTACGGCCAAGGCGCAGGTCTCGCGCCCACCCACGTTCACATGTAACGGTGATCCGCGGCGACCTGGTCGACGGTGATGCTGGGACGCCTGCGAGACCAGGCCGTGACCGGGGCTCCGGTGGCGGGCAGGACCACGGTGTGGCCCGTGACCGCCAGCAGCCAGCGGATGCCCCGTGCGCTCAGCCCGGTGCGGAAGGCGACGTTGGTGCCGTAGTCGCTGTCCGCGACGACAAGCGGTGGTGCCAGGCCCCACCGGCCGAGTTCGTCGAGCAGGTCAAGGGTGATCCGCTGTTTGGTGCGGTGCGCGATCTCGGGCGGAACACCTGCCTTCGCGCAGCGTGACCGGTCCTCGGCCCAGCTCTGCGGCAGGAACAGCCGCCAGTGCAGCGGCGACGACCCCCGGCCTGAGACGGCGTGCACAGACACCGCGACCTGGCACAAGTGCTGCTCGCGCTCGCCGCAGTACGGCACGATCGCGTCGGCGGCGCCATGCCCGTAGCGGACGAAGGGGTGATCGTCGATCAGCCAGGCCGACGGCCTCAGCACCCAGTGCGCACGGGCCGCCCCACGCCGCATCACCTCCCGGTAGTCCCAGGGGAGACTGGGCGACGAAGTGACCAACGTTCTGCCGGGAGATGCCCAGGCGCTCCGCCATCGGTTCCGCCGACTTGCGTCTGCCGTCCAACATCGGCCCGCGCAGGTACTGCCGTCCGTAACCACGTTGGCCCGCGTAGGCCAGGTACGCGAAGACATCGCCCGTGAACTCGGCGAGGCCCGCGTTCAGTTCCTCAATTGCCTGTCGCTCCATCCCCCTACGGTCCTCGCCACAGACATGGTCAACAGCTACTTCACGAACTGATCGAGGACCATGGCCAAGCTCTGCGCGAGGGGATTGACAACCCGCGCAGATCGCGCAAGCGAAAATGGTCGTGCCGCCGGTGGTCACTGTGTGTATTGATGCAGTGGACGCATTCGGCAGAATCGAGTATTGCTCACCGCCAGCACGGCGTACGGGTGCCGGTCGCGAACCGGCTCGGCGAGGAGGGCGCCGCCTTCGGGTACCTGGGCCACAACCTGCCGCAGGAGCGGATCACCGTCGCGGTGGGGTCGGTGGCGCAGACCCGGGCGGCACTGGACACGACGATCGAGTACGTGAAGGAGCGCAAGGCGTTCGGGCGGACGGTCGCCTCCTTTCAGAACACGAAGTTCGAACTCGCCTCTGTGGCAGCCGAGTTGGAGGCGGCACAGACCATGCTGGACCGGGCTGTCCTCGAACTCGTGGAGGGAAGGCTCTCCGGCGCCGACGCGGCCAAGGTCAAGCTCTTCTGCACCGAGACCCAGGCCCGTGCCGTCGACAGGTGTCTTCAACTCTTCGGCGGATACGGCTACATGCTGGAGTACCCGATCGCCCGGCTGTACGCGGACGCGCGCATCACGCGCATCTACGCCGGGACGAGCGAGGTCATGAAGGTCGTCATCGCCAAGTCCCTGGGGTTGTGAGACGTGGGGACGACGGGACAGGGAGGACGGTGCGGCATGGAGGACTTCGCGGACCGGCCCGGCGTCGCGCTCGTCGCGGGGGGAACGGGCGCGATCGGCGCCGCGGTCGTACGGACGCTGGCGGCACGCGGCAGCGCGGTGGCGTTCACCTACCGGGCCCGACGGGAGACGGCGCAGGCCCTCGCCGACGAGGTGAAGGGCGCCCTGGCCGTTCCGCTGGACCTGACGGACGAGGCGGCCACGGCCCGGGCGGTGACCGGGACCGCCGAGGCGTACGGCGGCATCCACACGCTCGTGTACGCGGCCGGCCCGCATGTCCCGATGCGGCATCTCAGCCGGGTGACGCCGGGCGAGTACCGGGCCCAACTCGAGGCGGACGCCGTGGCGTTCTTCAACCTCGTGCATCCGGCGCTGCCCGTTCTGCGCCGCAGCCGGGGCAGCATCGTCGCCGTCACCACCGTCGCCACCCGGCGCTTCCCGGTGCGCGACGGGCTCTCCTCGGGCGCGAAAGGCGCCGTCGAGGCCGTCGCCCGCGCGCTGGCCGCCGAGGAGGGACGCTACGGGGTCCGCGTCAACTGCGTCGCGCCCGGCATGCTCACCGACGGCAGCGCGGGCCGGCTGATCGCGTCGGGCGAACTGGACGACGACGCTCTCGCCGTCACCCGGCGCAACATCCCGCTGCGCCGGTTCGGGGAAGCGGCCGACATCGCCGAGGCGGTGTCCTTCCTCGCCTCGGACCGGGCCGGGTTCATCACCGGGCAGGCGCTGGGGGTGGACGGCGGCTACAGCGTGTGAATCGGCCGCCCTCCGACGTACGCGGCCCGTACGACGTCCGCGGCGAGGGCGTCGAGCGCCTCGCGCAGGGGTACGTGGAGCAGGCACAGATCGGCGGCGGCGCCGATCTCCAGCCTGCGGGCCTCCGCGGGCTGTTCGGGGCGGCCGAGGAACAGGTTCAGCGCGGTTTCCGGGGTGACGGCCTCCCCGTCGCCCCGCTCCACCGCGGCCCGCATCACCGCCCACGGGTCATGGGCGCCGTACGGCGCGTCGGTGCCCGCGGCGACCGGGACACCCGCCTCGGCCAGGCTGCGGCAGCGGTACAGGTGCGGCCGGTCGTCGGAGGGGACGTCGGCGGCGTAGGCCCGGGCGCGTTCCACGGGGAAGTGCGGCTGGGTCACCACGGTGACGCCGAGCCGCCGGATCCAGTCGATCGTCTCCTCCGGGACGACGGCCGCGTGCTCGATCCGGTCGCCGACGGCCGGGCCGGCCTCGTCCAGGGCGAGCAGGGTCACGAGCAGCTGCACCCGGGTCACGCAGTGGACGGCCACCGGCCGGGGACGCAACCCGGCCACAGTGACGGCGAGTTGGGCCGGGGTGGGGAGGGTCAGGTCGTCGAGCATGAGCTTCACCGGCGGGTCGACGCCCATCACGACGAGCCGCTGGGGCAGCACCGACAGGATCTGGGCCAGGCCGTGTCCGGGGTGGGGGTCGGCGTTGGTGAACCCGGTGACCCCGAGCCGGGCCGCGCGCCGGCCCACCCCCTCCAGGTCGAGGCGTACGGGCGGGACGAGGTGCCTCAGCCGCTCGTCCTCCCGCCAGAAACGCCCGTCGCGGCCGCCGTCACCGTGGCCGTCGAGGCCCGTCGCGCGCAGCGCGGCGCTGTTCAGGACCCACATCGCGCCGCTGCGATGCTGGACGCGCACCGGCCGGTCGGCGGCCACGTCGTCCAGCACCCACCGGTCGAGCTCGCCTGCGACGCTCTCGTGATAGCCGACGGCCCGCACCCACTCCCCCGGGGCGCCGCCGCGCAACGCCGCCGCGAACCCGGCGCGGCCGTGCACGTCGGCGGGGCCGACCCGCACCGAGGCCGCGTCGGCCGCCAGGGCGGCCAGGTGCACGTGGTGGTCGTGCAGCCCCGGCAGCAGGGCGCCGCCCCGCCCGTCCACGTCCACCGGCCCGGCCAGTCGCCGTCCGATCTCCACGACCCGCCCGTTCTCGACGCGTACGTCGACCCGGCCCCGGCCCGCCAGCTCCACGTCCCGGATCAGCACGCCCACACCCGGGACCGTGCGCGTGCCACTGCCCGGACGACCGCGAACCCGCACGGCGCCCCCGGGCCGCCCTCAGCGTCCGGCACGGACACCAGTGAACCCGCACACCGGGCCAGGACCCCGTCACTCCACAGCACCCGCCCCTCCTTTCCACAGCCCCTGGAATCATCGCGGCCCGACCCCGACTCGGCGAGCGCCGCCGCACACACGGGCGGGGCTCGTGCGCCTACCGGTGCTGTGGAGCCGCGTACCCGCAACTCGACGGCCGGGTCGGCCGGTTGGGCCGGTGACGGCCTCGGCGGAGGCCCGGAGCAGACCGATCGCCGTGTCGTCGTTGCCGGCGAACACCACGGTGACGTCCGGGAGCCGGGCGAGCTCCCGGCCCGCCGCGTATCCGGAGGCGGTCGTCCAGTCGCCCTCGGCGGGCAGCGGCGGCTCGGGCTCGGGCGCGCCACACGGTGCGGCCTGGACGACGGCGCCGCGCCCGCGTGCCGTGTCGACCGGGGCACACAGGCCGACGAACGGTAGGTCGGTCCCCGGGACCGCGACGGGGTCGGCTCGACGACCACGTAGTCAAGCCGGTCGACGACCTCCCGAGGACCGGCTTGACTAGTGGTCATTCCAGTCTTCGCGGCAGTGCGGGCCACGTCAAGGCCTGTCCCACGGGACGGCTCCACAAACCCTTCCCGGTCACTCCACGACCGACATGCAGAATTTCCCGTCCCCTTACGCCGTGCCGGAAATGGGTGTTCCGATGCGGACCATGCGGCCCAAAGGAACCCATTTCCTGCGGTCGTTCATGTTTCCACCATGTGAGTAGAGGGTGAACGGGACAGCGTCCGAAAGGAATTCAACCGATTTCCTACGCCCTGGCCCTCCAGCCGCAACTGACCGAATCATTGCGGCTGGTTACCGGCCGGTCGTTCGATCGTTGACCAGTGAGTAACAAGCGCACTACCTTTCAACGCGTTTCGAGCACGCGCTTTAGAACGGCGTTCCGCGGTGGTCCTCTACCCGCCGGAATCCGGTGAGCCGCCTTTGCTGTCCCGAACCCCCCACCGTGCAGTCTCACCCTTGATTCGGAGAATCATGACGTCCGCTGTGCGCTCCGAGGACATGATCATCGGCATCACTCCTTTCGGCGAACCCGATGCCGGGCTCGCCCTGGCGGTCGGCCGGGCCGGCGGTCTCGGCGTACTCGACCTGGGCTCCGGCGACCGAAGAGCCCGCGAGGCCCTCGCCCGCCTGCGCAGAGCGTCTCCGGGCGGCTTCGGCGTCCGGGTCGGCGCATTCTGCCGACTCACCCCCGCTGACCTCGGCCCCGACGGCCCGCACACCGTCGTGCTGACCGCGGACGCCGTGGACTCGCCGACCGGCGCGGACTCCGCCGTGCCGTGGCCGATCGCCGACCTCGCGCCGCGCCACCGCGTGCTGGTGGAGGTCACCGACCTGGCGGACGCGCGGCACGCCGTACGCGCCGGGGCGCACGGCCTGATCGCTCGCGGCGCCGAGTGCGGTGGCCGCATCGGGGAGCTGGGCACCTTCGTGCTGCTCCAGCAGCTGCTCGCCGCGCCCGAGGTGACCGTGCCGGTGTGGGCGTGCGGGGGCATCGGCCCGCGTACGGCCGCCGCCGCGGTGGCCGGCGGGGCGGCCGGTGTCGTCCTGGACAGCCAGCTCGCGCTGCTCGCCGAGTCGGCGCTGCCCGAGCCGGCCGCCGCGGCGCTGCGCACCCTGGACGGCTCGGAGACCGCCGTCGTGGCCGGTCACCGCGTCCTGCTGCGACGCGGGCCGGACGCCCCGCACCTCGTGGAGGACGCCGGCCCGCAGGCGGTGGCGGCACTGCTCGGCGCGCAGGACCCGCGCACCCAGCTGCTCCCCGTGGGCCAGGACGGTTTCCTCGCCGCCCGGTTCGCCGAACGCTGGGGCGACGTCCGGCGGACGGTGCGCGGGCTGCGCGATGCGGTCCTGGACGCCGTAGGCGACGACGCGGCGGTGCGGGCGCTGGGGGCCGAGTCGCCGATGAGCGGGGCGCTCGGGACCCGGCTGCCCGTCGCGCAGGGGCCGATGACGCGGGTGAGCGACGGGGCCGCGTTCGCCGCGGCGGTGGCCGCGGACGGAGCGCTGCCGTTCCTCGCCCTGGCGCTGGCGGACGGCGCGCGGACGCGGGAGATGCTGGCCGAGACCCGGGACGCGGTGGCCGGCCGGCCCTGGGGCGTGGGCGTGCTCGGCTTCGCGCCGGAGGACGTGCGCGCCGCCCAGCTGGAGGCCGTACGGGAGCTGCGGCCGACGCACGCGATCATCGCGGGCGGACGGCCCTCCCAGGCACAGGCGCTGGAGCGGGACGGCATCCGCACGTTCCTGCACGTCCCGTCGCCGGGGCTGCTGCGGCAGTTCCTCGAAGCCGGGGCGCGCCGGTTCGTGTTCGAGGGCTCGGAGTGCGGCGGGCACGTCGGACCGCGCGGCAGCTTTCCCCTCTGGGAAGCCCAACTGGCCGTACTGGACGACTACTTGGGCGGAAGCGACGCGTCGGACGTCGAGGTGTTCTTCGCGGGCGGTGTGCACGACGAGCGGTCGGCCGCGATGGTCGCCGCGCTCGCCGCGCCGCTGACCGCGCGCGGAGCCGCCGTCGGCGTGCTGATGGGAACCGCGTACCTGTTCACCGAGGAGGCGGTGGCGCACGGCGCCATCCGGCCGGTGTTCCAGCGGCAGGTCATGGACGCCGAGCGCACCACGCTCCTGGAGTCGGCGCCGGGTCACGCCACACGGTGCGTGCCGAGCCCGTTCGCCGCCGGCTATCGCGACCAGGAGGCCCGGCTGCGTGCCGAGGGCGTGCCGGACCGGCGGATCTGGGAGGAGCTGGAGCGGCTCAACGTCGGCCGGCTGCGCCTGGCCAGCAAGGGCGTCACCCGGGACACCGACGGCTCCCTCGCCGCCGTCGACGAGCAACGCCAGCTTGCCGAGGGGATGTTCATGGCCGGGGAGGTGGCCGTGCTGCGCTCGGCGACCACGACGCTCGCGGCGCTGCACGCGTCGGTGACGGCCGGCGCGGTCGAGCATCTCGCCCTGCGGGCCGCCGAGTTGGGCCTGGAGAGGGAGGTGCGGGAGCCGACGGCCCCCGCCCCGCTGGACATCGCCGTCGTCGGCATGGCCTGTATGTTCCCGCAGGCGCCGGATCTGCCGACCTTCTGGGCGAACGTCGTCGGGGGCGTGGACGCGGTCGGCGAGGTCCCGGCCGACCGCTGGGATCCGGCCGTGCACCACGGCGAGTCGACGCCGTCCAAGTGGGGCGGCTTCCTGCCCCGCATCCCCTTCGACCCGCTGCGCTACGGCATCCCGCCCGCCTCCCTCGGCAGCGTCGAGCCGGTGCAGCTGCTGTCCCTGGAGGCCGCCCGGCGGGCCTTGGAGGACGCCGGATACGGCGACGGGGGACGGGAGTTCGACCGCTCCCGCACCTCAGTGGTGTTCGGTGCGGAGGCGGGCAGCGACCTGTCGAACGCGGCCACGCTGCGAGCCGTGCTGCCCTCGTACTACGGCCACGTCCCGGCGGCCCTGGACGACCAGCTCCCGCAGCTCACGGAGGACTCCTTCCCCGGCATGCTCGCCAACGTCATCTCCGGGCGGATCGCCAACCGGCTCGACCTCGGCGGCGCCAACTACACCGTCGACGCCGCCTGCGCCTCCTCGCTGGCCGCGGTGGACGTCGCCTGCAAGGAGCTGGTCGGGGGCACGTCCGACGTGGTGCTGTGCGGCGGCGCCGACCTGCACAACGGCATCAACGACTACGCCCTCTTCTCCTCCGTGCACGCCCTGTCCCCCACCGGCCGCTCCCGTGCCTTCGACGGCTCGGCGGACGGCATCGCGCTCGGCGAGGGCGTCGCCTGCGTCGTCCTCAAGCGGCTCGCGGACGCCGAACGCGACGGCGACCGGATCTACGGCGTCATCAAGGGCCTCGGCTCCTCCAGCGACGGCCGCTCGCTCGGCCTCACCGCCCCCAGGCCCGAGGGACAGCGCTCCGCCCTGGAGCGGGCCTACCGCAACGCGGGCGTCTCCCCGGCCGACGTCGGACTCGTCGAGGCGCACGGCACCGGAACGGTGGTCGGCGACCGCACCGAACTCCGCATCCTCAGCGAGGTGTTCGGCGAGGCCGGGGCGCAGCCGGGCGGCTGTGTGATCGGTTCGGTGAAGTCACAGATCGGGCATGCCAAGTGCGCCGCCGGACTCGCCGGGCTGATCAAGAGCCTGCTGGCCCTGCACACGGGCGTCCGGCCGCCCACCCTGCACATCGAGGCCCCCAATCCGGCCTGGGACGCGGACCGCAGCCCCTTCGCCTTCCACCAGGAGGCCCGGCCCTGGGCGGCGCCCCCGCAGGAACGCCTCGCCGGGGTCAGCGCGTTCGGCTTCGGCGGCACCAACTTCCATGTGGTGCTGAGCGCTTACGCCGACGGTGTGCCGCCGGTGCGCGGACTCGACGCCTGGCCCGCCGAACTGTTCGTCTTCCGCGGGCGGGACGAGGCCACCGCCCGCCGCGCGATGGCGGAACTCCTCAAGGCCGCGGAGGCGGAGGGCGGGCCGTGGCGCCTGCGCGACCTGGCGCTCGGCGCCGCGCGGCGCTCGGACGCGACCGCGGCTCCGGCACGGGTCGCGCTCGTGGCGACGGACGTGGACGACCTGGTCGCGAAACTGCGACGGGCGCTCGCCGACACCGCAGAGCACGCCGACCCCGCCGACCCCGTCAGGCACGATCCGGCGCAGGGGATCTACCGGGCCGGGCCCGACGACGCCGGGGACGGCAAGGCCGCCTTCCTCTTCCCCGGGCAGGGCAGTCAGCGCACCGGCATGCTCGGTGACCTGTTCGTCGCCTTCCCCGAGCTGCGCCCCTACCTGGAGCTCGGCCGTGCCCACGCCGACACCCTGTACCCGCCGGCCGCCTTCGACGACGCCGGGCGCGACCGGCAGCAGGCCGCCCTGACCGACACCCGCGCTGCACAGCCGGCCCTGGGCATCGCGGGGCTGGCCGCGCACGCCGTGCTCACGGCGGCCGGGGTACGGCCGGACATGGCGGCCGGACACAGCTACGGCGAGCTGGTCGCCCTGTGCGCGGCCGGGGCCCTGACCCCCGAGACCCTGCTGGAGCTGAGCTCGGAGCGAGCGGCGGCGATCCTCGAAGCGGCCGGGTCCGGCGGGTCCGACCGCGGGGATCCCGGGACCATGGCCGCGGTCGCGGCCGGCGCCGAGGACGTGGCGCAGGCTCTCAAAACGGCGGGCGCACCGGAATCCGTCGTCGTCGCCAACCGCAACTCGCCCGCACAGACGGTGGTTTCCGGCCCGACCGACGCCGTCGCCGAGGCCGTACGGCTGCTGCGCGAGGCCGGTCTGGGGGCCAAGCGCATCCCGGTCGCCTGCGCCTTCCACAGCCCGCTGGTCGCGGGCGCGGCCGACCGGTTCGCCGAAGCGCTCGCGGACCGGCCGGTGCACGCGCCCGAGTTCCCGGTGTGGTCCAACCGCACGGCCACCCCCTACCCCGCCGACGCGGACGCGGTGCGGGCCGAACTCGCCGCCCAGATCGGCGCGCCGGTCGCTTTCGTCGAGCAGGTCGAGGCGATGTACGAGGCGGGGGCGCGCATCTTCGTCGAGGCCGGTCCCGGGTCGGTGCTGACCCGGCTGGTCGGGCAGATCCTCGGCGACCGTCCGCACCGCACGGTCGCCTGCGAGCCACGGCCCGGCGGCGGACTGCACGGCTGGCTCGACGCCCTGGCCCGGCTCGCCGTCGCGGGGCTGCCGGTGCGCAGCGGATGGCTTCTGCGCGGCCGGGACGCGGTGGACGCCGTCCGCACCCCCGTGCCGAAGCGGCCCGGCTGGACGGTCGACGGACAGCTGGTCCGCACCTCCGCCGGCGCCCTCCTCCCCGGTGCGCTCGCACCGGCCCGACGAGTCGTGGACCCCGTCGAAAGGACCGTGACGACTGTGACGACGAACCCCCCGCACGGCGTCCCCTCCGACCGGGACGCGCTGATCTCCGAGTTCCTGCGCACCAGCCGGGAGATGATCGCCGCCCAACGGGACGTGCTGCTCACCTACTTCGGGTCCGCCCCGGGCGCGCAGATCGCCGCACCCGCCCCGGTGGCCGCACCGCAGATCATCCAGGCCGTGCCCCAACTCCCCACGGCACAGGCCGAGATGGCCGCACAGGTGCCGGCGCCCGCCCCGGCCTCCGCCCCGCCGTCCAGCTCCGAGGAGCCCACCGGGGGCACCGACGTCCAGCAGCTCGTCCTGGAGATCATCAGCGAACGCACCGGCTACCCCATCGACATGATCGAGCCCGACCTCGACCTGGAGGCGGACCTCAGCGTCGACTCCATCAAGCGCGCCGAGATCGCGGGCGAGCTGGCCAGGCGCCTCGGCGCCGGGGCCGGCGCGGACCTCACCGCGATGGACGACGACGAGCTGGAGGAGCTGACGAAGGCCCGCACGGCCGCCGCGGTGACCGACTGGCTGACCGCCCGACTGGGCGGACCGACACCCGCGCTCTCACCCGCACCGGCACCCGCGCCAGCACCCGCGCCGACGATGCCGGCCGGTGAGTCCGTCGCGGTCAGGGAGCCCGTACCGGCCGCGCAGGTCACTCAGGAGGTGACCGGCGAGCCGCCCAGGCGGCACGTGCTGCGGCCGGTCCTGCTCGACGACGTCGCCGCCGCTTCGACGACCGCCCTCTCCGGCACCCGCTGGACCCTCCTCGGGGACGCCCCCGAGGTCGCCGCCCGGCTGGTGTCGCACGGCGCCGACGTCGTCGTACGCGCCCGTGATCACGTCCTGGCGGAGACGGACGGGCCGGTGGACGGGGTGCTGTACCTCGGCGCCCTCGCGGGCGCCGACGACACGCCCGTCCTGCCCGACGCCTTCCCCGTCCTGAAGGCGGCCCTGGCTCGCGGGCCGCGGTGGCTGCTGGCCGTCCGGAGCACGGGCGCCGAGACGGCCGACGCCCGGACCGCGGGGCTGCGCGGGCTGTTCCGTACCGTGGCGCGCGAGTATCCGCAGACCCTCGCCCGCCTCGTCGACCTCGCCGACGCCTCGCCGGCCGCCGTCGCGGACGCGGTGGTCACGGAGGCCGTCGCAACGGACCGCACCCCGGTCGTGCTGCGGACGGCGGCCGGCCGGCACGGCTTCGAGCTGGTGGAGGCGCCGCTCGGCGCGCTCGGCAGCACGGGCGCGGGACCGGCCGGGGACGGGGCCGCGGAAGCCGCCGCGCTCGGGCTGGACCGGGACTCGGTGGTGCTGCTGGCGGGCGGCGCGCGGGGCATCACCGCGCAGTTCGCCGCCGCGCTCGCCGGCGCCGCCCGCTGCCGTCTGGAACTGCTCGGCCGTACGCCCGCGCCGGACGGCCCCGAGGCCGCGGACACCGCCGCCGCGCGCACCCCGGCCGAGTTGCGCGCGGCGCTCGCCGCCCGCGGCGGTCTGAAGCCGGCCGAGATCAACCGCGCGGCCGAACTCCTGCTGGCCCAGCGGGAGATCACGGCGACGCTGGGCGAACTCACCGCGCTGGGCAGCCGGGTGCGCTACCGCTCCGTCGACTTCCGGGAGCCCGAGGCGGTGCTCCAGGCGGTGAAGGAGATCCACGCCGAACACGGCCGGCTCGACGGTGTGGTCCACGCGGCCGGTGTGATCGAGGACCGGCTCGTCGCCGAGAAGAGCGCCGAGTCCTTCCAGCGGGTCTACGGCACGAAGGCGACCGGGGCGGACGCCCTGCTCAGCGCGCTGGAGGAGTTGCCCGCGGCGCCCGCGTTCACCGTGCTGTTCGGCTCGATCTCCGCGGTCCTGGGCAACCGCGGCCAGGTGGACTACGCCGCCGCCAACGACGCGCTGGAGACCCTGGGCGCGGCCTTCGCCGCCCGCACCGGGCACCGTGCGGTGACCGTGCACTGGGGTCCGTGGGCGCCCGCGGCCGGTCACGCGGGCATGGTCGGGGTGGAGCTGGCGCGCGAGTACGCCCGGCAGGGCATCCGGCTGATCGATCCCGAGGAGGGGACCGCGGCGCTGCTGCGGGAGCTCGCCTGGGGCGAGGAGTCGGCCACCGCCGTCGTCTACACCGCCTCGGGCTGGTGACGGCCACGGTGACGTCACTCCACCCGGTCGACGGACCGGGTGTGGTGACGGGCCGTCATGTTCCCGTCGCCATCGTCGGGATGGCGGTGCTGTTGCCGGGCGCCGCCGACCTGGACGCGTACTGGCGGAACCTGCGGGACGGCGTGGACGCGATCGGCGAGGTCCCGGACGGGCGCTGGGACCCCGCGTACTACCGTCCCGGCAGCGCGTCCGACGCGGCCGTCGCGGACCGGGTGTACGCGCGCCGCGGCGGGTTCGTGGACGGGCTGGCGGAGGTGGAGGTCACCCGGTTCGGGATCATGCCGAACTCGGTGGCCGGCACCGAGCCCGACCAGCTCATCGCCCTGCACGTGGCCTCGGCCGCCCTGGACGACGCGGGCGGCACGGACCGCCTCCCCGACCGAGGGCGGGTCGGCGTCGTGCTCGGCCGGGGCGGCTACCTCACCCCCGGCCTGGTCCGGCTGGACCAACGGGTGCGCACAGCGGGCCAACTCGTCCGCACGCTGGGCGAGTTGCTGCCCGACCTGACAGGCGGCCAACTCGACCGGGTACGGACGGCGTTCACCGAGCGGCTCGGGCCGGACAGCCCCGAGTCGGCGATCGGCCTGGTGCCCAATCTGGCGGCCTCCCGCGTCGCCAACCGACTGGACCTGCGCGGACCGGCGTACACCGTGGACGCGGCCTGCGCCTCGTCGCTGGTCGCCGTGGACCAGGCGGTGGGCGAACTCGCCTCGGGGCGCTGCGACCTGATGCTCGCCGGAGGCGTCCACCACTGCCACGACATCACGTTGTGGAGCGTCTTCTCCCAGCTCCGAGCCCTCTCCCCCACCCAGCGCATCCGCCCGTTCCACCGGGACGCCGACGGCATCCTGATCGGCGAGGGGACGGGTGTCGTGGTCCTCAAGCGGCTGGTGGACGCCGAGCGCGACGGCGACCGGATCTACGCCGTGATCCGCGGCACCGGAGTGGCCAGCGACGGGCGGGCGGCCGGGCTGGTCAACCCCGATCCGGGCGGTCAGGCGCAGGCCGTGCGGCAGGCCTGGCGAGCCGCCGGGCTCGACCCGACCGCGCCCGGCTCGATCGGCCTGCTGGAGGCGCACGGCACCGCCACCCCGGCGGGCGACGGTGCCGAACTCACCACGTTGGCCGAGGTGTTCGGGCCCGGCGACGGTGACGCTGTCCTGGGGTCGGTCAAGTCGATGATCGGGCACACGATGCCGGCCGCCGGAGTCGCCGGGCTGGTCAAGGCCGCGCTCGCCGTCCACCACCGCACCCTGCTCCCGACGCTGCACTGCGACGACCCGCACCCCGCCCTGGCCCGCACCCGGTTCCGCACGGTGGAGAAGGCCGCCGACTGGGAGACCTGCGCCGGACAGCCCGTGCGCCGGGCCGCCGTGAACGCGTTCGGGTTCGGCGGGATCAACGCGCACGTGGTGCTGGAGGAGGCCCCGGGGGCCCGCGGGACCCGCGCGAGAGGTCCGGCCCGTCCGGTCGTGGACGTCGTCGAACCCGAGCGCGTCCTGCTGCTCGCCGCCGACTCCCCCACCCGCCTCGCCGCGCTCCTGGAAGCCGACGACAGCGCCGTACGGGCCGCGGGGCTCGATCCCGGACACGCGCACCCGGACGCGGGCCCGGCCCGGCTCGGCATCGTCGACCCGACCGCCAAGCGCCTCGCGCTGGCCCGCCGTGCGGTCGCGCGGCAACGGCCCTGGCACGGTCGCAGCGACGTCTGGTTCCGGCCGAGCCCCCTGCTGGGCGCCGGCCACGGCAGGCTGGCGTTCCTGTTCCCCGGTCTGGAGGGCGACTTCACCCCCCAAGTCGACGACGTGGCGGCCCACTTCGGCCTGCCCGCCCTCTCCCTCGACGGGGGCCGGACCGGCGACGTGGGCAGGCACGGGTTCGGTGTCGTCGCCGTCGGACGGCTCCTCGACACCGCGCTGCGCCGCAGCGGCATCGTGCCGGACGCGGTCGCCGGGCACAGCGTGGGCGAGTGGACGGCGATGGCGGCGGCCGGACTGTACGCAGGGGAGGAGGTCGACGCGTTCATGGCGGGCTTCGACCCGGACTCGGTGACGGTCCCCGGCCTCGCCTTCGGCGCGATCGGCGCGTCCGCCGAGCAGGTCCTGGCCGCCCTGCGCGACGAGGGCAGGGCGCAGGCGGGTCTCGTGCTCTCGCACGACAACGCGCCCGGCCAGTCGATGGTGTGCGGCCCGGAGGCGGCGGTGGAGGACTTCGTGCGGGCCTTCCGCGCGCGGGGCGTGCTCAGCCAGGTGCTGCCGTTCCGGTCGGGCTTCCACACGCCGATGCTTCAGCCGCATCTCGGCCCGATCAAGGAGGCTGCCGACCGGTTCCGGCTGCATCGCCCGCACACTCCGGTCTGGTCGGGAACGACCGCCGCGCCGTTCCCCGCGGACGAGGCGGGGATACGGTCCCTGTTCCTCCGGCACCTGCTGGAACCCGTCCGCTTCCGGCAGCTCGCCGAGGCCCTCCACGCGGCCGGCCACCGGGTGTACGTCCAGGTCGGCCCCGGTCAGCTCGGCTCCCTCGTCGGCGACACCCTGGGCGGCCACGACCACCTCGTCGTCGCCGCCAACTCACCCCACCGCACGGGCCTCGGCCAGCTCCGCCGGGTGGCCGCCGCGCTGTGGACGGCGGGCGCGACGGTGGCGCCCGCTCTGCCGCCGGTCGAGCCGTCGAAGGCCCAACGACCTTCGGTGCACCTGGACTTGAGTGGGTCGCTGGTGTCCCTCGCTCCTCACGACCTCACCGCGCTGCGGGCCGAGTTGCGCGCCGTCGCCCCGGCCCGTACGGCGGACACCGGCGGACCTTCGCCGCTGGACGCCCTCGTCGAACGCTCCCCGGTGGCCGCCGAGCTGAGCGCACTGCTCCGCGAGACGGCGGACACGGCCGCCGCCCTCATGACCACGAGGGCGTCAACTCCCGTACGTCCACGGCCGATCGGTCCGAGGCACAGCACCGTCCGCGTCTCCCCCGACACGATGCCCTACCTCCTGGACCACTGTTTCTTCCCGCAGCGCCCCGGCTGGCCCGACGTCGCCGACCGGTGGCCGGTCGTCCCGGCGACGACGATCGTGCAGCACATCGTGGACGCGGCGGTGGACGCGGCCCAGGAGTCGTCCCCCGGGAGGGTGCCGGTCGCCGTGCACGGCGCGCGGTTCGAGGAGTGGCTCACCGCCACCCCCGCCGTCGACGTGCCCGTGATTGTGACCCCGCAGGACCCGGAAGCCCCGGACCGGCTGGCCGTCTCCTTCGGTCCCCGGGCCCGCGCCACGGTGGAACTCGCCGCGGCGTACCCCGCCCCGCCCCCCGCCCCGTGGCGCACCGACCCCGGCGCCGAGCGCACCCCGGAGCACACCGCCGCCCAGCTGTACGCCGAGCGCTGGATGTTCCACGGCCCGGCGTTCCAGGGCGTCACCGAGCTCACCGCGATCGGCGACCGCCACGTCCGGGGAGTCATCACCGCGCCGCCCGCGCCCGGCGCGCTGCTGGACAACGTGGGCCAGATCCTCGGCTACTGGATCATGGCGACCCGTACGGAGCGGACCGTCGTGTTCCCGGTCGGGATGCGGGAGATGCGGTTCCACGGGCCGCATCCGACGCCGGGGACCGCGGTGGGCTGCCTGGTGCGGATCACGGACCTCACCGACACGTTCCTGGAGGCCGAGGTCCAGCTGACCGTCGGGGGCACGGTGTGGGCGGAGCTGCACGGCTGGCAGGACCGCCGCTTCGACAACGACCCCACGACCAGGCCCGTCGAGCGCTTCCCGGAGTTCAACATCCTCTCCGAGACCCGGCCGGGCGGCTGGCAGCTGCTGCACGAGCGGTGGCCGGACCTGGCGTCCCGGGAGCTGATCATGCGCAACTCCCTCGGCGGCGTGGAGCGTGCACAGTACGCGGAGCACGCGCCGCGCGGGCGCCGGCAGTGGCTGCTGGGCCGGATCGCGGTCAAGGACGCGGTCCGGCAGTGGCTGTGGGACCAGGGCGAGGGGCCGGTCTTCCCGGCGGAGCTACGGGTGCACAACGACGCGGCGGGCCGCCCGTACGTCGCCGGCGTGCACGGCCGTGTCCTGCCCGCGCTGGACGTCTCGCTGGCCCACTGTGCGGAGGCGGGCGTCGCGATCGTCCGGCCGCACGTCTCGGGCCCCGGGCCCGGGATCGACATCGAGGAGGTCACCGACCGCACCCCGCAGACCCTCGCCGCCGCCCTCGGCACGGACGAACTGCGCCTTCTGCACGGCCTGTCGGAACAGAGCGGCGAGTCCGAGGCCCTGTGGTTCGCCCGTTTCTGGGCGGCGAAGGAGGCCGTCGCCAAGGCGGAGGGCACCGGATTCGGCGGCAGGCCCCGGGACTTCACGGTCCTCGACGCGACGCCGGCCGGCGACCGGCTGACCGTCGCCGGCCGCCTGGCACACGCCTACACCGTGCACTGCACCTCGGCCGCCAACCCGCCCCGGCTGCCCGACCGTTCGTACGCGGTCGCCTGGACGACGGGACACCCGACCCCTGAGGAGTACGACGCCCGATGACTTCCCCCACCCCCCACACCTCCGTCAGCGCCGACGAGGAGGCCGTCCTCGCCGACCTCACCGGCATGCTCGCGCGGCTCCTGGAGGACGAGTACGGCCTCGACGACGTCGAGATCGGCATGCGGACGACCTTCAACCGCGACCTGGAACTGGAGAGCATCGACCTGGTCACCCTGGCCGGTCTGCTCCAGGAGCGGTACGGCGACCGGGTCAACTTCGCCGAGTTCCTGGCCGGCATGGAGTTCGACGAGATCATCGAGCTGACCGTCGGCCGACTCGTCGAGTACGTCGTGACGAGCCTGAAGGGCGCGGGGGCGAGCTGAGCCATGGCGATGGTCGACACCGGCGCCGTCCGGTTGCACGTACAGCGGATCGGCCCCCGGGAGGGCCGGTCGGCCACCGCCACCGTGGTGCTGGTGCACGGTCTGCTCACTGACAGCCTGGCCAGCTACTACTTCACCGTCGCGCCCGCGTTCGCGGCCGCCGGCCTCGACGTCGTCATGTACGACCTGCGCGGCCACGGACGCAGTGAACGCCCCGCCGCCGGCTACACGTTGGACGACGGCGTCGACGACCTGGAGGCGCTGCTCGACCGGCTGGCGGTGAGGGGCCCGGTCCATCTCGTCGGCAACTCCTACGGCGGGACGATCGCGTTCGGCTACGCGGCCCGGCATCCCGAGCGGGCGGCGAGCGTCAGCCTCATCGAGTCGGAACCGGCCACCGCCGCCTGGGCGGTGAAGCTCGGCGGGATCCTGGACCGGGTGGTGACGCAGCTCGCGCACAACGAGCCGGAGGCGATCGCCTGGATCACCGCGAACCGCAGCCACAACACCGCCCGCCTGGCGAAGGGCGCGGCCCGGCTCGCCCGCGAGACCAGCCTCGGCCGGGACATCCCGGCCAGCCAGGTGCTGACGGACGATCAGATCGCGGCGGTGCGCTGCCCGGTGCTGGGCCTGTACGGCGGCGACTCCGATCTCGCCGCGCTCGCGCCCTGGTTTCAGGCGGTGCTGCCGGACTGCCGGACCGTGGTGATCCCGGGGCACGAGCACTCGGTTCTCGTGGAGGCCCCGGGGACGGTCGGCGGGCACATCCTGCACCTGGTCGAGGAGGCCGGGCGGGTGGCGGCGGAGGCGGCCGGGTGAGCCGATTGCTGTTCGTCGTCCCGCCGTTGGTCGGGCACATCAACCCGACCGTCGGCGTCGCCGCCGAACTCACCGCGCGCGGGCACCGGGTGGCGTGGGCCTGCCCCGATCCGGAGCTGGTGGGCCGGCTCGCGGGTCCCGGAGCCGGGACGGTCTTCGCGTGTGCCGGGACCCCGCAGGGTGAGCGGCCGGCCGATCTGCGCGGCCCGGAGGCTCTGAAGTTCCTGTGGGAGTGGTACCTGCTCCCGCTGGCTCTGGCCATGGCGCCGGGCGTGCGGGCGGCCGTCGAGGCGTTCCGGCCGGACGTGGTCGTGGCCGACCAGCAGGCCTTCGCCGGCGCGCTGGTCGCTGAGCGGCTGGGCCTGCCCTGGGCGACCTCGGCGACCACGTCGGCCGAGTTCACCGACCCCCTCTCCGGGCTGCCCAAGGTCAGTCGGTGGCTGACGGAGAGGCTGGCCGAACTCCGGGTCGCCGTCGGGGATCCGGCGGGCGTCGACGACCCCCGCTTCTCCCCGCGGCTCGTCCTCGCCTTCAGCACCCCGGAGTTGGCGGGCGGCTCCCGCGACGCGGTCCGCTGGGTCGGTCCGTCGATCACGGCCCGGCCGTCCACCGCCGGCTTCCCCTGGGAGTGGCTCGACCCCGGCCGGGTCACCGTGCTGGTCACGCTCGGCACTGCGAACACCGACGTCGGCGGCCGGTTCCTCGACACGTGCCGAAGCGCACTGCGGGAGCGGGCCGACCGGGTGCAGGGGGTGATCGTCGACCCCGGCGGCACGCTGGAGCCGGGCGGCGACGGCGACGGCGAGGACGTGCTGGTCGTGCCGTCCGTGCCGCAACTCGCCCTGCTGGAACGGGGAGTCGGCGCCGTGGTCTGCCACGCGGGGCACAACAGCGTGTGCGAGGCGCTGTGGCACGGGGTTCCGCTCGTCGTGGCGCCCATCCGAGACGACCAGCCGGTCGTGGCTGGGCAGGTCGTGGACGCGGGGGCCGGGGTGCGGGTGCGGTTCGGCCGGGTCACCGCGCAGAAGCTGGGCGCGGCGCTCGACTCCGTCCTGGACGACCCCGCCCACCGCGCCGCGGCCGACCGGATCCGTACGGCGTTTCGCGCCGCGGGCGGCGCCTCGGCCGCCGCCGTCCATCTCGAGGAACTGGCCAGGGAGTTCAGATGAGCGAAAAGAGCCAAGACACCGAGTCCGCCACAGCCGCCGAGCGGATCGCCAAGCTGCGCCCCGGCTACCAGGCGGACATCGCGGCCGGCCTGGACCGCTTCTTCGAGCCCCGGAGCACCGCCTGCCCCTGGTGCGGCTCGGACGAGCTGACCACCCGGCTGCGCACCACCGACCTGCTCCAGCACAAGCCGGGCCGCTTCGTCCTGGACCGCTGCGAGGCCTGCGGGCACACCTTCCAGAACCCCCGACTCAGCGCGGAGGGCCTGGAGTTCTACTACCGGGACTTCTACGACGGGCTCGGCGAGAAGAAGCTCGGCGACACCTTCGGGAGCCGGACGAAGATGTACCGCGGGCGGGCCGAGTCGATGCTGCCGCACGACCCCGAGCCGAAGACCTGGCTGGACGTCGGCACCGGACACGGCCACTTCTGTGCGGTCGCCCAGGAGGTGCTGCCCGGGACCACGTTCGACGGGCTCGACTTCACCGACGGCGTCGAGCTCGCCCAGCGGGAGGGCCGGGTGCAGCACGGCTACCGGGGCAGCTTCGCCGACCTCGCGCCGGGGCTGGCCGCCGGCTACGACGTGGTGAGCATGTTCCACTACCTGGAGCACAGCACCGACCCCGACCGTGAGCTGCGCGCCGCACGGGAGACGGTCCGCCCCGGGGGCCATCTGCTCATCGAGGTGCCGGACCCCGAGAGCCGCTACGCCCGCCTCCTCGGCCGCTGGTGGCTGCCCTGGCTCCAGCCGCAGCATCTGCACTTCGTGCCGGTGGCCAACCTGCGGGAACGGCTCGCGCGGCTGGGCTTCACGGTGGTGGCGGAGCAGCACGCCGAGCCGCACGACCCGGTCGATCTGCTGGCCGCCGTCTGGCTGGCACTGGACCACGCGGCGCCCCGGGACGACGCGCCCTGGCTGCCTGAACCGCCCGGCGCGCTGCGGCGCACGCTGCGCGCGGCGCTGCTCCTCGCCGGGGTCCCGGCGCTGATCGCGGGCACCCTCCTCGACCGGTTCGCGGTGCGGCCGCTGTCGCACCGGCTGGGCGTGTCCAACGCGTACCGGATCGTCGCCAGACGCGACTGACGGGTGGGTGTGCACGCGGGCGCCGCCGTGCTAGCTTCACGATGTTTCCATCGACAGGAATCCTGGCGATCGACGGTATGGCTCGACGAACGGAACCCGCATGTCCATCATGGCCAGACCCGCGGTGGCCGCCCGCGCCGCCACGACGATGCAGGGCCTCAACCGGCTGGCGAGCCGGCGCTCCCGCGGCCCCGGCTCCACGGCCGCCTGGCAGTCCCGTTTCCCCGAATACCCGCGCGACGTACGGCAGTTGACGATCCCGACCTCCGTCGCCCCGGCCCCGGTCACGGTGTACGCGCCGCCGACCGGGACGGCGCCGCGTCCCCCCGTGCACGTCAACTTCCACGGCGGCGGCTTCGTCCTGTCGATGCCGGAGATGGACGACGCGCTGTGCCGGCTGCTGGCCGTGGAGGCGGGAGCGGTCGTGGTCAACGTCAAGTACGTCGTCGCCCCGCAGCACCCGTTCCCGGCCCCGACCACGCAGGCGTACGACGTCGTGAGGTGGGTCGCCGAGCACGGCGCCGAGCAGGGCTGGGACGGCGGGCGGCTCACCGTGGGCGGGCAGAGCGCGGGCGGCGCGCTCACCGCCGCCGTGGCCCGGCAGGCCCTGGAGCAGGGCGGTCCGTCGATCGCGCTCCAGGTGCTGCACTATCCCCCGCTGGATCTCGCGACCGCCGCCAGGGAGAAGCAGGCCGCCGTCGCCAAGCCGATGCTGCGACCCTGGATGGGGGAGATCTTCGACTCCTCCTATGTCCCGGACCCCCGTGAGCGCGCCCACCGGCTCGTCTCGCCCGCGGGCGCCGCGGACACGGCCGACCTCAAGGGCATCGCCCCGGCGCTGGTGATCACGGCCCACGACGACCTGCTCAGGAACGAGGCGACACGGTACGCCGAGCGGCTCGACGCGGCGGGCGCCCTCGTCGCACTCCACGACGTCAGCGGAGCCGACCACGGCTACGACGCCAAGGACGACGTAAAGGCCCGCGCCACCTACAACCTGATCGCCCGTCACCTCAGGCAGGTGGCCCAGACCGAGGCGCCCGACGCCTGACGCCCGACGGCTCGTTCAGCGCACCGACGCCGTGGCCGCCTCCGCGACGATCTCGGCGACGGCGGCCGGCTGCTCGACCAGGAGCAGGTGCCCCGCGTCGGCGACGGTGACCATGCGGACGTGCGGGCAGGCCTGCAGGTCACGCCGCTCGCCGTCCGTCAGGCCGATCATGTCCCGGTCGCCGCGCACCACCCAGGCGGGCACACCCGCCCCGCACAGTCTCGGGGCCAGCGACGGATACCGGGCCAGGTAGGCGTAGTAGCCCCGTACGATCCGGCGGCAGGCCACCGGGTCGTTGCCGCCCATGACCGCCGCCAGCGCCTCGGCGCGCTGCGGCGGCAGTTCGCGTCTCATCGCCCGGGGCATCAGTCCGAGCATGGCCGTCCAGGCCGCGCCGCCCAGCACGGGCACCCGGCCGACGGCGTCCAGCACGGTCAGGAACCTCGCCTCGTCGCCGCGCGAGAAGGTCGGCGACAGCAGCACCAGCGGGCCGTCGAAGAGGCCCAGCGCGGCCATCTCCAGCGCCACGTTCGCGCCCAGGCTGTGCCCGACGACGGCGTCGCAGCCGGCCTCGGCGGCGAAGTGCGCCAGCAGCCGGGCGTAGTGCTCCATGGACACGTCCTCGGGCGCCTCGGTCCGGCCGAACCCCGGCTGGGTCACCGCGACCATTCCGAGCCCCGCCACCGCCGGCTCGGCCATGACGTCCGCGTAGAACTCGGTCGTGCACATGCCGCCCGGAATCATCAGCACCCGGTGCGAGGCGTTTCTGGCGCCCGCCCGGCGAACATCCCAACGCTCACCCATACGACGAGCGTGACGCCCGGCGCACCCCACCGCACCTCGAACGGACCGGCGCCGGACAGGGTCCCCAGGGGCGCGGGGAACTGTGCGACCAGCCCCCACGCGCCCGCAGCCGGCGAACTCCCGGTCGGCTAGTGGGCGCCCACCAGTTCCTGGTCGGCGCCCTGCGGCGCCTGCTTGGAGCTGCGTAGCGCCGCGATGCCGATGAAGACCATGGACGACAGGCCGGCGATCGCGAAGGCGGTGAAGCCCCAGTCGCCGTGGTTCGCGGCGAGCAGCTGACCGCCGAGCCACGGGCCGAAGACGGCGCCGAAGCGGCCCATGCCGGAGGTCCAGCCGACGGCCGTGGCCCGGTTGTCGGGGTGGGAGCGGATGGAGACCGTCGCGTAGATCATCGTCTGGGCGCTGTTGAGGAAGACGCCCGTGAGGAAGACGACGATCATCGTGACGCTCGTCGGCATGTGGACGCTCAGCAGGAACACGCCGGCGGCCGTCAGCGCGAACCAGACCGCCGAGATGCGCGGGGCGCCGAACCGGTCGGCGGCGCGCCCGGCGATCAGCATGCCCACGATGCCGCCGAGGTTGAAGACGACCACGAAGGACAGGGCGGAGCCGAGCGCGTAGCCCTCGGCGCGCATCAGGGTGGGCAGCCAGGTGGCGACGCCGTAGACGAGGAGGAGGCCACCGAAGGAGGCCAGCCAGTACAGCAGGGTCTGGGTCCGTTCGCCGCCGCGGAAGAGGTTCTGCAGGGCGTTCCAGCGGTCGGCCGCGCCCTGCCTGCCGGACGTCGTGGCGGGCAGTTCGACGTCGTGGCGGGCGGCCAGTGCGCGGGCCTCCTCCATGCGGCCCTTGGCGACGAGGAAGCTCAGCGACTCGGGCAGCAGCCTCGCGAGCACCGGCGCGAAGAGCAGCGGCAGCACGCACACCCAGAAAGCGGCCCGCCAGCCGACGGGGTCGATGAGCCACTTGGCGACGTAGGCGGAGAGGATGCCGCCTGCGTGGTGGGCGGTCATCAGCAGACCGATGATCAGGGCGCCGCGGCCGCGCGGGGCGTAGTCGGAGACCATGCTGATCGCAGTGGGCAGCAGACCGCCGAGGCCGACGCCCGCCAGGGTCCGGCCGAGGCCGAAGACCTCGACTCCGGCTGCCGTCGCGCACACGCCGGAGGCGAGCGAGAAGAGGACCACACAGCCGACCATCAGCTTCTTGCGGCCGATCCGGTCGGCGACGGTGCCCGCGGTCAGGGCGCCGACCAACATGCCGAAGGTGGCGTAGCTGCCGAGGTCCCCGGCCGTGTCCGGGGTGAGGCCGAAGGTCTTGGTCTCCAGCAGGTGCGGCAGCACCGAGCCGTAGATGAACATGTCGAGGCCGTCGAAGAGCACGGCCAGCCAGCACAGACCGACGACCAGCAGGGCCAGCCTGCCGCCACGGGCGGACGGAGCGGGGGACGGGGAGGGGGACGGGGACGGGGAGGAGGACATCCTTGTTTTCCTCTCGTGCGGGCGGGGTGCCCCGACGCTAGATACTCCCGTCATTATTCGTCAACGTTTTTGTCAACAATCTCATCGACACACAGGTGGCGTTCCGTGGGTGTGGAACGACTCGATGGTCTTCAGCCCCCAGGCCTGCCCCTTCTTCCGTTCCTCCTCGGTCCAGGTGATCAGCGGCCAGTCCGGCGCCAGCACCAGCCGCGTGAGCGGGTTGCACAATTCGATGCGGTTGCCGCCGGGCTCGTAGACGTACAGGAAGAACGTCTGCTGGATGGCGTGCTTGTGCGGGCCCGTCTCGATGAACACACCGCTGTCGATGGCCAGATCGGCCGCCCGCAGGATGTCCTCGCGGGTGTCGGTCGCGAACGCGATGTGGTGCAGCCTGCCGCTGGCGCCGGTCCAGTCCTCGGTGTAGACGACGTCGTACGACTTGTTCGTGTACGTCAGCCAACGCGCCGCGATCCGACCGGAGTCGAGCCGGATCTGCTCCGTCGGCCGGGCGCCCAGCACCTGTTGCTGGAACTCCGCGCCGGCGAGCACGTCGGCGGCGAGGAAGTTGACGTGGTCCAACCGCCGTACGCCCACGCCCCGGTTGGGCTTGGCCTGCGGCTGGTTCTTCAGCGCGGGACGCAGCTCGTCGGGGGCCCGGTAGTGCTCGCTCTCCCAGTACAGGGCGTGCTCATGGCCGTCCGGATCGGCGGTGACGTACAGCTTGCCGAGGCCGGGTTCGTCCTCGACCCAGCGGCCCGTGCCGCCCGCCTCCTCGACCGCCTCGACACGACGGTGGAGGGCCTCCTCGCTGGAGGTGCGCAGGGCGAGCCGGCCGAGGCCGGGCTGCTCGCGGGCGGTGAGCACCAGGCTGTGGTGCTCGTAGTCGTCAAAGGTCCGCAGGTAGACGGTGTCGTCGCGCTGCTCGTTGACGGTGAGCCCCAGGTAGTCGGTGAAGAAGGCGACGCTGGCGTCCAGGTCCGGGGTGAAGAGCTGCGCGTGGCCGATGTGGGCGATGTCGCCGAGCGGCGGGGTCATCGTTGACCTCCAAGGGGTTGCGGGGGCATCGGCGCCGTCTCGGCCGGTCGGGGGAAGACGACGCCGTCGAAGAGCTTGCGGGCCGTGCGGACCACGGCCGTGCGACGGGCGGCGGGCAGGCCGTCGGGAGTGGTTCCGAGGCTGCTTTCCATGTCGAGGAATCCGGTGGGGTGTTCTATGCGCACGCGGTCGCTGTCGGGCTTGAGTTCCGCGATCTCCGCGCCCACGCCCCCTTCGATCCGCAGGCTCGCGGCGACGCCGGCCGCGCCGAGGACACCGATGGAGGGGTGGCAGCGCACAGGGATGAAGGTGCGGGTGGTGACGGCGCCGCCGCCCCGGGGCGGGGCGAGCAGGGTGACCTTGGGGACGGTGGCGTCCGAGACGTCGCCGAGGCCCATCAGCCGGCCCGCCGCCAGCCGGATCGTGCGCAGCCGGTCGGCGAGCGCCCCGTCCTCCTCCAGGTCCCCGGGCGACTCGTATCCGGTGACCTCGAGCGAGCCGGCCGCGACGAGGACGGTCGGCATGCCGTTGTCCACGCAGGTCACGGGGACGCCGTCGATCTCGTCCCGGACGTTGCCGGTGGGCAGCAGCGGGCGCGCGCCCGGCGGGAACTCGATCATCACGGGCGCGGCCCGCCCCGGCACACCCGAGATCTCGGCGTCTCCCGTGTAGTCGACACGGCCGCCGGGGGTCGGGAAGGTCGCCGTCGCGTAGTCGCCGGTGTTCACCATCCGGATGCGGACGGACGTCGACTCCTCCCCCGCCGCGACGAGTCCACGCTCGACGGCGAACGGGCCGATGCCGGCGAGGATGTTCCCGCAGTTCTGACGGGCACTCACCTCGGGCCTGTCGACGGCCACTTGAAGGAAGAGGTAGTCGACGTCGGCGCGCGGGTCGGGCGAGGTCGAGACCACGGCCACCTTGCTGGTGAGCGGGTGCGCACCGCCCAGGCCGTCGATCTGGCGCGGGTCCGGGCTGCCCATGATCCGCAGCAACAGGTCGTCGCGCAGGACCGGTTCAGCGGGGAGGTCGTCGGCGAGGAAGTAGGCGCCCTTGGAGGTGCCGCCCCGCATCAGCAGGCAGGGCACCCCCTCGGGCCCTCCGGTCACGACCGCTCCCCCTCATGCTCGTCGCGCTCCTCGTATGTCGTGTACTCCTCGTATGTCCTGTACTCGACGCCGAGCCGCTTGAGCGTCTCCCTCAACCCGTAGCGGTCCAGGCCGAGTTGTCCGTCGAGGAAGGCGGCGCGGGTGGCGGCCTCCTTGGCCTCGCGGGCCTTTGACCTCTCGGCGGTCTCGCGGGCGCGCTCGCGGGGTACGACGACCACGCCGTCGTCGTCGGCGAGAACCACGTCGCCCGGGCGGATCACCTGGCCGTCGACGGCGATCGGCACGTTGACCGAGCCGCCCGTGGCCTTGACCGTGCCCTGCGAGGAGACCGCCCGGGACCAGGCGGCGAAGCCCATCTCCCGCAGCTCCTGGGTGTCGCGGATACCGGTGTTCATGACGACACCGCGCACCCCGCGCTGCTTCAGGGCGGTCGCGAACAGCTCGCCGAACAGACCGTCCGCGCACGGCGAGGTGGTGGTGACGACCAGGACGTCGCCCTCGCCGCACTGCTCCACGGCCGCATGGATCATGAGGTTGTCGCCGGGCCAGCTCAGCACCGTGACGGCGGTGCCCGCGACCCGCACGCCCTGCTGGACGGGCCGGATCTGCGGGCCCAGCAGGCCGGTTCGGCCCATCGCCTCGCTGACGGTGGCCACCCCGAAACCGGCCAGCGCGTCGACGTCCTTCAGGTCCGCCTTCGGCGGGTTGGTGACGATCACGCCGCTCACGCCAGCTCCCTCGCGATCTGCGGGTAGGGACGCATGAACGCCTCGGCCATGGTCTTGTGAGCCAGGCCCAGATTGGGGCCGGCGTTGCGCCTGAGCTGGACGCCCCGGCGGACGGCGAGGTCGGTGTAGTACTCCCACAGGTGCTGCTGGGCGCCGAGGCACTCCATGGCCTTGCGCTTGGCGTCCCACACCTCGGTGATGTCGAGCAGCACCTCGGGCCTGAAGCCGCTCATCTCGGGCTGGTGCGGCTCGAAGTAGAAGACCGGCGGGGCGCCGATGATCTCGCCCTCGCCCGGGTAGCCGACGGCCTGGGCGAGGACGCGGGCCTCCAGCGCCATGCGGTTGGCGGCCGGGTGGTCGCCGTTGTAGGGGTCCTCGACCGGGTGGGTGAGGACGACGTCGGGCTGGGTCTCGCGGTAGACGGCGACGAGTCGGTCGGTCAACTCGGCGGTGGCTACCAGCGGGTAGTCCCCGGCGTCGAAGAAGCGGACCTCGGCGCCGAGGGCCGCGGCGGCGCGCTCCGCCTCGTCCCGGCGTATCGCCTTGATCTCCTCCAGCTTCCTGCCCTCGCGCCAGGCCTTGGCGGACTCGCCGCGCTCGCCGAAGGTGAGGCAGGCGATGGTGACCTTCTCCCCGCGGGAGGCGGCCAGGGCGATGGCGCCGCCCGCCCGCCACACGAAGTCCCCGGCGTGCGCGGTGACGACCAGGGTCGATCGGGGCGGGTGCGTGGCGGGCGCGTTGGCCTGGGTCATTGCTGCGGTCTCCTCGGTGACAGGTTGACGCCCGCCCTGTCAGCGGCTCTCGGCCGCGCGGCTGTCAGTCGCGCAGCGCCTCGATCACGCTGGTGAGGTGGGCGCGGACGGCCGTCTCGGCCGCCTGCGGGTCCCTGGCCCTGATCGCCTCGATCATGGCCAGGTGCTCCTTCAGGGAGTGCTGCGGCCGGCCCGGCCTGAGCGCCAACTGGAAGCGGTGGCGCACCAGTTGGGCGTTGAGCCGCTCCAGCAGGTCCACGGCGGTCTGCTGGCCGGAGAACTCGCGCACCTTGGCGTGCAGTTCCTGGTTGAGCTCGGAGTACGTCACCGGCTCACCGTCGGCCACGGCCTTGGTCATCGCCGTGCCCAGCTCCGTCAGCTCGTCGAGCTGCTCGTCGCTGGCGGCGACGGCGGCCTTCGCCGCGCAGAGCCCTTCGAGGACCATGCGGCACTCGGTGATGGCGACCGCTTCGTCCACGGTCACCAGCCGCACCCGTGAACCCCGGTTGCGGATCCGCTCGACGAGTCCCTGGGACTCCAGGTCGATCAGAGCCGCGCGGATGCTGGCCCGCGTCACACCGAACTGCTCGGCGAGCTCGTTCTCCACCAACCGCTGCGCCGGCGCCATCTCGCCGTGCAGGATCGCCTGCCGCAGCTGCGCGAGCGCATGCTGTTTGGCCTGCTCCCCGGTGCTCGGACGGGCTTCTTTCGGCATGGCTGCCCTCCCTGAGTGAGTGCGTGTCGAACCTAAATCTAGCCAGACAAGATTGTCAACAATTTTGTCCGCCGTGTCCGGCGCACGGGAGTCCCCCGTGTGCGTGTGCGCTCAGTCCCCGAGCGGGGGCGCCGTGGTGTCCCTGATCTCCAGCACGGGCGCGGCCAGCCGCACGCGTCCCGCTCCCCCGTGCCCCTCGAACCGGTCCAGAAGGAAGCGGGCGGCCCGGCGTCCGACCTCGTGGCCGGCGTTGTCGACCGTGGTCAGCCAGAGGTGCCGCAGCCGGGACGTGCTCGTGTTGTCGTAGCCGACCACGGACAGGTCCCGGGGGACCCGCAGGCGCATCTCCTCGGCCGCCGAGAGGGCGCCGACGCAGGCGATGTCGTTGACGGCGAACACGGCCGTGGGCCGGTCCGGACGACTCAGCAGCCGTACGGCGGCCCGGTGACCGCCCTCCTCCGTCATGTCGCTGAGCTCGATCAGCGCCTCGCCCGCCCCGTGCGCCCGCATCGCCGCCTCGAAACTGCGCCGACGCAGCTCGCCGACCGCGCCGTAGCCCGCGATGTGCGCGATCCGGCGGTGCCCAAGGCCGAGGAGGTGCTCGGTGACCAGCCGCGCGCCCTGCTCGTCGTCGCCCGCGACGACGTCGACCCCGGCCGGGACGGGCTCCCGGGCGCCCGCGACGACGACCGGGATCCGCTCGGCGACCGCGCCCAGCGCCGCCGGGTCGGGCAGCGTCCCCACCACGACCAGGCCGTCGGCGCCGAGTTCGAGGAACGGACCGGCCGGGTCCTGCCCGACGCGGCGGTTCAGCCGGGCGTCCGCGAGCAGCATGTGCAGGCCGGCGGCGTGCAGCAGCGAGTTGAGGCCGTCCAGGAGATCGACGTACCAGGGGTTGCGCAGGTCGTGCAGGAGGACGCCGACCATGGGGGTCCCCCCGCCTGAGCGCAGCCCGGAGTGAGGGAGGGTGCGCTGCTCGCTGAGACTGCGCGCGGCCGCGTTGGGCCGGTAGCCCAGCTCGCGCACGGCCCGCAGGACGGCCTCCCGCTTCTCGGCGCGCACCTGACCGGAGCCGCGCAGCACGAGGGAGACCAACGACTTGGACACTCCGGCCCGGACGGCCACGTCGCGGATGGTCGGCGGTCTCATGATTGGACCGTTCCATGCGGCTGAGCGGTTGTCAAAGGGTCCCGCAAGGCTTGACACCCTTGGCGAACCGCCCTCAGGGTGGCCGGGAAAGTAGATGGATCGGTCCAAAGAGGGGCTGTCAATGGTCGGGTCGGTGGGTTCGGTGAGTTCAGCGGGGTCGGTGGGTTCGATCGGCGTCGCCGTCGTCGGGTTCGGCTGGATGGGCCGGGTGCACACCCAGGCGTACGCCCGCGTCCGGCACCACTATCCGCGGCTGGCCCTGCGTCCGGAGCTCGTGACCGTCGCCGAGGAGGTGCCCGGCCGGGCGGAGGAGGCCGCCGACCAGTTCGGCTTCGCCGCCACCACCCGCGACTGGCGTGAGGTGGCCGCCGATCCCCGGGTGCGGGCCGTGAGCATCACCGCGCCGAACTTCCTGCACCGCGAGATCGGTGTCGCGATGGCCGAGGCCGGCAAGCACATCTGGATCGAGAAGCCGGTCGGCCTCACCCCGCAGGACGCCGGGGCCGTGGCGGACGCGGTGGCCAAGGCCGGCGTCCAGGGCACGGTCGGCTTCAACTACCGCAACGCGCCCGCCGTGGAGACCGCCCGCGACCTGATCGCCTCCGGTGACCTCGGCACGGTCACGCATGTCCGCATCCGCCTCTTCAGCGACTACGCGGCCCACCCGGACGGCGCCCTGACCTGGCGGTACGAGCGGGAGCGGGGCGGCAGCGGAGTCCTGGGCGACCTGGCCTCGCACGGCGTCGACCTGGCCCGCTTCCTGCTCGGCGACATCACGTCCCTGACGGCCGACACCGCGGTCTTCGTGCCCGAGCGGGCCCGCCCGACAGGGGCGACGGCGGGCCACAGCCGTGCCGCCGGCGGCGAGCTCGGCCCGGTCGAGAACGAGGACTACGTCAACTGTCTGCTGCGCTTCGCCTCCGGCGCGCGGGGTGTGCTGGAGGCCTGCCGGGTCTCGGTCGGCGAGCAGAACAACTACGGCTTCGAGGTGCACGGCACCAAGGGCGCGGTGTTCTGGGACTTCCGGAGGATGAACGAACTGGGCGTCAGCCGTGGCACGACGTACCAGGACCAGCCGGTCAGCACGGTGTACGTCGGCCCGGGCGACGGCGAGTTCGGCGCGTTCCAGCCGGGCGCGGCGAACGCCATGGGCTACGACGACCTGAAGGTCGTGGAGGCGTACCGCTTCCTGCGCTCGGTCGCCGAGGGCGCCCCGCACGGGGCGACGCTCGCGGACGCGGTGCACAGCGCGACCGTGCTGGAGGCGATGACCCGGTCCGCCCGGAGCGGCTCCTGGGTGGACGTCCACCCGTAGGGGTGGCCCTGGGAACACCCCCGGTTCGGTCCTCAGGCCCAGGGACCGCGCGCCCCGAAGACGGCAGGCTTCAAGGGTCGGCGAGCGAGCGCACGAACACGCGGACGCCGACACCGATTCCGCCACACCGAGAACTCGGGGGAGCCCCATGTCCGAAGTCGTCGCCCGCCGCCTGACCGGCCTCGCCGCCGTCGTCGCCGCGGTCGCGCTCATCGTCCAGGTGCCGCTGTACTTCGTCTACGACGGCCCGCCGCCGGACGGCAACGTGCTGTCCCGGCTGCTCATCGGGATCGTCGCGCTGGCCGCGCTGGTCGTGTTCGTGACGGCGTTGCGCGAACTGGTGCGGCGGGTCAGCCCCGCCCATGAGTGGGTCGGCTCGATCGCCTTCTCCACCGGTCTCGTCTACGCCACGGTCACCCTGGTCTCGATGGGCCTGGAGGCCGGCGCGGTCATCGCCGTCGACCATCCCATCGATCCGACCATCGACGTCAGCGGCACCTACATCCTGTACGGGTCGATCTCCCGCCTCATGCTGGCGCTGTTCCTGACCGCCCTCGGGTACGCCGTCTCCCGGACCCGTCTGCTGCCGCGCTGGACCGGCCGCTCGGCGTACGTCCTGGCCGGGATCAACCTGGCGTTCGTGCCGTCGCTGTTCTTCGGCAACGACCCCGCCTTCTTCTACGCGGCGAACGGCTGGGGCACGACCGCGCTGATGGGGGCCGTCCTCAGCTACTGGCTGCTGGCCGTGGGCGTCTCGACGTACCGCAGCGCGACCCGCGTCACCCCGGCCGCCAAGGCGCCGGCACTGCAGCACTGATCGGATCAGCACCGCACCGAGGAGCACCGGGCAACACAGCCCCGCGCAGTGCACAGCCCGCGCCCCAGGCGGCGGCCCGCGTCAGCCGGCCGTCGCCTGGGGCGGCATGTTGTACGGGGTGACCACCTGGATCGCCGACGGCAGCAGGGGCCCGGCCGGCGGCAGCGCGCCGTGGGCCCGCATCACCGTGTGACAGGCCTCGCGCACGTCGTGGCGCAGGTCGTGGTGGAGTACGGCGGACAGCCGGTGCTCGCGCAGCAGCCGGGTGTTGTCGTGGTCGAGGTCGTGCGCCACGAACACGGCGCACTCGCGGCCGAGGTCGGCGAAGGCGCGCAGGGCGGCGATGTTGCCGCCGCCTATGGAGTAGACGGCGCGGATGTCCGGATCGCGTTCCAGTGCGGCCCGGACGAGGTCGTACTGGGTGGCGTCCAGCCCCTGCCCCTCGGTGATCTCGACGAGCGCCCGCTCGGGATGGCGGGCCCGCATCACACTCCGGAAGCCCATCTCGCGCTCCTCCTCGTTGCGGAAGAACCCGCTGCTCAGGCTTGTCAGCACATGGCCGGGACGGTCGCCGAGCCACTGGCCCATGAGGTAGGCGGCGGTGGCGCCGGCGGCCCGGTCGTCGATGCCGACGTAGGCGAGGCGGGCGCTGGCGGGCAGGTCCGTGACGAGGGTGACGACCGGGATGCCGACGGCCACCAGCCGGCCGACGGCGGCGGCGATCTCGGGGACGTCCGGCGCCTTGAGGATCACTCCTTGGGAACCGCGCCGGGCTATCCGGTCCAGGGTCGCGACCTGCTCCTGCACCGGTCCGGTCTCCCGGAAGTGGAAGCGGGAGCGCAGCACGGCCGGGTGCAGGGACGGCAGCTCGGCCTCCAGGGCGGCCCGGACGGCGGTGGTGAAGCGTTCCGGCGCCTGCATCACGATGTCGATCATGAAGGTGCGGCCGACGAGTCTGACCTGGGTGCGCTGGCGGTCGAGGTCGGCGATGGCCCGCTGGACCTCCTGCGCGGTGGACTCGCGCACCCCTCCCCTGCCGTTGAGGACCCGGTCGACGGTGGCCTCGCTGAGACCCGCCTGACGTGCGATCTCGCGGATGGGGAAGGGGTGGCCCACGGAAGGCTCCTGGGAGGTCTGGTGGAGGGTTCGGCGAGAGGTCTGCTTGAGGGGTTTTTGATGGCTGTCTGCTGGTTGCTCGATGGTTTTGTCATGACAAGAATGGCAGCGCTGAGCCGCCGTTGTCATCGAAGGGACAAGGATGTCCTTCTCCTCCGCGCAGGGCCGTGCCGGGGACCGTGCCTGGCTGACCGAGCAGGACTGCGACCTCGACGTGTTCCGCCCGCTCGTCGAGCGCGGAACCGACCCCCGCGACTTCCCGCACGCCACTGCCGTCGAGAAGAACGTCCTCGTCTACGACGGTGAGCGGTTGCGCGCCGCCGGAGCGGAGCGTGCGGTGCGCGCCGAGCTGGTGCGGGCCCTGACCGACGGCCCCGGTGTCGTCGTCTTCCGGGGCGCCTTCCCCGATCCGGCGGTCGTCGACCGGACCAGTGCCGTCTTCGACGCGCTCATCGCCGAGCAGCACGCCTCGGGTGCGACCGCCGGCGACCACTTCGCGAAGCCCGGCGCCAACGACCGCGTCTGGAACGCCCTGGAGAAGGCCGCCCGGTACGACCCGGAGGCGTTCGCCGAGTACTACGCCAACGACGTCCTCGCGCTGGTCTCCCGGGCCTGGCTCGGTCCCGGCTACCAGGTGACCTCCCAGGTCAACGTGGTGAACCCGGGCGGCGCGGCGCAGCGCCCGCACCGCGACTACCACCTCGGGTTCCTTTCCGACGAGGCGGCCGCCGCCTACCCGGCGCACGTCCACCGGCTCTCCCCGGTGCTCACGCTGCAGGGTGCGGTCGCGCACTGCGACATGCCGGTGGAGTCCGGCCCGACGCTGTATCTGCCGTACTCGCAGACCTTCGAGCCCGGCTATCTGGCGTGGCGGCTGCCGCAGTTCCAGGAGTACTTCGACGAGCACCACGTCCAACTGCCCCTGGCGAAGGGCGACGCGGCCTTCTTCAACCCGGCCGTCCTGCACGCCGCCGGCGCCAACCGCACCGCCGACGTACGGCGGATGGCCAACCTGCTCCAGGTGTCCTCGGCCTTCGGGCGGGCGATGGAGACCGTGGACCGGGAGGCGGTGGCCAACGCGGTCTTCCCCGTGCTGCTGGAGCGCCGGGCACAGGGCGTGGGCGAGGAGTGGCTGGAGCACGTGATCGCGGCGAGCGCCGAGGGCTACCCCTTCCCCACCAACCTCGACAGCGACCCGCCCGTCGACGGTCTGGCCCCGCCCTCGCAGGCGGACGTCGTCCGGCGCGCGCTGCACGAGGAGTGGACCCCGCAGGCGCTCCGCGACGAGCTGCGGGCCGGCGCCATGCGGCGCACCAGCTGAAAGGAACCTCCGCACATGGGACTTCTCGACGACAAGGTCGTCCTCGTCAACGGCGGCAGCCAGGGAGTCGGCGCGGCCATCGCGCGGGCCGCGATCCGGGAGGGCGCGCTCGTCGCCGTCACCGGACGGCGGCCGGAACCGGGCGAGGCCCTGGTGGCGGAGCTGACCGCAACGGGCGGCAAGGCGCTCTTCGTCCGGGCCGACCTGGCGGACGCAGCGCAGGCGAAGGCGTCGGTGGCCGAGACGGCCGCCGCGTACGGCCGGGTCGACTGCCTGGTGAACTCGGCCGGGCTCACGTCGCGGGGAACACTCCTCGACACCACGCCCGAGCTGTTCGACCAGCACATCGCGATCAACCTGAAGGCGCCGTTCTTCGCCATGCAGGCGGCGGTGGCGGACATGCTGGCCCGTGAGGCGCCCGGCACGATCGTCAACATCATCACCTCCTCGGCGCACGGCGGTCAGCCGTTTCTCGCGCCGTACGTCGCCGCCAAGGCCGGCCTGGTCGGTCTGACCCGCAACGCCGCGCACGCCCACCGCTTCGACCGGGTCCGGATCAACGGCCTGAACATCGGCTGGACGGCCACCGAGGGCGAGGACGCGACTCAGAAGTCCTTCCACGGCGCCGGGGACGACTGGCGCGAGCAGGCCGCCGCCCGGCTGCCCATGGGCAAGCTGGGCCAGCCGGACGAGATCGCCGACTTCGTGGTCTTCCTGCTGTCCGACCGGTCGGGCGTGGTGACCGGTTCGGTGATCGACTGGGACCAGAACGTGCTCGGCGGACTCGACTAACCCGCTTCTCCCCCGTCTCCCTGTATGCCTCTGTACGACTCGCTAGGAGCTGTGACCCCCATGCGCATCGGAATCCTCGGCCTCGGCCGCATCGGCGCCTTCCACGCCGAGACCCTCTCCGGACTCGACGCCGTCGAGTCGCTTGTCGTCGCCGACCCGTTCGCGGAGGCCGCCAAGAACGCGGCCGAGCGGTTCGGCGCCGAGGTCGCGGACTCCCCCGAGGCGGTGCTGGCCGCCGGCGTGGACGGTGTCGTGATCGCCGCGGCGACCGACGCGCACCCGGGTCTGATCCTGGCCGCCGTGGAGGCGGGCGTCCCCGTCTTCTGCGAGAAGCCCGTCGCCAGGACGATGAGCGAGGGCGTGGCCGTCCTCAAGGCCGTCCAGGGCTCCGCCGTCCCCATCCAGATCGGCTACAACCGCCGCTTCGACGCGGGCTTCGTCGCCGCGCGGGCGGCGGTGCAGGCCGGCGAGCTGGGCAAGCTGCACACGGTCCGCTCGACCACGCTGGACCCGGCCCCGCCGCCAGCCGCGTACATCGCCGCGTCCGGGGGCATCTTCCGGGACTGTTCCGTGCACGACTTCGACATCATCCGCTGGGTCACGGGCCGCGAGGTGACCGAGGTGTACGCGGTCGGCGGCAACCGGGGCGCCGACTACATCAAGGAGGCCGGCGACGCCGACACCACCGGCGCGATCCTCACCCTCGACGACGGCACGATCGCGGTGGTCTCCAACTCCCGCCACAACGCCCGCGGTTACGACGTGCGGATGGAGATCCACGGGTTCACGGACTCGATCGCCGTGGGCCTGGAGGACAAGCTTCCGCTGCGCTCGGTGGAGCCCGGGGTGACCTTCCCGGCCGACACCCCGCACGACTTCTTCATGGACCGCTTCACCGCCGCCTACCGCGCCGAACTCACCGCGTTCACCGAGGTCGTGGCCGGCTCCCGCCCCTCTCCCTGCACGATCGAGGACGCCCTGGAGGCGGGCTGGATCGCGGACGCCTGCACGCTGTCCCTGCACGAGCACCGGCCGGTGACGATCGCGGAGGTGCGGGCCTCCTGAGCCTGCACGGGCGAGGGCGACCGGGGAACGCTGTTCCCGGTCGCCCTTCTCCACGCTCGCGGGCCGTGCCGAACGGCTCTCACAGGCCGTAGCGAACGGTCACTTCGTCGGGGTCGTAGTGGTCCCGCGAGGGGTCCTTCGGCAGGGCGGGCCGTTCCTCCACCATGTCCGCCGGGCTGATCCGCTCCGGCAGCGCGCCGAACCGGGCCTTGCGCTGGGCCTCCGTGATGTCGGGCTGCTCGTCCTCGTGCATCTCACCCTCCCCTTTCCCGCTCCGCACCTTGCACCTGTCCGAACGTTCTCAGCGCGCCGCCGGTTCCGCCGGCAGGTTGAAGACGTGGTTCGGGGAGACGATCGTCGTGATCGCGTCGCCGAACAGGGTGCTCGGCTCCTGGTTCTTGTAGTTGACGTCGGTGTTCAGCACGACGACGAGGGTCGCCTGCGCCGACGGCAGATAGATGGTCAGCGACTCGTAGCCGGGCAGCGAGCCGTTGTGGCCGATCCAGCCCTGCACGTTGAAGATGCCGAGACCGTATCCGGTGCCCGGGATGGGGGTGGCCGGTGTGATCAGTCGCTGCTTCTGGGTGGCGGCGCTGACCATGCGGTCGCCGTCGGGAAAAACGCCGGTGGCCACGGTGCGTGCCCAGATCCGCAGGTCGTCCAGCGTGGAGATCATCGCGCCGGCCGCCCAGCCCCAGGAGGGGTTCCAGTCGGCCGAGTCCTCGATCTGCCCGGTCGCGGTCTGGTTCGTGTAGCCCTGGGAGTGCGGGGTCGGGAACTCGTTGCCGGTCGGGAACAGGGTGTCCTTCAGGCCGGCGGGGTCCAGGATGTGCTCGTGGATGTAGTCGTTGAGGTGCGAGCCGCTCATCTCCTCGACGACCAGGCCGAGCAGGATCAGGTTGGTGTTGCAGTAGTAGAACTTCTCTCCCGGCTGGAACAGCACGGGGTGCTTGAAGGAGTAGTCGAGCAGCTGCTGCGGAGTGAACGGCCGGTCGGGATCGGTCGTCAGGGCCTTGTAGAAGTCCGGGTCGGCGGAGTAGTTGAACAGTCCGCTGCGCATGCCGGCCAGCTGCCGCAGGGTGATCTTGTCACCATTCGGCACGCCGTCGATGTACTTCCCGATGGGGTCGTCGAGGCCGACCTTCCCCTCGTCGACCAGCTGGAGGACGGCCGTGACGGTGAACGTCTTGGTCTCGCTGCCGATCCGCATGAAGAGGTCCGGAGCCATCTCCTGACCGGTGCTCTTGTCGCGGACGCCGAAGGACTTCACGTATTGGCCCTTGTCGGGCGTCCAGATGCCGACGCTCACCCCGGGCACGTTCGCCTGTTTCATGACCCGCTGGACGGCTGCGTCGACCTGCTGCTGCACGGCGGGGGTGAGGTCGACGACGCCGTCCTCGGAAGAGGACGGCGAGGGTGGTTCGGCGGCGGTGGCCGTCTCGGCGGGCGAGGACGGCAGTGCCGTCGCCCCGCCCGCGGTCGGCACCGCCAACGCCCCCACCACGGTGGCGACGAGGATCCCCCTGCGCAGTCGCATGTACGGGTGTGTCATGGGCCTTCTCCCGCATGAGGAGGTTGCGCCGCACAGCCGCACCAAGGGGGCACGGGCCGCATGCGGCCCATCACCACCACCATACGAGCGCGGGCGCGCCACCGCCTGTCGGCGACGGCGCGACGCGCCTGGTCAGCGACCGCTCACGCCCCGCAGGACCGCAGGAACTTCCGGGTGCGCACCGCGATGGGCAGCGGGGCGTCCGGCTCGCACGGGTACATGTCCTGCTCGACGATCGCGAACAGCTCGACGCCCAGCCGCTGTGCCGCGACCAGGACCGGCTCCAACTCCGGCACGCCGGACGGCGGTTCGCACATCACCCCGCGCTGGACGGCGGGCCCGAACGGCATCTCGTCCCGGACGACGTCGGCGAGGATCTCCGGGTCGACCTGCTTGAGGTGGAGGTAGCCGATGCGTTCGCCGTAGGTCTCGATCAACTGGACGCTGTCGCCGCCGCAGTAAGCGTAGTGACCGGTGTCCAGGCAGAGGTTGACCAGTTCGCTGTCGGTGGAGTCGAGGAATCGTTCCACGTGGGGCTCGGTGTCGAGGTGCGTGTCGGCGTGCGGATGGACGACGAGGTCCAGGCCGTACGTCTCCTTCACCTCGTGGCCCAGCCGCTCCATGCCCTTGGTGAGATGGGCCCACTGTTCGCCCGTCAGCTCCGGCGGCTCCAGGATCTCGGCCGTCTTGTCGTCCCGCCAGAAGGACGGGATGACGACGAGGTGCCGGGCGCCCATCGCCTGGGTGAGCACGGCCACTTCGCTCACGTGCGCCCAGGTGGACTCCCAGACGGACGGCCCGCGGTGCAGGCCGGTGAAGACCGTTCCCGCCGAGACGCTCAGCCCCCGCCGGGCCACCTCGTCGGTGAGACGGGCCGGGTCGGTCGGCAGATAGCCGTAGGGGCCGAGTTCGATCCAGGAGTAGCCGGCCTCGGCGACCTCGTCCAGGAACCGTTCCCAGGGCACCTGCCGGGGGTCGTCGGGGAACCACACGCCCCAGGAGTCGGGGGCCGAGCCGATGCGGATGCGGTCGAGAGCGTCTGCCATGTCAGGGCGTTCCCTCCGCCGGGCCCGCCACGGGAGCGGTGAGGTCCTTGGCCTCCGGGAGTTCCTCGACGTCGACGCCGCGGACCTGGGACAACTCGTGTTTGAGGGCTGCGAGTTCGGCGCCGCCTGCCATGTGGTTGGTGAGTTCTTCGAGGCTGACCTGGGCGCGGGAGGCGGTGAGTTCCATGGTGCCCAGGCGCAGGACGCTGAAGTGGTCGCCGACCATGTAGGCGTGGTGGGGGTTGTGGGTGATGAAGATGACGCCGAGGCCGCGGTCGCGGGCGGCGGCGATGTACTTGAGGACCACGCCGGACTGCTTGACGCCGAGGGCCGCGGTGGGCTCGTCCAGGATCAGCACGCGGGCGCCGAAGTAGACGGCGCGGGCGATGGCCACGCACTGGCGCTGGCCGCC